>JBFKKR010000051.1:0-22270 GCA_041682035.1 Pseudomonadales bacterium | reverse complement strand
GTACTGCTGATGTCGCACCTGGGCCGTCCCAAGGAAGGCGCCGCGCTGGAACTGCAGCCCGAGGTGTCGCTGGCGCCGGTGGCCGAGCACCTGTCCGGCCTGCTCGGTTGCGACGTGCCCCTGGTGCGCGACTGGATCGACGGCATCGACGCCGTCGCCGGCCAGGTCGTCATGCTGGAGAACGTGCGCCTGCTCAAGGGTGAGAAAGCCGATGACGAGGCGCTCGCGCAGAAGATGGCGCGCCTCTGCGACGTGTTTGTCATGGATGCCTTCGGCACCGCGCACCGCGCGCAATGCTCGACCCACGGCGTGGCGCTGGCGGCACCGGTTGCCTGCGCCGGTCCGCTGCTGTGCGCCGAGCTGGACGCGCTCGAGAAGGCGCTGGCCGACCCGCGCCGGCCGCTGGTCGCCATCGTCGGCGGCTCCAAGGTCTCCACCAAGCTGCAGGTGCTGGAATCGCTGGCCGGCATCTGCGACCAGCTGATCGTCGGCGGCGGTATCGCCAACACCTTCCTCGCGGCCGCCGGGCACCCGGTCGGCGCCTCGCTGCACGAGGCGGACATGATCCCGCTGGCGAAGTCGCTGCTGGACAAGGTCGACATTCCCCTCCCGCAGGATGTCGTGGTGGCGCGCGAATTCGACGCCGCCGCGGAAAACCGCACCTGCGGCTGTGACCAGGTCGGCGAGGGCGAGATGATCCTCGACATCGGTCCGGCGGCGGCCGAGACGCTGGCGGCCCAGCTTGCCGGCGCCGGCACGATCCTCTGGAACGGGCCGGTGGGCGTGTTCGAAATGGAACCGTTCGCCGGCGGTACGAAGCGAATCGCCGAGGCGATCGCCGCGAGCCCGGCATTTTCGCTGGCCGGCGGTGGCGACACCCTGGCGGCCATCGACCAGTTTGGTGTGGCGGATCGCATCTCCTATATCTCCACCGGAGGGGGTGCGTTCCTGGAATTTGTGGAAGGCAAGAAACTGCCCGCCGTCGTTGCACTGGAGCAACGGGCGACGGGCGTCTGAACCGAGAGGAAAATACTCATGGCATTGATCAGCATGCGCCAGTTACTGGATCACGCCGCGGAGCACGGTTACGGCGTGCCCGCGTACAACGTCAACAACCTGGAGCAGATGCGCGCCATCATGGAAGCCGCCGATGCGACCGACTCGCCGGTCATCGTGCAGGCGTCCGCCGGTGCGCGGAAGTACGCCGGCGCGCCCTTCCTGCGTCACCTGATCCTCGCCGCCATTGAGGAATGGCCGCATATCCCGGTGGTCATGCACCAGGATCACGGCGCCTCCCCCGATGTCTGCCAGCGTTCGATCCAGCTCGGATTCAGTTCCGTGATGATGGACGGTTCGCTCAAGGAGGACCAGAAGACCCCGGCCGAGTACGACTACAATGTCGACGTCACCCGCCGCACCGTGGAGATGGCGCATGCCTGTGGTGTTTCCGTGGAGGGTGAACTGGGCTGCCTGGGTTCCCTGGAAACCGGGGAGGCCGGCGAGGAGGACGGGGTCGGCGCTGCCGGCAAGCTGACGCACGACATGCTGCTCACCGATCCGGAACAGGCCGCCGATTTCGTCAAGCAGACCGGCGTCGACGCGCTGGCGATCGCGATCGGCACCAGCCACGGCGCCTACAAGTTCAGCCGCCCGCCGACCGGGGATATCCTCGACATCGACCGGATCAAGGCGATCCACGCGCGCATCCCCGATACCCACCTGGTGATGCACGGTTCCTCGTCGGTGCCGCAGGAGTGGCTGGCCGTCATCAATGAGTTCGGCGGCGAGATCGCGGAAACCTACGGCGTGCCGGTCGAGGAAATCCAGGAGGGCATCCGCCACGGGGTTCGCAAGGTCAACATCGATACCGACCTGCGGCTGTCTTCCACCGGGGCGATCCGACGCTTTCTGGCGCAAAACCCCTCGGAATTCGATCCGCGCAAGTACCTGAAGCCGGCCCAGGACGCCATGGCGGACATCTGCAAGGCGCGTTACGAGGCTTTCGGTACCGCTGGCAAAGCATCGAAAATCAAGGTGCTCTCACTGGAAGCCATGTACCAGCGCTATGCTTCCGGCGAACTGGACCCGCGCGTCAACTAGCGGCGGGTCAGCGGTGGCGCCACCCCTTCCGGGTGGCTGTTGAAGGGTGGGTGTTGGTGGGTGCCCCTGAAGGGTGACGGGCGGAAGACCAATTAAGACCCAAAAAAAAGGGCGACCCACGGGTCGCCCTTTTTTCTGCTTCTCAACGCTCAGTGCGCGTGGCCCGGGACCTCGCGTGCGGCACGAACATAGAAGCCGTGGCTGTCGAATTTCGCGGAGGGAATCGGCAGCGGCGTGCGCTCGCGGTTGTAGACGGTGTAGTGCATGGCGTGGCCGTCGGCGTCTGCAAGTACGCTCCAGGACACCCGGCAGCACTTGCCGCCGTTGTACAACGAGCCCGGGATGTGGTGCCGCAGTACCTTCTGAATGCGCGCCTGCTGGCCGGCAGCCTGCTGGACGCATTCGATGACGTGCTGGTAATCGCCGTCCTCCGGGAATACCTGGGCGTCCACCGCTTCTTCGCGCGGCGCCTGCATGGCGATGTACGTGCTGGTCTGGAACATGGTCTTCTATCCCTTTACCCTTGCTGCCGCTTCCGGCGCTCATAATCTGCCAGGCCCACATGGCCTGTTCGAAAAGTATTCTCTGCCTGGAATGTGGTAATGAACCGGCCAAATATGGCGAAATGTGGCGCAGTGGTGAATTTTCAGTGAATTCTGCGCCTAGCGGGCTTGCAGGACTCCGGGAAGCTCGGTGAATGCCCGGATTTCTGCGCTCGGCGGGGATTCCGGCGCCGGCCACCCCATCTCTCCGTCGTGCAGCCAGATGGCGTGCATCCCGGCCCGCAGAGCGCCCAGCACATCGGTTTCGGCATGATCGCCGACATGCAGCGCTTCCCCGGCAGTGACGCCGAAGCGCACCAGCGCAGCGCGGAATATCCGCGCATCGGGCTTGGCGAAACCGCATGATTCCGCGCTGACGGCGCTGGAGAAGAAGGGCGCCGCCGCGGTCCGGAAGATGTCCGCATTGCCGTTGGAGAGTGCGCAAAGCCGGTACTCCTGCGCCAGGTCAGCCAGCGTTTCCAGTACGCCCGGGTAGAAGTCCACCTGCTGGCGTGCCTCGTGGAAGACCCCGAAGGCCGCCTCGGCCAGTTCTTCGGCGGCATCACCGGCCAGCCCGCATTCCTGCGCCACGGTCCGCAGCAGCGCCTTGCGCTTGCGGGTCACGAATTTATCCAGTTCCGGCTGCTGCCTGCTGAGTTCGTGCGCCAATCGCAGCAGTTCCTGGGCCGGAAAGCGGTCGGCGAAGCCATCCAGATGGTCGCAGAGCCACTGGTACTGCAGCCGGTTGGCCCGCTCGACCACCGGTTCGACCGGCCACAGGGTGTCGTCGAGATCGAAGGTGAGCAGGCGGATCCGGGTCAACGGTCCGGGTTCTCCGGCTTGCGGCGTGCCCGCGGATGGGCCTGGTCGTAGACCCTGGCCAGGTGCTGGAAATCCAGGTGGGTGTAGATCTGCGTGGTCGAAATGTCGGCGTGGCCGAGCAGTTCCTGTACCGCCCGCAGTTCGCCGGAGGATTCCAGCAGGTGGCTGGCGAACGAATGGCGCAGCATGTGGGGATGCAGGGGTTGCGAGCCGCCGTATTTCCTGCGCCAGTGCTCCAGGCGTTGCTGCACCGTGCGGGGATGGATGCGCTGGCCGCGGCGGCTCACGAACAGCGGCCCGTCCGGGTCATCGGTGTAACGCGCCCGCTCCCGCAACCAGGCCGTGAGCGCGGTGATCGCGCTCCGGCCGACCGGTACCTCCCGGGTCTTGTTGCCCTTGCCGGTGACGCGCGCAAGTCCCTCGCGCAGATCGATGTCGCACAGGTCGAGGCCGACCAGTTCCGCCAGTCGCAGCCCGGAGGAATAAAAGAGTTCCAGCATCGCGGCGTCGCGTTGCAGCAGGGGGTCGCGGGGTGTGGCCTCCAGCAGGGCCGCCAGCTCGTCCGGGGTGAGCGTCTCCGGCAGGCGCTGCGGCAGGCGTGGCGCGCGGACGTCGCGGGCCGGGTTGTTGCGCGCGTGGCCGTTGGCGACCAGCCAGTTGCAGAAACTGCGGATCGCGGAGAGCTTGCGCTGGATCGAGCGGGCCGCGAGGCCGCGGCGGTGCAGCTGGCCGGCATGCGCCCGCACAGCTGCTGTCCAGCGTTCCGGATCTGCCGCCAGGTCGGCGGGCAGCATATCGACGAATGCCTGCAGATCGCGACGGTAGGCTGCCAGCGTGTGGGCCGACGCGCGTTTCTCGTGCGCCTGCATGTCCAGGAAGGACTGCAACCAGTTGCGGGGGGCGGCAGGCTCCGCCATGGCGTCAGTCCCGCGCAGGCAGGTGCTTCACGAGGATTCTGCCGAGCACCTCGCGGATGTATTCCAGGAACGAGGTGCCGAGCCGGTCGTGGAAATAGCCCCGGTCGTTGCTGCCCAGGGCCAGCAGCGCGCAGGCGGGCACATCCGGCCCGGCATCCGCCAGGAAGACGGGCGCCACCATCGCCGACTGGATGCGCCGGTCGTGCAGCGGAAAGAGGATATCGATCTCCTCCTCGCGCAGGGCGCCGCCGGTGGTTTCGCGGATGCCCTCGAAACGGGGAATCGTCTGCACCAGCGCGGACCGCGCCAGGGTGCGCGTGTTGCCGTCGCCCTCTTCCTCGTCGTCCACCAGCAGGATCAGCCCGCCGGCGTCGGTGCGGAAGTCGTCCCGGAAGCGTTCCTCTAGAATCTGGCCGAGTTCGTCCAGCGAGCTGGCATCGAGCAGCGCCAGGGTCAGCGCGCGGGTCTTCTCAAACAGGTGCTCGTTCTCGCGCGCCACGTTGACCAGGGCGGTGAGACGGCCCTCGCTCTCCCGCGCGCGCCTGCGCAACAGGTCCACCTGGCGTTCGACCAGGGAGATGGCCTTGCCGGAAGCATGCGGGAGGCGCAGTTCGAGCAGCAGGTCCTGGTTGCGCTGGAAGAAGTTGGGATGCTGTTCCAGGTAGTCGCGGATCTGGCCGTCGTCCAGCGCTGCGTCCTGCTCTTCCTGCTTTTCCTGCAGGGCGATATCCGTATCTTTCAAACGTCCACCTTCCCTTCATAAACGTGCGTCGCGGTACCGGTCATCCAGACCGGCTGGCCGGAGCCCGGCCAGTTAATGGTAAGACTACCACCTGGGAGGGAAACCTCCACCTCGTCATCCAGCAGGCCCTGCAGGCGCCCGGCCACGGCGGCCGCGCAGGCACCGGTGCCGCAGGCGCGGGTCTCGCCGACACCGCGTTCGTAGACGCGCAGCTTCACCCGCCCGCGATCGATCACCTGCATGAACCCGACGTTGACCCGCTCCGGAAAACGTTGGTGGCGTTCGAGTTCAGGACCCAGTTCGGCAACCGGCGCGGTGGCGACGTCGGGCGTGACCAGCACGGCGTGCGGGTTGCCCATGGACAGGACCGAGACGGGCAGGCTGCCGTGGCTGGTCTCGATGTGATGCAGGGCGGCCTTGTGGCGGGCGATGAAGGGCACCCGCTCCGGGGTCAGTTCCGGCACGCCCATGTTGACCCGGATGCGACCGTCCCGCAGCACCTGCAGGTCCAGCTCGCGCTCCTGCGTGGCGACGCGGATGTGGTCCTTGGCGGTCAGGCCCGAGCGGCGCAGAAAACTGGCCAGGCAGCGGGCGCCGTTGCCGCACTGCCCCACCTCGCTGCCATCGGCATTGTAGATGCGGTAGGTGAAATCGCAGTCGGGGGAGGTCGGCGGTTCGACCGTCAGCAACTGGTCGAAACCGATCCCCGTGTGGCGGTCCGCCAGCGCCCGGATGCGATCGGCGGACAGCCGCGCGCCTTGGGTGACCAGGTCGATCACCGCGAAATCGTTGCCGAGGCCATGCATTTTCGAGAAGCGCACCATCATGGGCGCAAGAGTACAGCGCAGCGGCATTGGTGGAAACTGACGCGGGCTTCATCCTGCTGCATAATTCGACGTTCCTTTGGCCCGCCGGGGCCGGAATCGCCCGGGAGAACGTGCGTCCAATGCTGATCGTCCACCATCTTGAACATTCCCGCTCGCAGCGGGTTCTCTGGCTGCTCGAGGAACTCGGTGTCGAGTACGAGATCCGGCAGTACGCGCGGGATGCGAAATCCCGCCTGGCGCCGGCGGCACTGAAAGCGGTGCACCCGCTGGGCAAGTCCCCAGTGATCACCGATGGCGGGCGGACCATCGCCGAGACCGGCGCCATCATCGAGTACCTGCTGGACCGGTATGGCGGCGGACGGTTGCGCCCGGCGCCGGATTCGGACGACTACCTGCAGTACCGCTACTGGCTGCATGCCGCCGAGGGTTCCATCATGCCGTTGCTGGTGATGAAGCTGGTCTTCAACGCCACCACCACCAGGCCGGTGCCGTTCTTCATCCGGCCCATCACCCGCGCCGTGGCGGGTCAGGTCGGCAAGGCCTACCTCGACCCGGGCATCGCGGATGCGCTGGGGCTGATGGAAAAGACCCTCGGCGAGCAGGCCTGGTTCGCCGGGGCGGAATTCTCCGGTGCAGACATCATGATGAGCTTCCCGGTGCAGGCGGCCTTCGTGCGCACCGCGACACCGGCCGAGTACCCCAGGCTGCACGCGTTTCGCGAGCGCATCGAGGCGCGGCCCGCCTACCAGGAAGCGCTGGAGAAAGGCGGGCCCTACGAGCTCATGGGCTGAGGTAGCCGTCCAGCAGCCGGTCTTTCCGTGACCAGCGCTCGTCGAGCCAGGCGCGCAGCACCGCCCGGCTGTCGGTGCCGGCGTGCAGGAATGCCAGTTCCCCGGCGGGAATGTATTCGCAGTGCATCCGCACGCAGGGATAGCGGCCGGCGAGAAAGTCCCAGAACCGCGCGGGGGCCTGCGGATACTGGATGGTGATGTCGAGGATCCCCACCAGGTTGCTGCCCAGCACCTGCACCAGCTGATGCATGCCGCCGACCCGCGGTGGCAGCAGGTACTGGTAGGGAGATTCGACCCGGCTCGCCTTGGCGGCGGTGTGCCGTGTCCCCTCCGGGAAATTCATGATGGTGCCCGGTTGCGACTGCAGCGACGCGCAGGCGCGCTGTACCTGGCGGGCGTCGCGCTCCCGCAGCCCCGGATTCGCCGCCAGCTGTTCGGCCGGGTAACGGTTCAGCATGGGGTAGCCGTAGGCCCAGCAGATCAGCCCGATCACCGGCACGTACAGCAGTTCCCGCTTGGCCAGCCACTTCAGCGGCGCGGTGCGGCGGATCAGGGCGTGTTGCAGCAGCAGGATGTCGGACCAGCTCTGGTGATTGGCGATCACGATGCAGTTGTCGCGCAACCGGGGCGGAGGCTCCCCCACCCACTCGATGCGCACCCCCGAGACGAAACGCCAGACCAGCGTGTCACCACTGATGGCGGCGACCGCCAGCCATTCCATGCAGCGCCGGATCAGCCGGCGCAGACCTGCCAGCGGGCAGACGAGGCGCAGCAGTGCGAGCAGCGTGACCGGTACGATCCACAAGCCGAGATTGAGCGCCAACAGCAGTAAGGCCAGCACGGCTCGCAGGTTCTTCACGCGACCCTCAGTTTGCCGGGATGCCGCCAGTATAGGAGACTCGCTGGAGGCAACCCCTTTCAGAGGATCCCATGAAGCGGACACCGGTAGGCAACGGCATGCGAGGCGCTGCATTCGTTCTCGGCGGCATGGCGTTCGCTGCGCAGGCGGCGCCCGGCGATGCACGGTTCGACTGGGCGTCGTGCGAGGAGATCCACCACTTCGCTGCGCAGGCCTACCAGCCTCAATCGGAGGTCCTCCTCTACCGCGAGCAGCACCGCCAGTGCCGGATCGCCGGCCGCCCGCGTTACGGCACCATCCACTACAGCGACCCGGCGGGCGCGCCGTTCGCGGAGAAATGGCTGGATTACGCGCCGGGCGCCGCCACCCCCGATTTCCAGCTGACCGACCGTCGCGCCGGTTACACCGAGGGTGCGCGGCGCGCCGGTGACGAAGTCGAACTGAACCGGCGCAGCGGTTCCGGCCCGGTCGAACGAAAGAAATTGCCGCTCCCGGACCATGCCGTCATCGATTCCGGATTCGACGAGTTCGTGCGCGCGCAGATCGGGCGACTGCTGCGTGGCAAACCGGTGAAACTGAAATTCCTGGTCGCCGGCGAACTGGACAGCTTCTCGTTCAAGGCGCACGACCTGAAAAAGGTAAAGTGGCAGGGTCGTCCCGCTTACCACCTGCGCGTCGAGCATGACTCCTTCTTCGTGCGCATGCTGCTGGCGCCGATTCTGCTCTGGTACGACGCGGAGTCACTGCAGCTGCTGGAATACCGGGGCATTTCCAACATCAAGCGCGCCGATGGCGGGCGTTACGAAGCGCGTATCGTGTATCCGCCGGAGAGTCGGCGCCTGGAGCGCCCGCAGCGGAACTAGCCGGCGGCGAATCGCAGCGTCAGCCGGGCGCAGACCGCTTCATGCTGATGCAGGTCGAAACGGAGATCGAACGCGCCCGGCTCTTCCTGCAGCAGCTCCGTGAGGCGGATCGAGAAGATCGTGCCCAGCTCGATGTAATTGCGGAAGCGCGCCTTGCCGCCGAGGCAGACCAGCGCCCCGGAATCCGGCGCACGCAGGCCTTCGTGCAGCAGGACCGCATGGGCTGCCTGGCTGGCGCAGTCCAGCAGCTGTGCCGCGTTGACGTGATCACCGGAGCCGGTGTGGTACGGATGCCCGGGATGAAAACCGTCCGCGCGGGTGAGCAGCGCCAGGCAGACCTGTTTTTCCGCGTCGTAGGCACCGATGCGCACGACCGCCGCATCGGTCACGCCACAGGCCCCCGCACCGGCGCGATCCAGGCGCGCCGCATTGCCGTCCTCACCGTGTAGCCGCCTGCGTTGTTCGCGCCAGGCGTCGAAATCGCGGTTCCGGAAAATCACGCCCTGCCCCTCGATCCGGAACAGCGTACGGTCTGCCGCATCGCGCGCATCAACCGAGTAGGCCGCAGCGCTGTCCTCCAGCAATGACCGGCAGCGGGCCCGCAGCGGGTAACGGGCGCCGGCCGTATCGCCATGGTAGGACCACTGCATCCCGGTGAGCGCAGTGAAGGTGGCCGGTTGCAGCACGCCGACCGCCAGGCCAGCCGTCACGCCCGAGAAGTAGGCGTACTTTTCGGCGACGACGGGGTGCCAGCAGGGCAGCGCCAGCCATGGCCAGCGGTCCGGGTCGGGATCATATTCCAGGGTGCAGTGGGAGGCGTCCTCGACGCGCGTCTCCCGCACCAGGCTGGTCTCGTAGGGGAACATGCACGGGTCCTGCCGCGGCGGGATGCCCTGCATCGTACCGGAAACGCGCGGGGCCGGGTTTGTCCCCGGCCCGCGGTGCAACGTCGCTTATGCTCAGGCGGCGCGCGACAGCGTGGCGAGATCGACCGGCCGCAGGTCGATGTGCTCTGTCACCTCGATCTCGTCCAGGTGCAGCGCCCACTCCGGCAGCCGGCGCGGGGCAGGCGTGTCGGGGGCGGGCGCCGCTTCGATCTCCACGCAGGCGCTGAAACCTGCGGCGACCTCGCAGATCCAGGCGCGCTCGTCGCTGGCCTGCCGGGCACCTTGCGAGCCGTGCGTCCCGAACCGCGGCGGCCGGTCCAGGTAAACCTGGAACAGCGCGATTTCAGCCTCGTCCGGTTCATTCTCGCAACATTCCAGCACCGGCAGGGCGGCCTCGTCGCGGCAATGGAAGCGCGCCGGTCCGGCCGGGTCTTCCAGGCGGGCCGTCTCCGGTTCCGGGAGGCTGTCTTCCGCGGATGACACCGGCGCGCTGCGACCGCGATGCGCATCGGCCCAGTGGCGGGCGTCCCGCTCGACGGCTTCGAAGCGCGCACGGCTGACTGGCGCGAGCTCGATTTCCTCGACCAGCAACGGCTGCGAGCCGGCAGTGCTGCAATCTTCGAATGGATGTGCGTGGGGTCGTGGCAGGTCGAACGCGATCTGCGGGACATGCGGCTGGATCAGCGCGGTTACCGGTATGGATCCCGATTCGGTGACGGGTTGTACACGCGGTTGCATGTAGGCTTCAAGGATCATGACTGGGGCCCCCTGGTTGTTCCGGGCTTCCCTGCCTGCGTGGTGTGTCTATCCCAGATTCGTCCATTTGCCGGTCAAATGCCAACGAGGCGGCCGGATTCATGGGTTCCGGCGACCGTGCACGCTGCCGAAACCGGGTGGTTCCGGCCTCCGGCGCTCGGGGTCAGATGCCAAGAGGTTGAATTGAGGTAGGAAATGGCGCGCCCGGCGCGATTCGAACGCGCGACCCCTGCCTTCGGAGGGCAGTACTCTATCCAGCTGAGCTACGGGCGCTGGGGGCCGGGGATTGTACCGGCTTGCATCCTGATTATGTAGACCCCCCCCGGCGCGGCCCGGTAGCGCCGCGGCGAGGAAACGGACCCGTTGCAGCGGGACGCTCGCTCGCCGTGTTTGTCTATAACCCGCGAATGGTCCACATTTGGAGTGATCAGCGGCGCGTTACCGGGAGTGAACGCTTGGACGCATTACAGGAGTCGGAAGATTCGCAGGCCGACCAGGAAGGGCCCCAGGCCTGGAAGATGCTCGTTGTCGATGACGACGAGTCCGTCCTGACCGTCACCCGGCTCGCACTGATCGACTTCGGGTACGAGGGGCACACGCTCGAACTGCTCTACGCGCGTTCCGGCGAGGAGGCGCGCACGGTCTACGCCAGGAACCCGGACATCGCGGTGATCCTGCTCGACGTGGTGATGGAGAGCGACGAGGCCGGCCTGGAATTTGCCCGCTACGTGCGGCAGGAGATGGCGAACCGGTACGTGCGCATCATCCTGCGCACCGGCCAGGCCGGGCGCTTCTCCATCCCGGAGGTCACCCGCGATTACGACATCAACGACTTCTGCGAGAAGGTCGATCTCACCGCGGACCGCCTGTTCGTGGCGTTGTACACGGCCCTGCGGGACCGCGACTTCATGCTGCAGCAGGACCGCCTGCTGGCGCAGATCGAGTCCAGCAACAAGCGCCTGCAGGCAACCAACGAAAAACTGGAGGTGTTCGCGCGCATGGCGGGCCACGATCTGCAGGCGCCGCTGCGCAAGATCTCCTGGCGCCTTGAGCGCGCGGAGCAGGCGCTGCGGGAGGACGCCGGCGCCGACGCAGTGCAGGAGGAACTGACCGCCGTCCGGCGGGGATGTGCGCACATGGGCGTGCTGTTCGATTCCATGATGCGATACGCGCAACTGACCAGCCAGCGCATGACCAAGCGCAGCACTTCCCTGGACACGGTTCTGACCGAGGTGATCAACAACCTGGAGAGCGACATCCGCGACTGTGGCGGCGTCGTCAGCCTGCCGTCGAAAGCCGGCAACGTCGTCGGCGAGTCGAACCTGCTGGTTTCCCTGTTCCAGAACCTCATCTCGAACGCGCTGAAGAACACCCGGGCAAAAATGGTGCCGGTGGTGAATGTGACGGCGCAGGCCGACGTGATCCCGGGCACGGACCGCGCGTGCATTCGTGTCGACGTCGCGGACACGGGCGTGGGCCTGGATCCGGAAGTCGCCGAGACAATCTTCAAGCCGTTCGAACGCGTGGCGAGCGAGGCCGATTACAGCGGCGCCGGTCTCGGGCTGAGCATCGTGAAGCAGATCGCCGAGGAACACGGCGGCGTCGTGCAGGCGACCGGTGAACTCGGCGTGGGCGCCACTTTCAGCGTCTATCTTCCCACCTGAAGACAGCGCTCAGGCGGATATCGCCTGGTCCCGTAGGGCCTGGTCCCCGCCTCCGGCCAGCCGATTGCCGGCCTGGCGCAGCCGCTCCAGCCATTGCAGCCATTGCGCCATGCCGGTGCCATCGCGCGCCGAGACGCGCAGGATTTGCAGGTCGGGATTGACCTGCCGGGCCCATGCCTCGCACTGGTCGATATCGAAATCGAGGTGCGGCAACAGGTCGGTCTTGGTCAGCAGCAGCAGGTCCGCGGAGCGGATCATGTGCGGGTACTTCAGCGGCTTGTCCTCGCCCTCGGTGACCGAGATCAGCGCCACCCGCGCGCGTTCGCCAAGGTCGAACAGCGCCGGGCAGACCAGGTTGCCGACGTTCTCGATGAACACGACGCTGCCGGCGCGCGGTTGCAACTGCTCCAGGGCGCGCGCCACCATGTCGGCTTCGAGGTGACAGCCGGCACCGGTGTTGATCTGCACGGCCGGGCAACCGGTGGCGCGGATACGGCGCGCATCCTGCTCGCTCTCCTGGTCGCCCTCGATCACCGCGCAGTCGAGATCCGGCAGCAGTCGTTCCAGCGTGCGCTCCAGCAGCGTGGTCTTGCCCGATCCGGGCGAACTGACCAGGTTGATCGCGGTCAGGTCGCGTCCGGCCAGCCAGCCGCGGTTGCGCTCGGCGAGCAGGTCGTTCTTGCGCAGCAGGTTCTCTTCCAGCTGGATGCGCCGATTGCCGGGTGCTTCGTGGGCATGGGAATGCGGATGCGGATGCGCATGGTGATGGCCGTGGTCATGTTCATGGTGGTGGTCGTGCCCGTGGTCATGGTCATGCCCGTGGTCATGGTCATGGGCGTGCGGATCATGATCGTGCGCATGATCGCGATTCTGCGCTTCGACCCCGCGCACGCGAACGTTCTTTTCCCCGTCCCCGGAACACCCGCACACGCCGCACATCAGGCCGTCTCCATTTCGATCACTTTCAGTTCCTCGCCGCCGATGCAGTCCAGCCGCCCGGAGCCGCAGCGGCAGGGCACCCCGAACCGGTCACTGGCGAACGCGTGACCGCAGTCGCGGCAACGCCACTGCCCGGGCCGCTCGTCGATTTCCAGCGTCGCCCCCTGCAGCGCGGTGCCATCGCTGCAGACATCGAAACAGAAACGCAGCGCATCAGGCACCACCGCGGCGAGCCGGCCCACTTCCAGGCGCACCCGCGTCACGCGCTGGTCGCCGGCGCGCTCGCCGACGATGGCGACGACATTGCGCGCGATGCCGAGTTCGTGCACGCCGCCCTCACAGCTTCCAGAGCCGGCACCACCAGTGCGGCTCCACCGGCAGCGGTAATTCCGGGATGTCGCACCACTTGCGATGTGGCAGGTAGTAGATGCATTCCCGGCACTGCTGCAGGTCTTCACCCTCCCCGAAACCGTGCGGGGCGAAGCCGCCGATGTCCAGGCGCGCGATGAGGTCGTCGTCGTCCAGCCTCCGCAGGTCACGCACGATGGCCTGGAATTCCACCTCGGTCTCCGGGAACGGGGTGATCTGGGTCGGCAGGTCGCCCTCCAGCAAGGTGCCGATGGCACGGCGCAGCGCATCGTTGAGCGCCTCGCGCTGGATACGGCGCAGCACTCCCATGTCGATGGCCAGCGAACCCTGCAGATCCAGCACCGCGCCGGGCACCATGGGCACCTGGGAGAAGCTGTAGAGTTGGCCGTCCGCCTCGAACTCCAGGCAGGTGACACGCTCCATGGCCTGTTCAGCCGCCTGCACCAGCGAACGCGCGCCCGCGTGCAGCGTGCCGTTCATCGCGTCGGCCAGCACTGCCGCGAAAGCGTCCTGCAGCCGCACCCGCGAGGCACCGTCGGGGCGTGCATGGGTTGCCCTGATGGTGCCGTCCTGCAGGCTGATGGTGGCCCCGGCAAGGACGTCGGGCGCGCTGCCCAGCAGCGTCGGCAGCGGCGTGGCGGCGCCGGCCGAAGACAGGCGCCGGGACAGCGCCTGCGCCGAGGACGGCTCCAGCGTGTTCGAGACGGAGATCAGCAGCGCCAGGTCGGCGTCGTCCTGGCAGCGGCGCAGCAGCAGGTTCTCGGCCTCCCGGAACAGGATGGTCTGCCGCGAGAGTGTGATGGCGTCGACCCGGTCCGGCACCAGCCCGGGTTCCCAGCCGGATTCTCCCTCCAGGCCGAACAGGCGACGCGCGAAGCGCAGGCGCGGGCTGTCATTGCTGCGGATACCGGCCTCTCCGGGCACGAACGAGAGCAGCTCGCAGCTGGCGAGGTTGCCCAGGCAGGCGGACGACAGCAGGGAGGATTCATCCAGTGCCCGCGCCAGGCCCTCCCCGTAGACCGGGTCCGCGAGATCGATGGTGGCGGTTGCGCTCATGGGGTCTGCTTCTCCCTCAATGTTTCTTACCCTAGCATGCAATCCGTCCGCGCGGATCAGCAGATCCGGGGCAGCTGCTCACCACTGAGCAGGTCGACCACGCGGCTGCCACCCAGTGCGGTCTGCAGGACCACCCCGGCCGCCCCGCCGGTGGCCCGGCCGGCGACGAACGCGCGGGCCGATTCCGGCACCGCGCGCAGCGCTGCGAGCGCCGCCCCGGCCTCGCCTTCGGGGACCAGTGCCGCGAACACCCCCTCGTTGGCGAGGTAGAGCGGATCCAGCCCGAGCAGTTCGGAGACGCCGCGCGTGGCGTCATCCACGACCAGCAGTTCCTCGTCCAGCGCGATACGCACGGCCGATGCCTGCGCGATCTCGTTCAGAATCGCGCCGAGTCCGCCACGGGTGGCGTCGCGCATGCAGCGCAGCCCCGGGCAGGCCTGCGCCAGCGCCTGCGTGGCGCGATGCAGTGGCCGGGTGTCGCTGCGGGGACCGGCCTGCAGCGCCAGTTCGCTGCGTTCGCAGAGGATGGCGGCGCCGTGGTCGCCCAGCGGCCCGCTGACGACCAGCACATCCCCGGCGCGGACCTTGGCCGAGGACAGCAACAGCCCCGCCGGTACGCGGCCGACGCCGCTGCTGGTGATGAACAGCTTGTCGGCGGCGCCGCGCGCCACGACCTTGGTGTCGCCGGTCACGACGCGCACCCCGGCGTCCCGCGCGCAGCGGCCGATGGAATTGGCGACGCGCCGCAGGGTCTCGATCTCCAGGCCCTCCTCAAGGATCAGGCCGATGCTCAGCGCCAGCGGCACGGCGCCGCCACAGGCGAGGTCGTTGATGGTGCCGTGCACGGCCAGTGCGCCGATGTCGCCGCCCGGGAAGAACAGGGGGTCGACCACGTAGCCGTCGGTGGTGAAGGCGAGGCGGTCGCCCGCTGCGGGCAGCACCGCATCCAGCAGGGCCTGGTCCTCCACCCCGTCGTGGTCCGGATCGCCGTAGGCGGGCAGCAGCACCTCGCGGATCAGCCGCTGCATCGCCATGCCGCCGCCGCCGTGCGCCAGCGTGATGCGGCCGTCGCGGTTCACGGCACCTCCACGGCCGGCACGCGGCGCTGGCCGAAGCGGTAGTAGGCCGCACAGGCGCCCTCGGAGGAGACCATCAGCGCGCCCAGCGGGGAATCCGGGGTGCAGGCGCCGCCGAACTGCTTGCACTGCCAGGGCTTGATCACCCCCTTGAGCACCTCGCCGCACTGGCAGGCCTTGGGGTCGGGGATGCGCACGCCCGGGGTGTGGAAACGGTGCTCGGCGTCGAAACGCCGGTAGGCCTCGCGCAGGCGGACGCCGGAGGCGTCGATGGAGCCCAGTCCGCGCCACTCGAAGAACTCACGCAGCTCGTAGACGGCGTGGATGGCGTCCAGCGCGGGATCATTGCCGTGTGCGGCGACCACGCGCGCGTACTGGTTCTCGATCGCTGCGCGGCCGGCCTCGATCTGCTCCAGCAGCATCTGCAGCGACAGCAGCACATCCAGCGGCTCGAAGCCGGCGATCACCATGGGCTTGCGGTAGTGGTCGGCGACGAACGCATAGGGCTCGGTGCCGATGACCATGCTGACGTGGCCGGGCCCGAGGAAGCCGTCGAGACGCAGGTCCGGCGAGTCGAGCATGGCCTTGATGGTGGCGATGATGGTGATGTGGTTGCAGAACAGCGAGAAGTTGTCGATGCCCTCCCGTTCCGCCTGCAGCACGGTCAGCGCCGTGGCCGGCATGGTGGTCTCGAAACCGAGCGCGAAGAACACCACCTGCCGGGCGGGTTCCGCACGCGCGATCTCCAGCGCGTCCGCGGGCGAGTACACCATGCGCACGTCGGCGCCGGCGGCCCGGGCGTCCATCAGCGTGCCCTGCGAACCGGGCACGCGCATGGCGTCGCCGAAGGTGGTCAGGATCACCCCCGGGTTGCGCGCGATGGCGATGCAGTCGTCGATGCGGCCCATGGGCAGCACGCAGACCGGGCAGCCGGGGCCGTGTACGAATTCGATGCTGTCCGGCACCAGGTCCTGCAGTCCGTAGCGGAAGATGGCGTGGGTATGGCCGCCACACACCTCCATGATCTGCAGCGGTCCGTCGCGGCGGGCGCGGATGGTGTCGCCGAGGCGGGTGATCGCAGCCAGTGCGCGCCGCGCCAGCGCCGGGTCGCGGAACTCGTCGACGTACTTCATCAGCCCGCCGCGCCCCGGCGCCCGGCCAGCAGGGTGTGCACGATGTCCCAGAGCACGTGGTAGAGCGCAACGTGCACCTCCTGCACCCGGTGGATGCTGTCGCTCGCCACGCACAGCAGGTGCTCCGCCAGCCCGCCGGCGCGGATCTCGCCGCCGTCGCCGCCGACCACGGCGAAGGTCGCCAGGCCGGACCTGCGGCCCTCACGGAGGGCGCGCGCCAGGTTGGCGGAATTGCCACTGGTGCTGAAGGCGATGACGCCGTCACCCGGCCGCGCCAGCGCGATCAGCCGGCGGGCGTAGATGTCTGCGAAGCCGACGTCGTTGCCGATCGCCGTCAGGAAGGCGGTGTCGTCGGCGAGATGCAGGGTCGGCAGCGAAGGCCTCCCGACGGTCACCGGGTGGGTGAACTCGACCGCGAAGTGCGCGGCATCGCAACTGGATCCGCCGTTGCCCATGCTGAACATGCGACCGTGACCGGCGTACACGTCGGCCAGTGCGACGGCCATGGCGAGGATGTCATCGCCCTGCTCCGCGAAGAAGCGTTCCTTGACGCGGCAGCTCTCGGCAGCCTTGCCGCGGATCGATTCCAGCAGGCCCTGCGGGCCGGCAGGATCCGCGCCACGCAGGTGCGGGTAGAGGGCGCCGAGCCGGGGGTCGTTGGCGCTCATGGCCGTTTTCCTGCGCTCAAGGCTGTATCCCCGCGCTCAAGGCTGTCCCCCTGCGCTCACGGTTGCGCCCGTTCATTGCCGCCCATGCGCTGCAGTTCCTCCTGCGCCTCCCCGAGTTCGGCGAGCAGCGCCAGCGTGCGCGCGGCCTCGGCCTCATCGATGCGCGCCATCGCGAAACCGACATGCACCAGCACCCAGCTGCCGAGCAGCGACTCAGGGGGTACACCGGGCTCGAGCACGCAGGAGAGGTTGACCGCGCGTTCGACGCCGCCGACCGAGACGGTCGCGCAGCGCGGTTGCTGCGGGTCCAGCCGGATGACCTGCGCGGGGATGCCCAGGCACATGGTTCAGGTGCCCCGCACGATGGCAATGGCAGTCTGCCCGGCGGCAATGCCGCCGTCGCCAGCCGGCAGGCGGCCGGCGCAGAGCACGGTCAGTCCGTGCATTTCCAGGTCCTCTCTCACGAGTTGCTGCAGGATACGATTCTGGAAGACTCCGCCTGAGAGTACCACGTGCCGGAACGCCGGCTCCGCGGCATCGCCGCGCAAACGCAATACCAGCCGCCCGATGCCGGCAGCGAGCCCGCGGTGGAAGCGCGCCGCGATGACCCCGCGCGGTGTGCCGAGGTGCAGGTCGCCGAAGAGCGCCTGCCACATGCCCATCGGTTCGAGGTAGGGCAGCCCGTTGCCGTGCAGCCGCGGCGCGGGGAACGGGTAGGCGGCCTCCTCCCCGGCTGCGCCCAGTGCGCCGGCGTCCACGCAGGCCTCCAGTTCCATGGCGGCCTGTCCTTCGTAACTGACCTGTTCGCGGCAGATGCCCACGGCCGCCGCGACCGCGTCGAACAGGCGCCCGCAGGAACTGGCCGGGGGGGCGAGGGCCGCATCGCCGAGCACGCCGGCGAGCGCCGCGCGGGTGGGGTCGAGCAGGTATTTGCTGACCTCGAGGTGGCCGAAGTTCATGCGCAGCCAGGGCAGGCCGAGCTCCGCGCCTAAATGGGCGAGCAGGTTGCGCCAGGGTTCGCGCAGGGCACGCTCGCCGCCCGGCAGCGCGACCGGCTTGCAGGTGCCGCGCCGCTCGCTGCCGGCGTAGCCGCCAAGCAGGAACTCGCCGCCCCACAGGCTGCCGTCGGCGCCGTACCCCAGGCCGTCGAGGATGACACCGAGGACCGGCGGCGCGTCAGCCGGTATGCCGTGCTCCAGCAGGCAGGCGGCGAAATGGGCATGGTGGTGCTGGATGCCGGTTACCGGGATATCCAGCTCCCGGCCCAGCTGGCGGGCCACCCGCGTCGAGGCGTAATCGGGATGCAGGTCACAGGCCACCGTGGCCGGCGGATCGCGCAGCAGTGTGCGGTAGAGCGACGCCATGGCGACCGCGTCGCCGCGGGCACGCTCGCTGTCGAGGTCGCCGACGTGCGGCGCGACCAGCACCTGCCCGTTCTGGCCCAGCGCGAAGGTGTTCTTCAGGTGGCCGCCGAGCGCCAGCACCGGGCCGTGATGCGGCGCCCGTGGCAGTTCCAGGGCCAGTGGCGCGAGGCCGCGTCCCGCGCGGATCACCTGCAGTCGGCCGCCACTCAACTGGACCACGGAGTCGTCCATGCGCCGCGCGATCTCCCGCGTGTGGCCGAGGAAGCCGTCGGCGATAGCGGACAGGTGCGCCCGCGCCTCGTCATCGTCGACGATCTGCGGTTCGCCGGCGATGTTGCCACTGGTCATCACCAGCGGGCCGTCCAGATCTTCCAGCAACAGGTGGTGCAGGGGACTGTGGGCGAGCATGAATCCGAGCCGCCGCAGCCCCGGCGCCAGCGCTTCTGGCAGGAAGCCCGGCTTTACATCCATAAGAACTATAGGTGCTGCGGCGTCAGTGAGCGCTTGCTCTTCCTGGGGGTCGGGGACACAGAAAGGCTGGATGGAGGCGAGGTCGCGCGCCATCAGGGCGAACGGCTTGTGGGGGCGCCGCTTGCGCGCCCGCAGCCCGGCCACGACATCGGCGCGACCGGCATCGCAGGCGAGTTGCCAGCCGCCGGTGCCCTTGAGCGCGAGGATGCCGCCGGCGCGGAGCAGCGCCACGGCCGCCTGCAGGGCCGCCTCGCCGGCGGCGACCGGGCCGGCATCTTGTGCCTCATACCACAGCGCGGGCCCGCAGTCCGGACAGGCCAGTGGCTGGGCGTGGTAACGCCGGTCGGCCGGATCCTCGTACTCGGCGCGGCAGGCGGGGCACAGGGTGAAGGCGTCCATCGTCGTGCGCGCACGGTCCCACGGCAGTGCCCGCAGGATCGATGCCCGGGGACCGCAATGGCTGCAGCTGGTGAAGGGGTAACGGTGACGGCGCGCGCCCGGGGTCTGTACTTCCGCGAGGCACTCCGGGCAGGTGGCAATGTCCGGAGTCGGCCACTGGCCGACGCCCTCGTCGCCGCTGGGCAGGATCGTGAACCCGGCCGGTTCACGGCACTCCGCCGGCGGCGCCGACGCGCGAACGGCGTGGATGCGCGCCATGGGCGGCCCCTCCGCCAGCAGCAGCGCGCCGAATGCCGCGAGGTGCTCCTCGCTGCCCCAGGCGGTGATGGAGACGCCGCCGAGGTCGTTGCGCACCCACCCGGTCAGCGCCAGCCGGCTGGCCTGGCGATAGATCCAGGGACGGTAGCCCACGCCCTGGACCTGGCCCGTCACCCGGAACATGCGTCCGTTGCGCGCCATGCTCAGGTGTCCGCTGGCAGGGAGGATCCCGGCAGGATGAGCACCCGGTGGTTGCCGCTGTCCGCCACCACCAGGCAGCCGGGGCCGGCCTGCAGGCCGTAGGGCCAGCACAGGGTGTCCAGCGCCATCGCCCGCCAGCGATTCTCCCCGCGCTGGTGGAAGTCGGGCTGGCCGAAGACGGCGCTGGCGGCGGTGCCGGTGTCCAGTCCGTCCCCGCGCCATGCCAGCAGGCGCGAGTTGGCGGTATCCGCCACCCACAGGCGGCCGTCCAGCGCCGCCAGCCCGTAGGGCATGCTGAGCGAGCGCCCGTCGGGCTGCAGCGCACCGCCGTTGTTGTGTACGCCGGCCGGGTCGCGCTGGCCCAGCAGCAGGTCGGCGGGCTGGCCGTCGCGCTCCGGCAGCCGTTCCCAGACCATGACGCGGTGATTGCCGGCATCGGCGATGCAGAGCCGGTCGCCCCAGCGGCAGGCAGCGTGCGGCCAGCGCATGCCGGCGGCGTCCGGGTCGCGGCCGCCATTCTCGTCGCGGCAGTCGAACCGGTCCTGCCCGAGCACCCGGTCCGCCGGCTGGCCGTCGCGCTCCGGCAGCCCGTCCCAGATCAGGACGCGCCGGTTGCCGGCGTCGCACACGTACAGGTGCGCGCCGTCCCAGTGCACGCCATAGGGCCAGTAGAGCGTGTCGGACGCCGGGTCGGACCGGCCACGGTTGATCTCCATGGCGGTCAGGTCCGGCTGGCCGAGCACGCAGTCAGGCGGGGTCCGGTCCTCGCCCGGGAATGCCCGCCACAGCAGCACGCGGTGATTCCAGGAATCGGCGACCGCCAGCCCGTCTCCGGCCCGGCAGATGCCGACCGGCAGGTTGAGGCCCTGCGCGGCCGGCAGGCGTTCGCCGGCGTTGCGTGCCTCGCCGTGGTCGCCCGCCTGGCCCAGCAGGACACGCGCGGGCGCGCCTGCTTCCGGCACATATCCACGCCAGCCGAGCACGCGGTGGTGGCCGCTGTCGGCGACCCACAGCCCTTCGCCTGCGCCGCCGAGCCAGGCGCCGCGCGGCGCGAAGAAGCCGGTGCGGTCGGCGTGCAGGGGGGTGACCAGCAGGTCGGGATCGGCCAGGGCGCCCACCGCGCTGACGCCGGCCGGGAACGGGTGCGCCATGTTCACGCCAGGTAGACCTGCAGCACGCCGTCACGGGTCCGCAGCGGAAACCTGCGCAGGCCCAGTTCAGGCACGGACAGGCAGCGGCCCTCGCCGGTCTCGTAGCGGAAGCCGTGATGCGGGCAGGTCAGCTGCGCGCCATCGCACTCGCCGTCCTCCATGCCCAGCCCGAGATGGGCGCAGGCGTTCTCGAAACAGCGCGGGCCGTCGCCGGTCCGGACGAGCAGCAGGTCCTGGCCGTTGACGCGGCATGCCTGCAGCGTCGGTCCGGTGTCGGGATCGACATCCAGTGCGAACCAGCATTCGGCCTGCTCGAAGGGGCTGACCATGCGCACGGTCTGTACCGGCGTGGTCACCACGGGCGCCGAGGCGATCTGTACCTGCGTGATCTCCGGGCAGGCGGCCTGGATCGCCTGTTCGACGCCCTGGCTGAGCGTGATGGAGGAGGCCGGGCACCCGTCGCACGCACCCAGCAGGCGGATGGTCACCGTGTCCGGTGGCGTGATGCCCACGAGCTCCACGTCGCCCCCGTGCTGGGCCAGCATCGGGCGGACCGAGGTGAGCGCCTCCTCCACCCGTTCGTCCAGCGAGGCGCGCAGCACGCCGAGGCGGCGCAGCACCGCGTATACCACCTCGTCGCCGGCCGCCTCGCGCAGCAGCACGCGTGCGTGCGGTTCCCCCTGCAGGATGCGAATGAGGCGCCGCAGGGCCTCCCCGTGCAGGTCATCCACGGCCCGGCGCAGGGTGTCGACGGTCCGCTGCTGGGACTCCTCCCAGCCGGCGACCGCCTGCTCCAGCGCGGCGATCTCCTGCAACAGGGATTCCAGGGAGGGGCGCGGACGATCGGGTGACCCGGTATTCACGTTCGGACCCGGCTCAGGCGGCGGCCACGGGCAGGTCTGCCAGTGCCTCGGCGACCAGCCCGGCGCGCTGCGCCTCGCCATGCTCGGAAAACACGGTGACGGCCTCGCGATAAGCGGCACGGGCCTGCTCGAGGTACTGCCCGCCGTCCTCCAGCAATGCACCGAGGCGGGCGCAGCAGGCAGCGCGGTTGGCGAGCGTGTTGGCGAACTGCACCGGCGAGCGGTCGCGCGTGCGCACCCGCAGAGCCTCGTCGTACGCGGCCAGCGCGCGCTGGTGGTTTTCCACGGGGTGGGCAGAGTCGACATGCTGCAGCGCGTTGCCGAGGTTGTTCTGCAACATGGCGTATTCCAGCGGCTGCGATTCCAGGCTGACGACCTGCAGCGCCGCCTCGAACGACTGCACCGCCAGCGCCTCGCGCATCTTTCCCTGCGGGTCGTGGGTGGGCAGCGCCAGGAAGGCGGTGGCCAGATTGTTGTGCAGAATGGCATATTCCTGCGGAAAATCCGTCGCCGTGAAGGTCTTCAGGGCCTGCTGGTAGGCGCGGATGGCGT
>JBFKKR010000050.1:0-22494 GCA_041682035.1 Pseudomonadales bacterium | reverse complement strand
GCCTTGGCGGCGGCGCACTTGATGATGCCACGCATGTTGTTCACGACCAGGGTCGCCAGCGCCTCGCCTTCCACGTCTTCAGCGACCACCAGCAGCGGGCGGCTGGACTTGGCCACGCCTTCCAGCAGCGGCAGCATGTCGCGGATGTTGGAGATCTTCTTGTCAACGAGCAGGATGAACGGGTTCTCGAGTTCCGCGCTCATGTTGTCCTGGTTGTTGATGAAGTACGGGGACAGGTAGCCACGGTCGAACTGCATGCCTTCCACGACTTCCAGCTCGTTTTCCAGGCCGGAACCTTCCTCGACGGTGATGACGCCTTCCTTGCCGACCTTGTCCATCGCGTCCGCGATGATCTTGCCGATCGGTTCGTCGGAGTTGGCGGAAATGGTGCCGACCTGCGCGATCGCCTTGGTGTCCGCGCATGGGATCGAAGCCGCCTTGAGGTGTTCCACAGCGGCGCTCACTGCCTTGTCGATACCACGCTTGAGATCCATCGGGTTCATGCCGGCAGCAACAGCCTTGAGGCCTTCGTTGACGATCGCCTGCGCCAGTACCGTGGCGGTGGTGGTGCCGTCACCGGCCTCGTCAGAGGTGTGGGAAGCGACTTCCTTCACCATCTGCGCGCCCATGTTGGCAAACTTGTCCTTCAGCTCGATCTCCTTGGCAACGGAGACGCCGTCCTTGGTGACGGTCGGAGCGCCGAAGCTCTTGTCGAGCACTACGTTGCGGCCCTTCGGGCCCAGCGTGACCTTGACCGCGTCTGCCAGCAGGTTCACGCCTTCCAGCAGTTCACGGCGGGCCTCTTCGCCGAACTTGATGTCTTTAGCAGCCATCTTCTCTGTACCTTCCTAATTCAGTGTGGAGTCTTTGAGTTCCGGAGTGAAAGGCAGTCAGCCTTCCAGGACGCCGAAGATCTCGCTCTCGTTCATGATCAGCAGTTCGTCGCCATCGACCTTCACGGTGCTGCCGGAGTACTGGCCGAACAGGACCTTGTCGCCTTGCTTCAGACCCAGCGGACGGATCTCGCCGTTTTCGAGCAGCTTGCCGGGACCGACGGCCACGACCTCGCCCTGGGACGGCTTCTCGGAAGCAGAATCCGGCAATACGATGCCGCCGGCAGTCTTGGTTTCGTTCTCCAGTCGGCGTACGACGACGCGATCGTAGAGTGGACGGATTTTCATGGGTTCCTCTCTGATTACTGGTTGACAAGCCCCTGTCTCGGAGCGGTTCTAGCCAACGTGGTGGGCGCCGGAGCGCCGGCCCACCGGTTAGCACTCTCAGCAAGGGAGTGCTAATCCTAACGGCCAACTCGCCCCTGTCAACAGATCTGACCCGTTTTCGGCAGCCAAAAGCGGGATTGCAGGGCCTGATCGCAGGGGGCGAATGGCCTCTGCAGCGTTTATTGGGCCGGCCGGGGGGATTTCAAGGGGGCCGGCGCAGATTTTCAGGCGCGCTGGATGGAGGTCCGGCGCAACTCGTTCCGCAGCGCGATCAGCAGCCCGTGCGCCAGCTGGAGATCAGAGGCCGGCGCGGCGTCACGCTTCCCGGCGGCCGGGTCGGCGGGTGCGGCTTCCGGGGCGGAATATTCCATCGACCAGTCCGGAAACTCGCGTTCCGCGACGGGGTGTTCGATGAGGGTGAGAACGTGGTCGTGCCGGGGATCCCGCCAGATCCCGGCGTAAAGGCCGAGCACCGCCTCTTTCGGCCCCTCGAAGACCTGCACGAATGCCCGGCGCTCCATCGTCAGCAGACCGGTGATCTCCAGCTGCCGGTTGCGGGCGGCAAAGTCCTGCGCCATTTCCCGGAGTTCCTGGCCCGTGTAGGCCCGCTTCGCCAGGCTCGAGTAGAGAATCTGATGAAGTTCCATGATGTCCGCCTGCGCCTCGCCCGATGCCCGGTTCCGACCGGTCTGTCATTCTAGGCCAGCCTCGAACTTCTGGCACTTCCCGGGCCCGCGAGGGCCGGGCTCAGTCCTCCTCGCGGCGGAATTCCCCCTCGATCACGTCCCCGCCGGCCGGCCGCCGCCCTGCCTCCGCACCGGACGACCGGTGCACGCCGGGTCCCGGAGGAGCCTGCTCCCAGGGCGTGCCGGCGCCGGCCTGGTACCGGAACACCTTGCCGCTGGACGTCCAGCTGCGGGCGACGCGGTCACGCACGCCGGGCAGCAGCAGCACCAGGCCGACCAGGTCGGTGGCGATCCCGGGAATCACCAGCAGCACGCCGGCGACCGCGCCGAGCAGGTCACGCAGTATTTTCTCCGGCGGCTCCTGCGGCTGCTGCAGCCGCGCATTGAGTGCGACCAGGTTGCGGTAGCCGGCCCGGCGCAACAGCAACACGCCCAGCAGGCTGGTGCCCAATACCTCCGCCGCCACCGAGGCGAGGCCGAAGCGCGATGCAAACAGGGCCAGCAGGCCGATTTCCATGGCCGGCAGCAGCAGGATCACCAGGATCGGGCTACGCATGGGTTGCGCGGCGCGCCATCTCGACCAGCACCCGGCGCGCCGCGCCGGGATTGGCGACGGGTTCGGGGAACGCGATGCGGTGCAGCCGGCCGCCGGTGCGAACGTGCAGGCCCTCGCGATCGATCCCTGTCATGACCGGGTCCCCGTCACCGGTGCGGACACCGGCCGCCACGCAGTACCGTTGCAGCGCGTCGGCGTGGTCCGCGTTCATGTGCGCGACGATGGATCGTTCCGCATCCCCGAAGAACGGGTTGTCGAGGGGCAGTTGCGCCGGTTCCACCCAGTGGATTCGCCCGAACCCGCCGATGAAACGCGCCCGGTGCAGGCCGATCCGCCAGAATTCGAAATCCATTTGCAGGTAGTCCGCGGTTTCCGGCCAGTACGCGGTGAAACGTGCAACGAGGTCATCCGGATGTCCGGCCACGCGTTCGGCGACACCCAGCCAGGTCAGCCGCGCCGCCTCCTGCACGTTGGCCTTCCCGGTCTCCACCACGGTCAGGGCGCAGCGTCCGTCTGCAGCGAGGTTTACAGTATGCTGGGCCAGTCGGCTGATCAGCAGGACCGGGCAGCCCGTGGCGTCCGGCAGGTAGTTGACCACGGAGCCGAACGGGTAGCCCGGTACGTCCCCGGAATGGGTGCCGAGCACCCCTTCCAGTCTCGAGAGCAGCAGTTCGCGTGCTGCGACGGCAATCGGTTCCGACACGGCTGGGCACTGGTGGCAAGCAGGATGGGTACCGCAAGTATAAGGCAATGCCGGTGAGCGAATTCGCCGCGGCCGTGCTCGCCACGGTCAGCGACATCCCTGCCGGCTGCGTGTCGTCCTATGGCGAAGTGGCGCGCCGCGCCGGTTACCCCGGCCGCGCGCGGCAGGTCGGCAGGATTCTCTCGGAGCTGCCGGCGGGCAGTTCGATCCCGTGGCACCGCGTGGTGCGCGCCGACGGCAACCTCGCCTTCCCGCCGTCCCATCCCTGTTTCGGCCGGCAGAAATCCGCGCTCGCCGCCGAAGGGGTCCGGGTCACCGGCCGGCGCGTGCCGGGCGGCTATTTCCGTTCCGCGCCCTGCCCCGCGGGAGGCACCCGCTCCACCGCCGGCGCCGGGCGGCGCGCCACGTAGTACGCGAGCAGGATGGCGGGAATACCCAGCAGCGCGGCGTAGATGAAGAACGGCGCGTAGCCCGCCGCGTCCACCACGACGCCTGAATAACCGCCGACGAACTTGCCGGGCAGCGTCATGATGGAACTGAACAACGCGTACTGCGTCGCCGTGTAGGCCCGGTGCGTGAGACTGGACAGGTAGGCGATGAACGCGGCATTGGCGAGCCCGCCGCTGAGGTTGTCGGCACTGATCACCACCGCCAGCATGCGCAGGTCGGGTCCGACCTGCGCCAGCAGCGCGAACAGGAGGTTGGTACCGGCGACCAGCACGGCGCCCAGCAGCAGCGGCCCCGCCAGGCCATAACGCATCACCAGCAGGCCACCGACGAAACTGCCGGCGATGGACAGGAAGAAGCCGAACACCTTGGAGACACCGGCGATCTCCGACTTGCTGAAACCGAGATCCAGGTAAAACGGGTTCGCCATGACGCCCATGGTGATGTCGCTGATGCGGTAACAGCCGATCAGCAGCAGCACCCAGAGCGCGAACCAGCCGTTGCGCTGGAAGAAATCGACGAAGGGACAGATCACCGCGTCGATGAGCCAGGCGCCCGCGCGCTTCTGCCAGGCGGGCAGGTGCGCGTTGCGCAGCAGGAACCGCTCGACCCGTTCCTCCAGCGGCCGGGTCGCGCCCTCGGCCTCGTGGTCCGGTTCGCGCACCGCCAGGGTGGTCAGCACCCCGACGCCCATCAGCGCCGCCATCGCGAGGTAGGCCGCTTCCCACGACCAGAGATCGGCGATGAACAACGCGCCGGCGCCGGCGACGAGCAGCGCCAGCCGGTACCCGAAGATATAGGTCGCCGACAGCGCACCCTGCGCCTCCTGCTCCGCGCACTCGATCCGGTACGCGTCGATGGCGATGTCCTGGGTGGCGGAACAGAAGGCGACGGCCACCGCCGCCAGCGCGAACCACTGCAGCGCACCGGCCGGATCCAGCCGCGCCATGACCAGCAGTCCGCAGGCGATGCCGGCCTGCGCCAGCAGCATCCAGCTGCGCCGCTTGCCGAGCAGCCGGGTGAGCAGGGGCAGGGGCAGGCGGTCCACCACCGGCGCCCAGAACACCTTCACCGAGTAGGTGATGCCGACCCAGCTGAAGAAACCGATGGCGCTGCGGGAGACGCCGGCGTCGGTGAGCCAGGCCGACAGCGTGGAGAAGACGAGCAGGAACGGCAGTCCGGCGGAGAAGCCGAGAAACAGCAGCGCGATGGCCTGTGGCCGGAGATAAACCGCGGCCGCCTCGCGCCAGTTACGCTGCCGGGCAGGAGCGTCGGTCAATACAATCTCGCAGGCGCGGCCAAGGGCGCTGCCGGCACCGCTCCTGAGGCGGGTGCCCGGGGGCGTCGCATGCGAAACGCACGCGGACTGTCAGTCACGGAAATTGCTGAACTGCAGCGGCAGGCCCAGCTCCGCGCCCTTGAGCAGCGCGATCACGTCCTGCAGGTCGTCCCGCTTCTTGCCGGTGATGCGGACCTGGTCCCCCTGGATGGCGGCCTGCACCTTCATCTTGCTGTCCTTCACCAGCCGGATGATCTTCTTCGCCAGGTCCTGGTCGATGCCCTCGCGCAGGATCACCACCTGGCTGACGGTCTTGCCGGACTCCTCCGGTTCCTTCACTTCCATGCAGGCAACGTCGATACCGCGCTTGACCAGTTTCTGCTTGAGCATGTCCAGCATCTGGCCGACCTGGAACTCGGCTTCCGCCACCAGCGTGACCTGGTTTTCGGACTGTTCCACGCGCGCGTCCACACCCTTGAAGTCGAAGCGGTTGCCCACCTCGCGACGCACCTGGTCCAGCGCGTTGCTCATTTCGTGATGATCGATCTCCGAGACGACGTCGAATGACGGCATGTGCGGCCCCTCCTGACGGGATATGCGGCATTGGCGCGACCAGCCGGCCGAGATTAAGCTAGGGGAAGCATGGTACCGGTTTCGGCACCACGGATTAAGCCATAAATCTCCCGCAATGATACAAACCGATCTCTCCATCCTGGTCGTCGACGACACGCGCTTCTCAGCGACGTTCATGGTGCGCGCGCTGGAGAAGGCCGGCTACCGGGACGTGCAGGCGGTGAGCAGCGGGCAGGAGGCGCTCACCCGGCTCGACGCGCGCCCCGTCAGCGTCATGCTGATCGACTGGATGATGCCGCACATGGACGGCCTGGAACTCTGCCGGCACATCCGCGAGAAGGACGAGCAGCGCAATCACTTCACCTACGTCGTGCTGATCACCGGCAAGGACAGCCCGGAAGCGATCCTGGAGGCGTTCGGCAGCGGCGTCGACGACTTCATCGACAAGAACCGGCTCAAGGCGGAGCTCCTGCCCCGGGTGTACGCGGCCGGCCGGATCACCAGCCTGCACAACGACCTCCTGCAGCAGCATGAAAAGGGCGTCGGCCGGCACGGCGAGGGCATCAGGATCGACCCGGTCTCGGGCCTCGGCAACGACCGTTACGCGGCCATGCGGCTGCGCGACGCGCTGATGCAGTGCGACGCGCGCGGCGGCCAGGTCTGGTACATGGCCCTCGGTATCGCCAACGCGAAGGAGATCCTGTCCCGCCACGGCGACGACATCGGCGACGAGATCGTCGTCGAGTTCAGCCGCCGCCTGAAGCACCAGGTGCGCCCGCTCGATTTCGTCGCGCAGCTCTCGCCCGACCGCTTCGGCGTGATCTGCTACGTGGAGCGGGAGGAGCGCGACCTGTTCAACGCGCTGCGCCGCGTCCACGAGCACATGAACCACAAGGAGTTCAAGACCGGCGCCGGCTTCATCGAGGTGAACGTCGGATCGGCGCTTCTGTCGGTGCCGGCGCGGCACGCGCAGGTCCGGCCGGAGATGATCATGGCCGCTTCCGAAGACCCATTGACCCGGTCGTTCCGGAGCGGCGAGTTCGAGACCTGGGAATGGAGCGGCCAGAAGGCGGAAGGCGGGGCAGGGGCCGTGGAACGCGGGAGCGCCGGCCAGTGACCGGGCGGGTCCCGGACCCCGCGGAAGAGGCCCCCGGGTACGCGCGCGACTATTCCGAGAAAGGTTTCTGGGACAAGGTCCGAGGCTTTGCCTCGAAGGCCGGACGCGAGGTGCTGGAGCGTGCGCTGCAGCTGTATTTCGCGGCCCAGGATCCGAAGACGCCCGGCTGGGCGCGCACGGTGATCTACGGCGCGCTCGGGTATTTCATCATCACTCCGGACGCGGTCCCGGATATCACGCCGGTGGTCGGGTTCACGGACGACCTCGGCGTACTCGCGGCGGCGATCGCCACGGTCGCCATGCACATCACGCCGGAAGTGCGCCAACGCGCCCGGGGCCGGACCGACGACTGGCTGGGCCCGGCGGAAGAATCACCGCCATCAGACACGGCATGAACCGTTGCCGGCGCGGGGGTCAGGACCCCGGCTGACGGGGCGGGCGCGTGCTTTTCTCCCGGCCCGCCTTTTCCTCCGTGGCGGACCTGTCCGCGCGGTCGGACTTCTCCCGGCTGGCGGCCTCGGCGGCCTTCACGCCCTCCATCTCGGCCGCGAAATGCAGCGCTGCCTCGAACGCGGAGCGGGTGAACTTCAGCACCTTGTCGAAACCTTCGTCGGACAGCCGGCGCGCCTCGTCGTGGGACCGGTACATGTTGATGAAGTGCCGCTCGCGCTCGATCTGCAGGGGCACCCGGCCCACCCCCCAGTCGTCCAGCAGTTGCCAGAGTTCGGGCCGGTAGGTACGCGTGAAGCGGATCACGAAGGGAATGGGGTCGCGCCGCGCCAGCACCGCGGCCAGCCGCAGGATCAACTCGAAGGAAAGGGTCGCGGTACCGTTTTCCACGGCCTCGATCAGCGACTCGTCACGCATTTCCAGCGCCTCGGAAAGCTCGCGCCGGGTCAGTCCCGCCACCTCGCGCAGGTCCTTCAGCGCAGAACCCGCCTCCTGCATGGCGCGGATGCTGTCGGGTGAGCGGGAGAGGATCGCGCGGCCCAGGCGCAGGCTCTGGCCGAGACTGCTGCTGCCCCGGGAGGCGATCGAAAAGGCGTTCTCGGCGAAATCGGCCAGCCGGTCCACCAGCGAGTCCTCGTCGTGCGCGCCGCTCTTGCCGCCCTTCTGCGGGGCCGGGGTGCTTTTTGCCTGCCCGCTGCGGGTTTTCGCGGCATCGTGCTTCCCGCCCGCTCCACCCTTGCCGCCCTTCGGGGCCGGTTCCTTTCGCGCCGCCATGCGCCTACCTCGTGCCGCGTCCGTCCGTACACCCGCCATTTGCCGTTCGTCGGCGTGCGGGCGCCTCGTTCCAGTATAGCGCCGCGCCGGCGCCCGCCCGCCGCGCTACCGGTTCTCGCGCGGGCCGAAGAGGAACCAGATGATGAGGCCCAGCAACGGCAGCAACAGCACCAGCGCGATCCATGCCGCCTTGCCCGCGGTGGAGGACGATTTCGCCTGGAAAATATTGAGGATCGCGTAGATATCCCCGATCAGGATGAGGATTCCAAACAGTCCGACGCCTTCCAACATGATCTCCGCCCCCCGGCTTTCCTGCTCCGGGCGCCGGCAGCCGCCGGGCCCGTGGTTTCAAAATCCTTGAAAATTATACGGTTAGCTGACGCGAACCGGCCAGCGGCGAGATTGCCACATTTGATCATTTTTTCCCATTGCACCGGCACATTCCTGTACCAGCATTGAGACATCCGAGATGCAGTTTACGCCGGGCTGAAGCAAGGGCGAAATCGGATTCTTTCCTCAGTGGCAGTATCGGACGCGGACAAAGCTCTCTCCCAATCGCTCACTTTGTCCCGTCCGTTTTTTTTCTCCCCGCCCTCCCGTCTCCGCTAACGGTCCAGGATCGGCAGGTTCACCGTGAAACTGGCGTCCACCGGCCCCGGCAGCCGGCCACTGTTGCTTGCGTACTGCAGGTGCGAGCCGAAGAAATACAGACCGACCTGGTCACCGGGGTTCAGGCGCGAACTGACGCCCACCATGCGGCCGAATTCACAGGCCGACAGATTCGGCGGGCAGCCGAACCACAGCGGCCCGCGCCGGTTGTTCTCGATCTCCTCGCCGGTTGTCAGCGGCCCCAGCGCCGTGCCCTCCATGCCGGACTCCAGCGGCCCGCTGCGGGCCCGGAACGGGTAGGTCGTCGAGCGGATCGCCAGCATTTGCGCGTGCAGCAATTCCACGTCGTTGCTGCCACGCTGCCCGGTCCCCTGCCCCGCGAACTGCTCCCGGTAGCCGTCGCCGTCCTGGTCGCGGAAGCCCTCGAAACAGGCGCCCTGCGCCTGGCAGCGGTCGACGTCGCTGGCGAGGAACTCACCGACCACCGAATTGGTCACGCCGCCGCTGCGATCGCCGACCTCGTTCAGCGGCGTGGCGGCGCCACGCCGCACCCCGATGCCGACGAAAAGCACCGGGTCCGGGTGCGGGACGCTGAGATCCAGGCGCAGCGTGGGAATCCCGGCGATCACCTGTGGACGCTCCCCCACCGTGTACAGGGGCACGAACTCCGAGCTGCCCGCCGGCCCGAACGCCAGCTGCGCGGCGCCTTCCAGGCTGCAGCCCGGACCGCCCTCGACGCAGCCCACCGGGATCTCCGCCAGGCTTGCGAAGCTGACGCCCTCGCCGGCGAACCGATGCTTGTTGTAATTCGGAATGGCCGGCTCGAAACCGGACTGGGGGTGGAAATCCGGGTGATCCAGCCGGCCGGTCGCGGGATCGATGCGCGGATCAGCAGGATCCAGGTTCTCCTGCACGATGCAGGCGGCCGGGATCATGTCGGCCGCCCCCGCGACGCCCTCCAGTTTCTCGCGGTACCAGGCCACGGTCATGTCGCTGACGGTCAGGCCGGCGCCCGGGGAGGTATCCGCTGTGCACCAGACCACCTCGTCGATGCTCATGCCGGTGTTGCCGCTGTGATTGGCCGGCGAGATGGCCGGCAGCACGTGTCCGCCGGTCACCATCAGCAGGCGGGCATCGTTGCCCGACTGCGCCGCGCAGACCACGTTGTTGTAGCCATCGTTGAAATTGAACAGCGTGTCCTGCAGACCCTGGACGTGGAAGACATCGACACCGCGCGTGCTGCTGCCCAGCAGCGGGTCGCAGTAGTTCACCGGGCTGTGACGCAGGAAGGTCTCCGAGGTCTGGGCCGTGACCCGGTTCAGGACATCGGCCTCCGCGCGCGCCTGCAGGATCAGTGGCGGCACCGGGCGCAGTTGCCCATCCTCCAGGCCGACCGCCGTGCTGCCCTCGGCCGCGAACGCGGTGAGGATGTTGATCCAGGCGGTCTTGGGCACGTCGTGCTGCGCCAGGCTGTAACGGAGATCGAACCACGTGCCCTGCGGCGAGATCGCGTCGATGCGCTGGAACGGCAGGTAACGTTGCGCGGCATGGGTGGCGGTGTACTGGAAGCCACCGCCATAGCTGTAGCCGAGCATGCCGACCGCAGGATCGGGCCGGGCGCCGTTCAGCGGTCCGCCGTCGTCGCTGCGCAGCAGGGAGCGTGGCGGACATCCCGGCCCGGGCGGCTCGCCCGCCCTGCCCCGTCCGATGCCACGGCCCCGGCCGAGGCCCTTGCCGGGCACCGGGCAGTCGTACTCCATTCGCGTGGAGACGTGCTCGGGGTTGCCGGCATCGAAACGGAACTCCTCGATCCCTTCGCGCAGGTGCTTGATGGCCCAGTCGATCACCTCGTTGGTGTCGAGCCCCTCCAGTTCCGGCTGCATCATGCCGATCAGGTCGGTGCTGCGGCCGAAACCCCGCTCGGAGAAGCTGATGACGAAATAGCCGTGCTCCTGCCACATCTTTTTCGCGGCATGTTCCGCGGCGATGGACCCGGGCAGGTGGAGGTTGGCGGCCTTGGCTCCGCCGAAACCGTGCGAGTGGATGATGAGCGGGGCGAATTCCGGCCGCCGCGCCTGCGCAGGCACATAGACCGTCATGTCGATCAGGGTGCCCGAGCGCTCGACCTCGACACCCGGAAAATTGCGCGTCAGGAAGTGCGCGTCGAAACAGAATCCGCGCGGGTCGTCGCGGCCCCAGTCCCGGCAGTCGTCGCTCCCGGCGTCACCCCCGCTGTCCGCTTCCGCGCGCGCCATGGCCGGACTGACCTGCTCCAGTGGGTTGAAGGAGTAGGCGACTTCGTCGATGAGGGCCTGCGCGTCGGTCGCTGCCCGCGCGCCGTTTACGGACAGGGCGGCCAGGCAGGCGATCAGGAGGATGTCACGGTTCAAGGGGTCTGCTCCCGGGAAGGTCACCGCCGGCACGCGCAAGGGGCAACCCGTCCCTGTACATGGCGGGTGATCGCTTCAGTATAGGGGGCGGCGACCCGGAAAAACCCTATCGAAAGACCAGGTTCGGCCTTTCGGGTGACCGGCCGGAACCTCAGTACTCGATATCGTACTGGCGGTAGAAGAACCCCAGCAGCCAGATCGGGCCAATGAGCAGAAACTGCAGATCCTCGAAGAAGGCCGGCTTGGCGCCCTCGATGTGGTGGCCGATGAACTGGCCGATCCAGGCGAGCACGAAAACGGCCAGGCAGGGCCAGAACAGGTAGTTTGCCTCCATCATGAACAGGATCCAGGGCGCCATGAACAGCGCCATCCCGGCGGCCAGCTGCCAGGACAGGCTCAGGTAGAAGCCCAGCGCCGCCAGCATGGCGAGGACGGCGAGCAGCGGGTGCAGGGCCCAGATCATGCCGATCGTGACCCAGGTGATAACCGGCACGCAGACCCAGTGGATACGCTTGTTCACCGGGTTCTGGTGGGTCACCGCGTAGGCGTCGAACCATTCATCGGCAGTCTTCATGACGGTCCTCCTGGATCACGAATCGAACGGGCATCAGGCGCGATACACTGAAACTTGAAGTATAACCATCCGCCCGCCGGCCGGGACAGGCTCATTCGGCAAGCGCGAAGCGCTGCACGCTGAACGGCTTCGGGAAACGCCAGTCCGCGTCTTCCGGCAGCGCCTCGCCGACCCGCCGGACGAACTCCTGCAGGTCCGTGCCGGGCAGCACCTCCAGCGGCGCATCCGGCGGCACCAGGAAATTGTCCCAGTGGCTGAACACGTAATGCCGCGCGTTCAGGTGACGGATCAGTTCCTGCGGGTGACCGGGCACGTTACGGAAGGAGGCCACGCCGACGATGGCGATGTCCACCCGCCGGTCGTCCTTCTCGGGCAGCACCGGCAGCATCGCGTCCGGCGGCCCGCTGGCGCTGTCCTGGTAGTAGATGCGCAGGCGCGGCGTGCCGATCTCGTCGAGAAAATCGATCAGCCAGGCATAGGTCTGCCCCTCCCGGTAGCCGATCGCGGTGCGCGGCAGGCGCGGCAGGTCGCGATGGTAGCTCCCCTTCAGCAGCGTGAGCCTGCCGATGTGGGGGGCGTGCGCGGCACGGATCGCCATCCAGCGCACGTTGCGCCGCTTGTTGTGAATCCAGACACCCGGCCGCCCCGGTATCGCCGCGAGGATGTCGACCGCCTTGAGCCGCTCCGCGGGCAGCGCCGAAGCGATCGTATGCACCATGGTACGGCTGCCATAGACGACCGCGGCAGGGGCGTGGCGGCGCGCGATGTAGGGCACATCCAGCAGGTGGTCGTAATGCGCATGCCCGACGAGTATGGCCTGCACGTCGGCAACCGGCGGCAGGAAACGGTCGATGGCGTCGTGATCGGCTTCCAGTTCCCGGAACGGGATCAGCGCGCGCAGCGGCGGGTTGCTCAGCATCGGCGCCGTCATCAGGGTCTCGCCGGCATAACGGAAAATGAAACCGGCGACGCCGAGGAACTGCACGTCCGCGTGGCCCACCGGCGGCGGCCCGGCATGGACGGGGTCCAGCCCCTGCGCCAGTTCGATGTCCTCCGGCAGCGGCTGCCCGCAACCGGCCAGCAACACCAGGCCGCACAGGGTCAGGGGAAGAAGAATCCGCTCACGCATCGACAGCACTCCGCCCACGGCCTTCCCAGTGTAGGGCAACGCGGCTGGCGGCCCATAGGTCGCCCGGCGCGGTTTGTGTATATTTGCGCAGGTCGCCACAACCGGATCCGCCATGTCCGCGCTTCTGCCTCACGAAACACTGGAGCCCGCCCGGCCCGCCACGCACTGCATCATCTGGCTGCACGGCCTCGGCGCCGACGGTCACGACTTCGTGCCCATCGTGCCGGAACTGCGGCTGCCGTCGGACACCGCCATCCGCTTCGTTTTTCCGCACGCGCCGGTCCGGCCCGTCACCATCAACGGCAACATGGAGATGCGGGCCTGGTACGACATCCTGCGCATCGCCGAGGACGGCATGAACGTCGCGCACATCGAGGAGTCTTCGCGGCAGGTGGAGGCGCTGGTCCGCGAGCAGGAGGCGCAAGGTATCCCGTGTGACCAGATCCTGCTGGCGGGATTCTCGCAGGGCGGCACCATCGCGCTGCACACCGGCCTGCGATTGCAGCAGCGTCTCGCCGGCCTGGTCGCGTTGTCGACCTGGCTGCCGCCGGCGCCCGGCCTGCACGGCCGGCATCGCGGGCCGAACACGTCCGCCCCGGTCTTCCAGGCGCACGGCCGGGCCGACATGGTGGTGCCGCACATGCTGGGCGAGATGACGCGCGCTTCACTGGAGCAACTGGGCTGTGACCTCGAATGGCGCGAATACGACATGGGCCACCAGGTGTGCGCGGAACAGATCCGCGACCTGTCCGCGTGGATACAAGGACAGTTGTAGGCTGGCGGCCTACAATGAAGACTGATTACAACAATGACAATGCGTGAGAGGGGAATCACCATGATGACTACAGGGAATGAAAAGGCGCGGCGGACCGCGATGGCCGGCCTGCTCAGTATCGGTCTCGCAGCGCTGCCCGCGACCGCCCAGGCCGAGTGGGTGGAATGGGTCGGAGACGCCAGCGCGACGGCGAAATACCGCTACAACCTGAACTTCTCCGACTTCGACGAGACCACCGAGGAAGACTGGGTGGCCGAGGGCCGCGCCAGTTACGGCCGCTTCTACCAGGCCGCCGAGGCTTCGCGCATCGGGCTCATCGCCCACGCCACGGGCCTGGTGCACGAACGCTTTGACAAGCTCAACGGCCTCATCACCGGCGTCGACCTGGTGGGCATACACAAGTTCGGACTCGGGCCGACCGCGCCGGTGCTGCGGGCGCAGGCCACCGCCGAGAACCTGGACATCCGTGACGAAATGCGCGACGGGCGTCGCATTGCAGGCACCCTGTCGCTGAGCCAGCGCTTCACCGATCGCTTTGATGGCAGCATCAGCTACACCCACAGCCAGCGCAATGGCCACCGTGGCACGACCATCATCGGGGGCGCGGACACCGACGTATTCAACCAGCGCCAGGAGATTCTCGGCGTGTCCGGCAGCTTCCTGCTGACGGAACGGTCCCTGGTGTCCTTCGGCGTATCCCGCCTGGAAGGCGAGTTCGCCACCCAGTGCCCGGGCGCCGGCATCGTCGGACTGCTGCTGCTCAACAACGAGATCAAGGGCGCGGCGGTCGACACCGTGTTCGACGGCACCTGCACCTACAAGGTCGAGGGAGACGTGAACACCTACGAGATGGGCTATTCCTATTTTCTCGATGACACCACCAGCATCGACCTCGGCTACCAGTTCCGGGACGGCCGGGCCGGCACGCTGGACTACACCAGCTACGACCTGAGCATGGGCATCAGCGTCCTGTTCTAGCAGGACGGAACCGGTTCCATGTCGACATACCGCTGGTTGCTGCAGGCCTGCCTGGCCCTGCTGCCCGCCGCCGTGATGGCGGGCAGCATCGAGGTCACCGTGCTGGATGAGGGTGGCGAACCCGTGAAGGACGCAGTCGTCTACCTGCTGCCCAACGGGAAGGTGCCACCCGCGCCCGCCAGCCAGGTCACCAAGGTCGACCAGGTCGAGAAGAACTTCGTACCGCATGTCAGCGCCATGCAGGCCGGCGGCTCGGTGAACTTCCCCAATTTCGACAACATCCGTCACCACGTCTACTCGTTCTCGCCGGCACGCAAGTTCGAGATTCCGCTCTACGAAGGCGTTCCCACTGACCCGGTCCAGTTTCCCGAACCCGGCGTGATCGCGCTTGGCTGCAACATCCATGACTGGATGTCGGGCTACATTTTCGTCGCCGAATCCCCCTGGTTCGCCATCACCGGGGAGGACGGCCGCGCGCTGATCGAGGACGTGCCCGCCGGCAGCTACGACATCGAGGCCTGGCACGAGAAACTGCATGGCGACCCGAAAAAGACCCGTCAGAAGGTCCAGGTCGCCGCCACCGACAATGCCACGGCCAGCTTCAAAATCCGCCAGAAAAAGGTATTCAGCGCGTTTCGCGGCGCGGCGTCACGCGGCGGCGGCTACCGCTAGGACGCACAGATCTTGCTGATCCGTTTTCGCCATCTGCGGACGCGAATCCTCGTGTTCGTGGTCGGACTGCTCACCGTCATTCTCGGGTCCTTCTACTTCGCGGCGAACACCGCCAACCTGCGCAACGCCCGCGCCCACATCGACGAGGCACTGGAACTCACTGTCGGCGCGCTGCAGCGCTCGCTGCAGGAACGCAAGCAGAACCTGTTCCAGAACGTCCGGCTGCTGTCGGGGGACTACGCCTTCAAGAGCGCCTTCGCCACCGAGGATCACGACACCATACTCTCCGCCCTCAACAACCACCGCCAGCGGGTCGGCGCGGACATCATGATGCTGGTATCCCTGGACGACGAGGTGGTCGCCGACACGCTGCACCCCGGAGCGCACGGGGAAGACTTCCCTTTCCCGAACCTGGTGGAGCGCGCGATGGACAGCGAGTTCGGCGAGGCGGCGCTGATCGAGCAGATCGACGGCAGGCCCTACCAGCTGGTGCTGGTGCCGCTGTTCGCGCCGGACATGGTGGCCTGGGTCGCCAGCGGTTTCCTGCTCGACCAGGCCTTCGTCGACACGCTGCGCGACAGCACCCGGTCGGAAGTCACGCTGCTGTTCGAACAGGCCGGCAGGCCGTGGCAGCCGATCGCGTCATCGCTGTCGCAGGAGGCGGCCACGGTCACGGCAGGGGAAATCGGCCGAGGCACGTGGCAGGAAAACCGCAGCGGCGAGTTGCGCTTCGGGGGCGAGCACTACATCTACGTGGTGTCGCGGCTCGCGGACAGCGGCAGCTCGCCGGTGGCGGCGGTCCTGCAGCGGTCGCTGCTGGAGGCGATGCGGCCCTACCTGGAACTGCGCCCCGTGCTGCTCGGGATCGTACTCGTGGGCCTGCTGCTGTCGGTGATCGGCGTCTGGCGCATCGCCCGCAGCGTGACGCGGCCGGTCGACGTGCTCATCGAGGGCGCGCAGCGCGTGGAACAGGGGGAGTTCACTGAGCCGGTGGTGATCCGGCAGCGGGACGAGCTCGGACGGCTGGCAGGGTCATTCAACAACATGATGACCGGCCTGCAGGAACGCGAGCGGGTGCACAACCTGCTGGGCAAGGTGGTCTCGCCGGAGATCGCCGAGGAACTGCTCAGCAAGACCATCGAACTCGGCGGCGAGGAGCGCGAGGTCAGCATCCTGTTCAGCGACGTGCGCGGTTTCACGACCCTGTGCGAGCGCCGTGCGGCGCATGAAATCCTCACCCTGCTGAACCGCTACCTCACGCGCATGACGGCCGCCATCGAGGCCGAGAGCGGCGTGGTCGACAAGTACATCGGCGACGCCATCATGGCGCTGTTCGGCGCGCCGCTGGCAGCGCCGGACCACCCACGCGCCGCCGTCCTGGCCGGCATGGGCATGTGCCGGGCGCTGGATGCCCTGAACGACGAACTCGCCCGCGAAGGCGAACCGGCACTGGACATCGGCATCGGCATCAACACCGGCGTCGTCGTCGCCGGCAACATGGGCTCGGAGTCGCGCCTGAATTACACCGTGCTGGGAGACGGCGTGAACACGGCCGCGCGGCTGGAGGGCCTGAGCAAGCAGTACGGCTGTCGCGTCATCGTCTCCGAATCGACCATGCAGCGCTCCACGGGCATCCTGTTCCGGGAACTGGACCGGGTCCGGGTCAAGGGCAAGTCGCAACCCGTCACGCTGTTCGAGCCGCTCGGCACGTCGCCGGATTCCCTGCCCGTCGCGCAGGAGATGCTGGCCCACTGGCATGCCGGACTGCATGCGTTCTACCAGCAGCAATGGGACCTGGCCGCGCAGTATTTCGGGCGCTGCACCGGTGCTGCATACCTGCAGGACAGCGCCGGCATGTTCCTCGCGCGAATCCGCGACTACCGGCAGCAGCCGCCGGGAGACAACTGGGACGGCGTGCATACCTTCACCAGCAAGTAGATCGCAGGAGGCCACCACTCAGCCCGTCACCTGATACTGCCCGCTTTGGGTCACCCTTCAGGCCTTCACCGGATGCTGCCCCACTGGGGATCACCCTTCAGGCCTTCACCTGATGCTGCCCACTGTGGGTCACCCTCCAGGGTGACACCTAGCGCTTCACATGCTTCAGCATGCGCTTGCGGCTGCGTTGCTGGCGCGGGGTGAGCTTGTTGCGGCGTCCCGCGAAGGGATTCTCCCCGGTCCTGAACTCGATCCGCAGCACGGTGCCCTGCAGCGACAGCGCCTTGCGGAAGCCGTTCTCCAGGTAACGCCGGTAACTCTCCGGCACGTGGTCGGTCTGGTTGCCGTGGATCACGATGCGGGGCGGATGGCTGCCGCCCTGGTGCGCGTAGCGGAGCTTGATACGCCGTCCCTGCACTGCCGGTGGTGCGTGCGCGGCGACGATATCCTCCAGCAGGCGTGTCAGCCGGCTGGTCTCCCATTCCTTCCCCGCGTTGCGCCAGGCCTGCAGTACGGACCGCATCAGCGCGGATACGCCGCTGCCTTCCCGCGCCGAGATCCGGTGGACCCGCGCCCAGGAGATGAAGTGCAGGCGACGGTCGAGTTCGGCCAGCACGCGCTCCCGCTCGTCGCGCGCCACCGCGTCCCACTTGTTGGTCGCGATCACCAGCGCCCGGCCCGCTTCGAGTACCTGGCCGAGGAGGTGCAGATCCTGTTCAGCCACGCCCTGGCTGGCATCCATCATCAGGATGACGACGTGCGCCTCCTGGATGGACTGCAGGGTCTTCAGCACGGAGATCTTCTCGACATGTTCCTGCACGCGGCCCTTGCGCCGCACGCCGGCGGTGTCGATCAGCAGGTAATCCTGCTCGCCCCGCCGGAATGGCACCGCGATGCTGTCGCGGGTGGTGCCGGGCTGGTCGTAGACGATGACCCGTTCCTGGCCCAGCAGGCGGTTGACCAGCGTCGATTTGCCGACGTTCGGGCGGCCGACGACGGCGACCCGGATGACATTGTCGGCCGCAGCCGCTGCCTCGCCGGGCTCCGTTTCCGGCAGCAGGGCCGCGCAGCGTTCGCCCAGGGAACGGATGCCCCGGCTGTGCGCGGCGCTGACCGGCACCGGATCGCCCATGCCGATGTCGTAAAACTCCAGCGCCGACACGCCGGCATCCAGACCATCGGTCTTGTTCAGCACCAGCAGCAGGGGCGTGGCGCTGCGTCGCAGTTCGGCGGCGATCTGCTCGTCCACCGGCGTCAGGCCGCTGCGCGCGTCGACCACGAACAGCACCAGGCTGGCTTCCGCGACGGCGGTGCGCGTCTGCGCCCCCATGACCTCGTCGATACCGTCCTCGCCCTCGCCGATACCACCGGTATCGACCAGCACCACCGTCCGGCCATCGACCTCGGCGCTGCCGTAGTGTCGGTCACGGGTCAGTCCCGGCTGATCCGAGACGATGGCGTCCCGCCTGCGCGTGAGGCAGTTGAACAGGGTGGACTTGCCGACGTTGGGTCGGCCGACAATGGCGATGATCGGGGTCATACGGGTGGTGCCCTGCCCGGGCGGGGCGTTCAGTTCAGCGTGTAAGCCGCCAGCTGGCCATCGTTGGCCATGACGTAGAGCACGCCACCGTCATCCACCAGCAAGCGGGAGCGGATGCCGCTGTTGTGCAGTTGCGTCCGCCCGGTGAATGCGCCGTCACGATAGGAAAGCGCGTGCAGGTAGCCCTCGAAATCGCCGACCACGACGTGATCGCCGATCGTCACGGGCGCAGTCACGCGCCGGAATTTCAGGCCCGCCTGCGTCCAGACCACTTCGGCGGTGCGCTGGTCCAGCGCCTCGACGATGCCATCCTGGTCGGCCATGAACAGGCTGGTCAGGTCGGCGCCCAGGCCCTGGTAGCTGGAGGCATCCCGGTCCCAGCGCGACACGCCGGTCAGTGCGTGCACGGCCGACACGCGGCCCTGGTAGCTGGCGGCGTACACCGTTTCACCGTCGAGCAGCAGGTCACCGTCGATGTCGACCATACGCTCCAGTTCGGATTCACCATGCGGAATCCCGACCCGGTAATCCCAGCGCAGTTGCCCGGTCTGCAGGTCGATGCCTGCGACCTTGCCATTGGCGAAACCGGCCACCACCAGGTCGCCGAGGATCACCGGCCGGCTGGTGCCGCGCAGCGTGAGGATCGGCACCTCGTTGTCGAACACCCAGCGCGAGGTGCCATCCGTCGCACTGAACGCATGCAGGTGGTCATCCATCGACTGCACCACCACCGTGTCGCCCGTCACCACTGCCGGGGCCAGCACCTCACTGCTGACGCGCGCCTGCCAGCGCGGCTCGCCGGTGGCCACGTCCAGCGCGTAGACCAGGCCATCGGGGCTGCCGACCACCGCCAGGCCGCTGCCGGCCCCGACGCCGCCGGAGAGACGCGTGTCGAGGTCAGAGCGCCAGCGGACGTTGCCGTTGCTGCGGTCCAGGCCCTGCACCCGGCCGTCGGTGTCCGCCACGATCAGCAGGTCGCCGGAGAGGGCCGGGGACAGGCGCATGTACTTTTCGCCGTTGCCGCTGCCGGCGCGGGTGGACCACAGTTTCTTGAATTGCACCTGCGGCGTGATTTCCGTCAGCTCGGTGGGTTCGGTGAGATTCTCGCCACCGCCCAGCAGGCCACAGCCCGTCAGCAGCAGCGCCAGTGCCGCCAGTTGCAGGGAAGCCGCCGCGGCGCGGCGCGCGCCGGTAACAGGATACGCGCTATGCATCAGGACTCCTCCGGGGAAGCAGCCAGGTCATCCAGTTTGAGTTCCAGCAGCGGACGCCGCTGACCACTGGCCGAGGCCAGTTCACCCGCCTTGCGGTAGGCGGCGACCGCATCTTCGCGGCGTTCCAGCCCGATCAGCAGGTCGCCACGCAGTTCCTGCCAGTCCGCCGCCACGTACTCAGGCTCCTGCTCGTCCAGCAGGGCCAGCGCCGCAGCATATTCCTCGCGTCCGAGCAGGATCTGCGCAATCCGCAGCCGCGCCACCTCCGCCACGGCGTCGGCGGCGGACTGCTCCAGCACCCAGCGGAGCTGTTCCTCGGCGCCCTGCAAATCCTTCTTTTCAACCAGGTAGCGCGCCATCTGCAGCGCGCCCATGTGCGCGTACGCCGTACCGGGGTGCTCGTCGCGCAGCACCTGCGCGAGGTGCGTGAAAGTGGCCGCCGCCTGCGCCGGCGCACCGGGTTGCTGCAGGGCCTCCCAGGCCTCGCCGAGCTGCTGGAAAACCGCGGACGCGGCCACCGCCTGCTCGTACTGGCGTTTCTCCCAGGCCTGCCAGCCGAAGATTGCACCCATGGCCAGGACGATGCCGGCCAGGATGGACGTGCCGCTCTCGCGCCACCATTTCTTCAGCGCTTCGACCTGTTCCTCTTCCGTGGTGTATCCCATGCCTGCAGCCCGTGACCTGTCGTCCTGTTATGCGCCCTGCGTCCCTGCCTGGAACCCCAGTTGCCCGCGCAGCCACGCGGAGATTTCCGCAGCGGGGACGGTAACCTGCGCACCCTCGCTCCGCAAGTCCCGCACCGCGATGCGGCCTGCCGCGACCTCGTCGTCGCCCTGGATCAGGGCGAAGCGCGCACCGCTCTGGTCGGCCTTCTTCATGCGTGATTTCATCCCGCCGCCACCGAGGACGACCAGCACGCGCAACCCCGCCACCTCGTCACGCAGGCGTTCCGCGAGCACCAGGCGGGCGGACTCGGCGGCCTCGCCCAGCGCAACCAGGCAGACGTGCGGCGAGGGGTCGGGCACCTGCGCCACGGCGCCGGTGGTTTCCAGCAGCAGGAGCAGACGCTCCAGCCCCATCGCAAACCCGACGGCGGGCGTGGCCTTGCCACCGAGGTGCTCCACCAGCCCGTCGTAACGGCCACCGGCGCAGACCGTGCCCTGCGCGCCGAGCGCGTCGGTGACCCACTCGAAGACGGTGCGGCCATAGTAGTCGAGGCCGCGCACCAGCCGCGGATTGATCTCGTAGCGGATGCCGGCAAGGTCGAGCTGGGCGCGGAACCCGGCGAAATGTTCCGCCGATTCCGCGTCGAGGAAGTCGGCAAGCCGGGGCGCGTCCGCGAGCAGAGCCTGCGTGGCAGCCTCCTTGGAATCGAGAATGCGCAGCGGGTTGGATTCGAGGCGGCGCTGGCTGTCGGTGTCCAGTTCCGGGCGGCGCGCCGCGAGGTGGGCGACCAGCGCCTCGCGGTAGCGGGCGCGGGCGTCGGCGGTGCCGAGCGAGTTGATCTGCAGCGACACGTGACCGGCGATGCCGAGCCGCTTCCAGAGCCGCGCGCAGAGCAGGATCAGCTCGGCGTCGACATCGGGGCCGGCGAGACCGAACACCTCCGCACCGACCTGGTGAAACTGACGGTAGCGGCCCTTCTGCGGCCGCTCGTGCCGGAACATCGGTCCCATGTACCAGAGCCTGCGGACCTGGTTATAAAGCAGGCCGTGCTGCTCGCCGGCGCGGACGCAGCCGGCCGTGCCCTCCGGTCGCAGCGTCACGCTGTCGCCGTTGCGGTCCTGGAAGGTGTACATCTCCTTCTCGACGATGTCGGTGACCTCACCGATGGACCGCGCGAAGAGGGCCGTCGGCTCGATGACCGGCAGGCGGATCTCGGAAAAACCGTAACCGTGCAGCGTCTCCGCGATGCAGCGCTCCATCCACTGCCAGCCCGGGGTCTGTTCGGGCAGGATGTCGTTCATGCCGCGCACGGCCTGCAGTCGCTTCCCCATCAGTGCGCTGTCCTAGCCTCGTGCAATGGTATCGGCCAGCTCACGGCTGCGCACGGCCGCCTTCTCGCGGATCATGCGCTCCAGGTCGTCCACCAGGGTCTGGTTGTCCAGTTTCTGCTTCGGTTCCCCGTCGATGTAGACCAGCGAGGTCTGTTTCGACCCGCCGGTGAGCCCGACATCCGCCTCGCGCGCTTCGCCCGGGCCGTTCACCACGCAGCCGATCACCGCCACGTCCATCGCAACGTTGATGTCCTCGAGCCGCGTTTCCAGTTCGTTGAGCGTGCCGATGACATCGAAGTTCTGTCGCGAACAGCTCGGGCAGGCGATGAAGTTGATACCGCGCGAACGCAGGTGCAGGCTTTTCAGGATGTCATAGCCGACCTTGACCTCCTGCACCGGGTCGGCCGCCAGCGAGACCCGGATGGTGTCGCCAATGCCGTCCATCAGCAGCATGCCCAGGCCGATCGCCGACTTCACGGATCCGGAGCGGAATCCCCCGGCCTCGGTGATCCCCAGATGCAGGGGCTGTTCGATCATGCCGGCGATGATGCGGTAGGAAGCCACCGCCATGAAGACGTCAGACGCCTTCACGCTGACCTTGAAGTCGCGGAAATTCAGCTTCTCCAGGATGTTCACGTGGCGCATGACGGACTCCACCAGCGCATCGGGCACCGGTTCGCCGTACTTCTGCTGCAGGTCCTTTTCCAGCGAGCCTGCGTTCACGCCGATGCGGATGGGGATGCCGCGGTCGGCCGCCGCGCTGACGACCTGCCGGATGCGGTCTTCGCGGCCGATGTTGCCGGGGTTGATGCGCAGGCAGTCGACGCCATACCCGGCGACCTTCAGCGCGATCCGGTAGTCGTAGTGGATGTC
>JBFKKR010000049.1:0-22617 GCA_041682035.1 Pseudomonadales bacterium | reverse complement strand
GGCCCCGGCAGCACCAGGAAAGCCAGCATCAGCAGGGCCGACAGCAGGTCGACCGGCCGGTAGTTTGCCCAGGCCCAGAAGGTGGTCCAGGCGCCGCCTTCCGCAAGCGTGCCGTTCAGCGCGAGGAAGACGGCCTCGTCGAGGCTCCGCCAGGCCCCGTTCCCGGCCGGAATGATGATGGAAATCAGCGTCATAACGCCGATGGCCGCCAGCACGGCGGCGCTGCGGGGGCGCCAGCCCGGCGTAAAGAAGTCGGTTTCCCGCCCCATTTTCAGCACTCCCTGCCAGCCGTTCCGCGGTCGGCCACGACGGTATTACGAAGCGGCGTAATTTGCCATAATAGCGCCCTCTCGAGCCAGGCACCCAAGCCTGCATACAGCACAGAATCCCGTATTCCACCCCATCAGCCACACGAGCCGTACGCACGATCACCGCAATGAACCAGGCAATTGATATCGACACCCACCGCACCATTTACCAGAACCTCTCCACCGCCCAACTGATCGAACTCGCACTGCAGCGCGAGGAAGGCCAGTTCGCGTCGAACGGCGCGTTCGTGGTCAGCACCGGCGCACGCACCGGCCGCTCGCCGATGGACCGGTTCATCGTGGACGAACCCAGCACCAACGAATCCATCGACTGGGGCAAGGTCAACCGCCCCTTCGACAGCGAGAAGTTCGATGCGCTCTGGCAGCGGGTGGCGGAACATGCCGAGCAGGCGGACAACTTCGTCTCGCTGCTGCACGTCGGCGCCGACCCCGAACACTACCTGCCGATCCGGGTGACCACCACCACCGCCTGGCACAACCTGTTCGCCCGCAACCTGTTCGTCCGCCCCAACCCCTTCAATCCGAAGAGCAAGGAAGAGTGGCAGATCCTCAACGTGCCCGATTTCACCTGTGATCCGGAGCGCGACGGCACCAACAGCGATGGCGCGGTAATCATCAACTTCGCGCGCCGCAAGGTGCTGCTGGCCGGCATGCAGTACGCCGGTGAAATGAAGAAGGCGATGTTCTCGGTGCAGAACTTCCTGCTGCCGGAAAAGGATGTGCTGCCGATGCACTGCGCCGCCAACGTCGGCGACGATGATTCCGTCACGCTGTTCTTCGGTCTTTCCGGCACCGGCAAGACCACGCTCTCCGCCGACCCGCAGCGCTACCTGATCGGCGACGACGAGCACGGCTGGGGCCGCGGCACGGTCTTCAACATCGAGGGCGGCTGCTACGCGAAGTGCATCGACCTGAAGCAGGAACACGAACCGGTCATCTGGGATGCCATCCGCTTCGGTTCCATCATCGAGAACGTCGTGATCGACCCGATCACGCGTGTGCCGGATTACGCCGACGACAGTATCACGCAGAATTCCCGCTGCGCTTACCCGCGCGAGCACATCGCGCTGCGCGTGGAGGACAACCGCGCCGGCGAACCGGAATCGGTGATCTTCCTGACCTGCGACCTGACCGGCGTGCTGCCGCCGGTTTCGATCCTTTCCAAGGAAGCGGCTGCCTACCATTTCCTGAGCGGCTATACCGCGCTGGTCGGCTCCACCGAGATGGGTTCGGAAGCCGGCATCAAGTCGACCTTCTCGACCTGCTTCGGCGCGCCGTTCTTCCCGCGCCCGGCACACGTCTACGCAGAACTGCTGATGCGCCGTATCGAGGAGTTCGGCAGCGCCGTGTACCTGGTCAACACCGGCTGGACCGGCGGCCCGTACGGGGGCGGCGGCGACCGCTTCAGCATCCCCGTGACGCGTTCCATCATCCGCGCCATCCAGTCCGGCAGCATCCGCGGCACCGAGACCACCCGCCTGGAAGGCCTGAACCTGGCCATTCCGAAGACGGTGGAGGGCGTGGACGCCAAACTGCTCGATCCGCGCCGGACCTGGCAGGATCAGGACGCCTACACCGCGCAGGCACGCGACCTGATCGGCCAGTTCCGCAGCAACTTCGAAAAGTTCGCCGATATCGACCCGGCGATCATTGCCGCCGGGCCGCAGGAACTCGCCTGACCACCTGCAGGTCAGAATCTTTTCTGACATCGCCAGGTTTCCGGCATTGTCAGGCTGAAGCCTGACATACAGGATTGCGCGCAGTCTGTGGGTCAGAATTTATTCTGACCGCCAGGCTGAAGCCTGACCTACGGCCTTCCCGCCAGCCAGTCGCGCACGGCGTCACCGGTGGCGAACGGCCACGGTTTCAGTTTGACGATCGGCACGCGCTTGTAATCGGCCAGTTCCGGGCCCATGTTCACCTCGCCGTGCGCCCGCACGTGGAAGGCGATGATCAGTTCGTTGCGCTGCGGAAACGGGTAGTGGCCGACGAAACCGGCCACCTCGCCCTGCAGGCCCAGTTCCTCCTCCAGTTCGCGCAGCACGCCGGCCTGCGGTGTTTCCTCCCGCTCCAGGAAGCCGGTCACCAGTCCGAACCAGTTCTCCGGCCAACCCTGGTTGCGGACCAGGATGACGTCCTCGCCGTGCTCGACGATCGCCGCGACCACCGGCGTGGGGTTGCCCCAGTGGACGTACTCGCAGGACGCGCCCGTGCACACCAGCCGCTCGAGCCCGTCGCGGTGTTGCGGCGCCAGCGTGTCCCCGCACCAGGGACAGAACCTGAACTTGGGCATCATTTTTCCTCCGGGCCACCCACGACACCCTGCAGCAGCGGCCCCGCAGCCTGCCAGAAATCGGCCTCGTCCGGCGGGCAGCCATTGTGGGCACAGGGCCAGCTGTACAGCGGCACGCCCGCGGCGGCCGCCAGTTCCTGACCCATCGTGAACGGGATGGTGGTGTCCTGCTCGCCGTGGAAAACCGCCACCGGCCCGGTGAACCGCTTCACGGCCTCAAGGTTGTCATAGCGGTCCCGCAACAGGAAGGGCGGCACCAGGTAACGCCGGGCGAAGGGCCTCAGGCTGGTGAACGTCGAGCGCAGGATCAGGCCGGCCAGTGGCCGCTCTCCGGCCAGCGAGCAGATCGCGCCGCCACCGAGCGACCAGCCGTAGCCGACGACCCGGTCGGCGCGCACGTCCTCCCGCGCAACCAGCCGGTCATAGGCGTGCCGGAAGACCTGGCGGATCGTCTTTTCGTTCGGCGACCCGGTGGAACGCCCGTAACCGGGATATTCCACCAGCAGCACCCCCCAGCCCCGCTCCCGCGGCCAGCGGAAAAACGGCGGCAGCCCGTCGATCACGTCGCCATTGCCGTGGGCATGCAGCAGGACCGGGTAGTGCTTCGCCCCGTTCAGCGGGCGCAGCAGCCAGACGTCGACCTCGCCGCCTTCGAACGGGATCCGCCACGCTTCCGTCTGCTCGTCCGGCAGCCGGGCAGTGGCCGGCGCGTGGACCAGGCGGGTCGGGTAGAGCATTTCACCCTGCGCCAGGTACAGGGCCCCGGCATAGACGCCGTAGAGCACGGCCAGTGCGGCAAGAAGCACGATGCGTCTCATCAATAGCAGCTATGAACAAACGACAAAAGTATAAGCTGGCCTCGCGGCCCGGGGCTGGATATGCTCACTTTCAATGCTGACAACACCCGGGACAGCCCCTTGCCGCACATCGAAGACATCCTCGCAGAGCTGGAGGACGCCCGCCTGCAGCGCCACCTGCGGGAGGCCAACTGCGGCCTGGAGAAAGAGGGCCTGCGTGTCGACCACGCCGGCCGGCTCTCGCTGCAACCGCACCCGGCGCGGCTCGGGTCCGCGCTGACGCACGAGCACATCACGACGGATTTCTCCGAGTCCCTGCTGGAGCTGATCACGCCGGTGTTCCAGGACCCGGCGGCGGCGCTGGCCCACCTGGAGAACCTGCACGTGTTCACCCAGCAAGGCATCGGCGAGGAGCTCGTCTGGGCCACCAGCATGCCCTGCCAGCTCCCCGCCGACGACGACATCCCGATCGCCGAGTACGGCACCTCGAACTCGGGCCTGATGCGCAAGATCTACCGGCGCGGGCTGGCCTGGCGTTACGGCCGCACCATGCAGACCATCGCCGGCATCCACTACAACTTCTCCCCGCCGGCCGCGTTCTGGGAGGCATTCCAGGACCAGCAGCAGAACCTCGATCACCCCGATGCCTTCCGTAACGACTTATACCTGCGCCTGATCCGCAACTTCCGCCGCCACGTCTGGCTGCTGGTCTACCTGTTCGGGGCCTCGCCCGCGGTCTGCGAGTCCTTCCTCCATGGACGCCGCCACGAACTGCAGGCTTTCACGCCGCACACGCTCTACCTGCCGTGGGCGACGTCGTTGCGCATGAGCGGACTCGGCTACCAGAACTCGGCGCAGAGCGTGGTCAATGTCTGCTACAACACGCTGGACGCCTACTTGGCCAGCCTGCGGCACGCCACCTCCACCCCGCATCCGCCCTTCACCCGCATCGGTGTCACGGTGGACGGCGAGTACCGGCAGCTCAACGACAACATCCTGCAGATCGAGAACGAGTACTACAGCGTGATCCGTCCGAAGCGCACCGTGCAGCGCGGCGAGCGGCCGCTGCGCGCGCTGGCGGACCGTGGCGTGGAGTACATCGAGGTGCGCTGCCTTGACATCAATCCGTATGCAAACCTGGGAACGGACCTGGTCCAGTCGCAGTTCCTGCACGTGTTCCTGTGGTACTGCCTGCTGGCCGACAGCAGCCCGATCGACGACGCGGAATGCCATCGCATCAGCGGCAACCTGAACACCGTGGTCTACCGCGGTCGCGAACCGGGCCTGCAGCTGCAGGGCGCGGGCGGGCCGGTCGAACGGGAGGCGCTGGGCATGGAATTGCTGGACGAACTGGAGGCAGTGGCGGAATTCATGGGCCAGTCCGGCACCAGTTCCTGGCGTGAATCCGTACGCGCCATGCGCTCGCGCATGGAAGACCCCGGGCAGACCCCGTCCGGCCGCGTGGTACGGGACATGCGCCAGCGCGAACTGTCCCACCTGCAATTCGGGCTGGAGGCCAGCCGCAACCTCGGCGACTGGCTGCGCGGACGCAAGCTGCCGGACACCTTACAGCGGGAATGGAACGCGTTGGCGGAGCGCTCCGTGGAGGAACAAAGAAGCCTGGAAGCGGATACCGCCTGCAGCTTCGAGCGCTACCTGGCGCACTATTTCGAACAGTGAACCGCCGAGCAGGCGCCGCGGCCTACTGCACCAGGAACTCGGTGAACAGCAGGTCGTCGATCTTCGGCTCACCTTCCGCCTGCAGGAAGGCGTTGATCTGCTCCAGCGCCTTCAGCCGCAACTGCTCGCGCGCCTCCATGCTGGTCGCCTCCTCCAGCGACTGCCCGCCCAGCAGCATCAGCAGCGTGTTCTGGATGTAGGCCATGTGATACTTCACCGCCGCCGCGGCATCGGAACCGGTGGCCCGCGCCGTGGCTCTGGCGCGGAGGAAATGCAGGCGGCCGCTGTCACCGTAATTGGTGACGATCTCCGGGGTGATTTCCACGTATTCCGTTTTCGGCGCGAATACGCCCTCCTCCTCGGCACCCACCTGCATGGACAGCAGGCAGAGCCAGCACGCGAGCAGCATTCGGGACATCATCGACACACCTGTTTTCCAGGAAACCTGCGAACGCATAGAATAACGCATCCCCTCTGTCCCGTAATTGCGCCATGACTCTCCCGTCCGCCCGCTTGCTCAGCCTCATCGGCCTGCTCGGCTGTATTTTCCTCATGGCCAGCGCCCTCTACATGGAACACCGGATGGAGCTTGAGCCCTGCCCGCTGTGCATTTTCCAGCGTGTCTCGGTGCTGGCCGCGGGCCTGTGCCTGCTGATCGGCGTGGCGATCGCCGGTTCCCGCGGGGGTGCGCGGGTCGCCGCCGTCCTTACCGGCCTGGCCGCGCTGTCCGGTATCGGCCTCGCCGGCCGCCACGTGTGGCTGCAGCATCTGCCCCCCGACCAGGTCCCGCAGTGCGGACCCGGCCTGGACTACCTGCTCGACGTGTTCCCCTGGCAGGAAGTGGTGGCCAAGGTGCTGCGTGGGTCCGGCGAGTGCGCCGAGGTTTCCTGGCGGTTGCTGGGTTTCTCGATCCCCGAGTGGACCCTGGTGGCCTTCTTCGGCCTCTTCATCTGGGCCGTGCTGATCTGGCGCGCAGCGCCACCACCACGCTGAAGCTTCCCAATCAACCCGATTCGGGATAAGTTGGTCCGAGGGCCTGATGCGAGTCGGCCAGTTCGGAACTTCCCCTCCGGACCCGCTTGCAGACGTCCTCGAGCCCGCCTAGATTGAGGGCTGTGACAGCATCCTCTGCCGATACGGGGAAACTGGCATTCCAACAATAATATTTCGGCACTCGCCATGCCGACCAGAAACAAAGTACGAAGGAGCGTCTACAGACATGCTGCAGAACATCCACTCGATGCCCGAACGCTGGGGCGGCATCAACTCGCTGATTGGCAACTGGCTCGGTGAACGCCAGGAACTGATCGCCCGTTACGTCGGCCTGACCGAGATCGCCAGCCAGCACGCGCCGGACCCGGCCATGCAGGAACAGCTGGACGCATTTTGCGAGGTGCTGCTGGACTACGTCTCCGCGGGTCACTTCGAGGTCTACGAGCAGCTGGCCTGGGAGGCCGAAATGCTGGACGAGGAACAGCGCCGACTCGCCACCGCCACGATGGCGCGGATCACCGCGACCACCAGCCTCGCGCTCGATTTCAACGACAAGTTCCAGCAGGCGCCCTGCCTGTCCCTGCTGGATGAACTGCCGCGGGCGCTGTCGTCGCTGGGCCAGATGCTGGAAACGCGCTTCGAACTGGAAGACCTGCTGATCCAGTCACTGCACGAAGTACACCGACCCACGCTCACCGTCTGAGCGATACCGGCCGAAACGCGAAGCCGCGCCGGAAGCGCGCGGCTTCGCGCTTTTCCGGTGTCCCGCGCTGGACTTTCCGCGATTCCGGCCGATATTGTTCTGCATGAAGTTGTCGTACCCCCTCCAGAATCGCGCACATCGAATGGGCGTCGGCGCCGCCCTGCTCCTCCTGCTGGCCGGCTGCAGCAGCGGCGAAGGCCCGCAACGCTCCGAGGAGATCGCGACCAAGGGACTGTACAGTGCGGAACTGTCCGTCGATGGCAGGCAGGCGCTGGTCGGTTCGATCCACCACGGTGGCAGTTTCTGGAATCTGGAAAAGCACGAGCGCCTCTACGGCTGGAACCACCAGGCCCAGGGCTTCACCAATATCGTGGCCGCCGCGATCTCGGCGAACGGCCGCTACGCCGCCACCGCCGACGAGCGCACCATCGCCCTGTGGGACACGCAGACGGGCGAGAACATCTCGTTCTGGACCGCCCCGGGTGACATCCTCGACATCGAGCTCACCGACGCCGCCGATTTCGCCATCCTCGGCCTGGCGGACCGCACCGCAGTGGTCTTCGACATCAAGCGCGGCGGCGTCGTCCGCACCTTCGTGCACGAGGATCGCGTGCACGCAGTGGCGCTGGCCGAACGCAGCCGGCTGCTGATGACCGGTTCGGAAGATTTCAAGGCACGGCTGTGGAAGGTGAGCAGCGGCGAACTGCTGCATACCTGGGAGCTGGAGAACCAGGTCAACGTGACCGCGATCTCGCGCGACGGCCGGTTCGCCTTCGCCGCCAGCCAGGCGGACCGCGCCATTATCGTCGACACCGGCAGCGGCCGGATCGTGAGCGAACTGCCGATCGACAAGTACCCCTACACCGCCGGCGCCAGCTACACCTGCGCGCGCTTCTCGGAGGACGGCAGCAGGTTGCTGACCGGCGCTTCCAACCGCATGGTGCAACTGTGGAACAGCAGTGATGCGCGGGAACTGGGCCGCTGGCAGGGCAACAAGAAGGACCGCTGGAAGCCCACCAACCCCACCATCATGGCGGTGGCGTTCCGCGGCCAGTCACCGGTCGCCATCGGCTCCGGCGGACTGGTCTACTTCTTCTGAGCGACCGTTACTGCTTCACGATCTCCAGCAGTTCGACCTCGAACACCAGCGCCTCGTTGGGACCGATCATGCGGCCGGCGCCACGCTGGCCATAGGCCAGGTCGGGCGGGATGAAAAGCTTCCACTTGGCGCCGACCGGCATCAGCTGCAGGGCCTCGGTCCAGCCGGTGATGACCTGGTTCACGCCGAAGGTGGCCGGGCTGCCACGCGAGTAGGAGGAATCGAATTCCGCGCCATTGATGAGGGTGCCACGGTAATGCACGCTGACGCGGTCGGCGATGCCGGGCTTGGCGCCGTCGCCGGCTTTCAGCACCTCGTACTGCAGGCCGCTGGCGGTCGTGCGCACCTTGTCGCGCAGGCCGTTCTCGCGCAGGAAATTGTCGGCCCGCTCCTGGTTCTCGTCTGCCTTCGCGCTGCGCGCGGTACGCTCCGCCTCCTGCAGCAGGGCCATGGCCTCCTCGCGTGTGATCAGCGTCGGCTGGCCCAGGTAGGCTGCGCGCAGACCCGCAGCGAGCTGCTCCACCACCAGCGTGGAGTCGGCGCCTTTCAGAGATTCACCGAGTTGCATGCCGAGGCTGTAGCTGGTGCGCTCCCGTTCCGTTTCCGGGGCCTTCTCCTGCGCGCAGGCAGTGGCCGTCACGGCCAGCAGCATGGAGGCCAGATGTATGCGAACACGGTTTGATTTCATGGGCGGAATCTCTGGGTCGGGAAACGTGAAGAACGGGGGGTTGCGCCCCCGGAGGGGCGAGCATACCCCGCACGCGCGCAGTTTGCACGATCGCTGCCTATACTCTGCGATGCGCAACCGGCGTCGCGCCGATCCTGATTTCCGCGCGACGTCCATCCAGATGACCAAGCAAAGGGGAGCACACCACCAATGGCCGGCACTTCGTCCAACCTGATCGGGGAACTCGAAGATCAGATCAAGAAACTGCAATCCAGGCTCGAGACGGAGCGCGACCGCCAGATGACGCGCGCGCAGAACACCGTCGACCGTCTGAAAGCCCAGGCCGAAAAGGCCCGCGAGAAACAGGCTGCGGCAACCGCCAAGGTCAAGGAACTGACCGAGAAGGCGCGCGGAACGTCCACCCAGACCGTGCAGGCGCAGCTGGAGCGCGCCAGGGCGGCCAAACAGAAGGCGCAGGACACCGCGAAGCAGGCACAGGGCCAGCTGCGCGAGGCGACCAAGGACCTGAAGACCCTCGAGACCACCGCCCGCAAGGCCGCGAGCGACCTCGCCAAGGCCGTCTCGAAGGCCGAGAAGGACATCACCGCGAAGGCGCGCCAGGCGCTGTCGCAGATCTCCGGCAAGACCAAGAAGTAATCGCCGGCGGCGACGGCCGGGCCCCGTGGGGTCCGGCCGTCACTCGATCACCCGGCCAGCAGGCGGACCAGGTAAGCCCGGTCCGTGGCGGCCAGCGTGATCCGTAGATTCTCCAGGTTCCTCTGCAACCGCTCGCCGCGGTCCGCGCTGTTGCGCGGGGCCGGTTCGGCCAGTGCTTCCAGCCTCGACATCAGGTGCTTTTCCAGCGCCAGCTCGCAACGACGCAGCCGCGCGCAGGCCGCGCTCCGCGCGCCATCGATTTCCCGCAGGGCCCGGCGCGCACTGCGCACGGGCCGGATGACGCTGCGATCCCAGTCCGCCAGGCGCAATCCCTGCACGGCATCAGCGGAGAAGCAGAGATCGAAACGGGCGCACCAGCAGGCAAACAGCAGCGCCGGCACGAACACGCCGTGCTCGTCCTGCAGCGCCAGGCAATGACGTTCCACCGCCGCGCGCGACCAGGCAGCGAGGGACCAGTCCCAGAAAGATTCCGGTGCTGCCGCCGTCAACGCGCACCGCGTGCCGGCGTACTGCCCGGTCCCGGCCCTACTGCACCCACTGCACGATCTGGTCGACCAGCTTGAAGATGCCGGAAGACGCCTCGGAGATGCTGCCGGCAAGCATGTAGGCCGGCGTCGTGATGAGCTTGCGGTCCTCGTCGATGACCGTGTCGTTGACCGGGCACTCGAGGTGATTGCCGCCCATGGCGGTCACGGCCCTGGCGGTATCCGCGTCGTTGCCGATGGTGCAGCGCACCCCTTCACCGAAGATCAGCGGCGCCAGCGCCGGCGCGATGCAGACCAGGCCCACCGGCTTGCCGGCATCGACGAATGCGCGCGCGAAAGCGAGCACATCCGGGTTGACCGAGGCGCCGGCGCCCTTGACGGCAAAATTGCTCAGGTTCTTGGCAGCCCCGAACCCACCCGGCAGGATCAGGGCGTCGTAGTCGTCAGGACTGGCGTCGTTCAGCGAGAGCACCTCGCCGCGCGCCAGGCGCGCCGCCTCCACCAGCACGTTGCGGGTTTCCCCGGGCATCTCCTCTCCGGTGAGGTGGTTGATGACGTGCATCTGCTCGACATCCGGCGCCACGCACTGGTAGGCGACGCCGTTCTGGTCGAGCCGCAGGAGGGTCAGCGTCGCCTCGTAGATCTCCGACCCATCGTAGACACCACAACCGGACAGCATTACGGCAACCTTGCTCATGGCCTGTTCCTCCGTTGGCAAGCAGTGCAATGAAAGGGGTCTACCAGTCTAACGCAGTCCGCCACCCGGTCAGCAACAGCCGCCCGCCTTCGTACCGCTGACCATGGCGGCCGCGCCTGCCTCGCCGGCGGGACGGGCGCTGCGTGGCGGCAGGCGGTAGGGCTGATCCGGAAAATCATCCGGGCCGTCGACGAACACGAAACCGTCCTGCAGGCCGGCCGCCTGCAGGGCCGCGACGGCGCGGTCGGAAACCGCCATGCGCTCCCCGCGCGGGTAGATGTTGCCGAGGTCGTCGCGCACCTCCGCGAACGGCCCCAGGTAGATGGCCGCCTGTCCGCGGTCACGCGCACAGCACGCGGACGACGGTTTTACCGCGGTCAGGGTCACCGAGCGGAATTCGATGCCGCCCACCACGCGCCACGGCTCGGCCTGCCACTTGTCATAGGCGACGTGGGCGAACCCCGCCGTGCGGAATGCCTCGAGGAACGCGTGCTCGTGGAACGCGCCGGAGATGCAGCCGGACCACAGTTCGGGATCTGCCTGCAGTTCCCCCGGCACCGGCCGGTCGGCCACGATGTCGGAGATCGCCACCCGGCCGCCGGGCCGCAGCACGCGGAAGATCTCCGCGATCAGCTGCCGGCGATGCTCGTTCTCCACCAGGTTGAGCACGCAGTTGGAGATGACGAGATCCTGCGACCCGCTGGCGACCAGCGGCGCCTCGCGGCGCATCCGCGCGCGCTGCGTCTCCAGCGCCCGCATCGATTCCAGGTCGGCGACGGGATGTTGCACCAGCCAGCCTTCGAGCGCTTCCAGGTCCAGCGCCAGGTCCTGGATACAGGCCTTGAGGAAGCGCACCCGGTCGCCGCCGAGCTGCGCGGCCATGTGCGCCTGGTGCCGGCGCGCCAGCGCCAGCATGTCCTCGTTCATGTCGATGCCGGTGACGAAGCCGTTCTCGCCCACCAGTTGCGCGGCCATGTAGCAGATCTTGCCACCACCGCTGCCGAGGTCCAGAACGTGATCCCCGGGCCGCACGTAGCGCGAGGGGTCGCCACAGCCGTAGTCCCGCTCGATGATCTCGGACGGCAGCAGCCGCAGCAGGTCGCGGTCATAATCCACCGGGCAACAGAGCGCCTCCTGCCGTTCGCGGGCGCCCTCCGAGTAACGCGCCCGCACGCTCTCCAGTACCGTCATTCCTGTTCGCCTCCTGTGGCGGTTTTCGCAATCTCCCTGCCGGTCACCTGGCGGCCGTGGAACCAGCCCAACAGGCGCAGCAGTTTCTCCGGTGCGTGGGCCTGTTTCCAGGCGCCGGCCGCGTACTTGTTCGCCTCCGACATGGTCGGGTAGACGTGAATCGTGGCGAGCAGCTTGCCCAGGCCCAGGCCATGGCGCATCGCCAGCACGAATTCCTGGATCATCTCCCCGGCGCCGTGCCCGACGATGGTGGCGCCGAGGATGCGGTCGCTGCCGGGCGCCACCAGCACCTTCACAAAGCCGCGCGCGGCATCGTCCGCAATGGCGCGGTCGAGGTCGTCGATGCCGTAGCGGACCACCTCGAAGGCGGTGCCGGACTCCGTCGCCTCGCGCTCGCTCACGCCCACCCGCGCGACTTCCGGATCGGTGAAGGTACACCAGGGAATGACCGAATAATCGGCCCGGAACCGGCGCCACCGCCCGAACAGGGCGTTGACCGCAGCGTACCAGGCCTGGTGGGCGGCAACATGGGTGAACTGGTAAGGCCCCGCGACATCGCCGCAGGCAAGGATATTGGGAAAGCGGGTCTGCAGGTACTCGTTGACGGCGATGGTGCCGGCCGGGGAGATCTCGATACCGAGCGGGTCCAGGCCCAGGTCCTCCGTGCGGGCTGCACGGCCGGTGCAGACCAGCAGGCAATCGAAACCGATGCGTACGCTGACGTCACCACGCTGCACCAGCAACTGGTGTTCGCCCTCGTGGCGGACGAACTCGCTCGGGCGCACATCCAGCAACAGCTGGACGCCCTCCTGCTGCAACTGGTCGGCGATCTCCGCGGAAACCTCCTCGTCCTCGCGCGGGAGCAACCGGCTGGCCAGGTCGACGATGGTCACCTCGCTGCCCAGGCGCGAAAAGGCCTGGGCCAGCTCGCAACCGATGGGGCCGCCGCCGAGGACGAGCAGGCGTGCCGGCAGCGCCGCCAGTTCCCAGATCGTTTCGGAGGTCCGGTAGCCGGTCTTCTCGATGCCCGGGATGGGCGGTACAGCCGGCCGCGCCCCGGTCGCCAGCACGATGTTCTGTGTCGTCACGCGCCGGCCATCGATCTCCACCTCCCATGGCGAGACCAGCCGCGCGTTGCCGCGGACGCATTCCACACCGAGGCTTTCATACCGCGCCACGGAATCGTGCGGCTCGATGCGCCCGATCACCTGGCGGACCCGCGCCATCACCGACTGGAAATCGACTTCCGGCTCGCCTGCCACCAGGCCCAGCCGGGCGGCGTTGCGGATCTCGTGGGCGGCGCGGGCCGAACGCAGCAGGGCCTTGCTGGGCACGCAACCGGTGTTCAGGCAGTCGCCACCCATGCGCTCGCGTTCCACCAGCAGCACCCGCGCCCGCACCACCGCGGCGATGTAGGAGGTCACCAGTCCCGCCGCCCCGGCGCCGATCACCACCAGGTTGCGGTCGAACCGGGCCGGCCTGCGCCAGCCGGTGTACACGCGACGGGCCCGGACGGTATCCAGCACGCGCCGGGCCAGCAGCGGAAAGACACCCAGCAGCGCGAAGGAGGCGATCAGCTCCGGGCTCAGGATATCGCCCGGCTGCTGCAACTGGCCGAGCTGGGTGCCGGCATTCACGTACACCATGGTGCCGGGCAGCATGCCGACCGCGCTGACCCAGGCGTAAGTCCACACGCGGATGGTCGTCAGCCCCATGGCCAGGTTGATGAGAAAGAACGGGAACAGCGGCACCAGCCGCAGCGTGAAGAGATAGAAACCGCCCTCGCGCTCGAAGCCCCGGTTCAACGCCGTCAGCCGGTGCCCGAAACGCGCCTGCACCCAGTCGCGCAGTACGAACCGCGACATGAGGAATGCCAGTGTCGCGCCCGCCGTGGCCGCGATCCAGACCGCCAGTACTGCGGGCGCGAAGCCGAACAGCACCCCGGCGGCCAGCGTCAGTACCGTCGCGCCCGGCAGTGAGAGGCCGGTGGCGAGCGCGTACAACAGGATGAACAGCCCCAGCGAACGCAGCGGCTGCGCCAGGTAGGCGGCGTGCAGGCGCTCGCGCTCGGCGGCGAGGTAGGCGAGATCGAGATAGCGATCCAGCCCGAGGCTGTAGAACATCGCGATCGCGGCGACGATGACCGCCGCCAGCACGAGCCTGCTCCTGTTCAATCCGCGCTCCTGGAATGTTGTGGGATCGTGCTTCGGCACCCAGGTCAGGCGTAGGCCAGGCTTCAGTCTGACATGACACCCACCAGCTCCAACCTCATGTCAGGCTGAGCCCCGGCACCGATCCAGGCCAGCCACCCGCCGGGCCGGCGCCAGATCCATCGGGATACTGGAAAATTCAGCGGCTCCGTAATCCAGTTGTTATATTGAATGTCTATCCTGCACTTGGGCAAGCCGTATCAGCCATGACAGACTTCCCGCACCGGAATTTTCCCGCCACCCGCATGCGGCGCATGCGGCGGGATGATTTCTCGCGGCGGCTGATGCGCGAGACCAGTCTTTCGCCTGAGAAGCTCGTCTACCCGGTATTCGTGCGCGAGGGTTCAGGCGAGCGCGAGCCGGTGCCCTCCATGCCGGGCGTGGAACGCCTGTCGGTGGACCAGCTGGCCCGCGAGGCGGTACGCGCGCGCGATCTCGGCATCGCCGCGCTGGCGCTGTTTCCCGTCGTCCCCGCCGCGCGCAAGAACGAGGCGGCCGCCGAAGCCTGGAACCCGGACGGCCTGGCGCAGCGGGCGATCGCGGCCGTGAAGGACGCCGCGCCCGGGCTCGGCGTGATCAGCGACGTCGCCCTGGACCCCTACACCAGCCACGGCCAGGACGGACTGCTCGACGATACCGGCTACGTCACCAACGACCGCACCGTCGAGGCGCTGGTGCGGCAGGCGCTCAGCCACGTCGAGGCCGGCGCCGACATCGTCGCACCCTCGGACATGATGGACGGGCGCATCGGCGCCATCCGCTCGGCGCTGGAAGCCAATGGCCACGTCAACACCCGCATACTCGCCTACTCTGCCAAGTACGCATCGAGTTACTACGGCCCGTTCCGCGACGCGGTCGGTTCGGCCGCCAACCTCGGCGGTGGCGGCAAGCACAGCTACCAGATGGACATCGCCAACAGCGACGAGGCGCTGCACGAGATCGCGCTGGATCTCGGCGAAGGCGCCGACATGATCATGGTCAAGCCCGGCATGCCGTACCTGGACGTGGTGCGCCGCGCCAAGGACAGGTTCCAGGTGCCGACGCTGGTCTACCAGGTCAGCGGGGAATACGCGATGCACCAGGCGGCGGCCGCGCAGGGCTGGCTCGACGGCGACGCCGTCATGCTGGAGAGCCTGGCCTGCATCCGCCGCGCCGGCGCGGATGGCATCCTCACCTACTTCGCGCTGCGCGCGGCCGAGTTACTGGGTTCCTCCTGAGACGGGGAGATACACCGATGGCGAGCACCGAGCAGATCGCGGAAGCGGCGATGGATCTACATGATGCCTTCGAGGCCGAGGACCTGCCGGACGAATCGTCCGACCTGCACGACAGCAGCCTCTACCTGAACCGCATGCTGAGCCAGCTCCAGTTCAACATGCGCGTACTGCAACAGGCCGTGCGCGACGAACACCCGCTGATCGAACGGCTCAAGTACCTGCTGATCTTCAGCGCCAATACCGACGAGTTCTTCGAAATCCGCGTGGCGCAGCTGAAAAGCCAGATCAAGTTCTCGCGCGAGGTCACGGATTCCGACGGCGCCCACCCGCGTGACGTGCTGCGCGAGGTCTCCGAAATCTGCCATTCGATGGTGCAGACGCAGTACGGCATGCTCAACAACGTCATCCTGCCGGCGCTGGCGGAGCAGGGCATCCGCTTCCTGCGCCGCGAGCAGTGGAGCAAGGAGCAGGAGGAATGGATCTACCGCTATTTCAAGAACGAGATCCAGCCGGTGGTCAGCCCGATCGGTCTCGACCCCGCCCACCCGTTCCCGCGACTGGTCAACAAGAGCCTGAATTTCATTGTCGAACTCGATGGCAAGGACGCCTTCGGCCGCGAGTCGGGCCTCGCCATCGTGCCGGCGCCGCGCTCGCTGCCACGACTGATCCAGCTGCCCGTCGAAGTGGCCGGTAACGGCACCACGTTCGTCTTTCTCTCGTCCATCATCCACAACTACGCCGACCGGCTGTTCCCCGGCATGACGGTGGAGGGTTGTTACCAGTTCCGCATCACCCGCAACGCCGATCTCAACCTGGAGTCCGACGAGGTCGACGACCTCGCGCGCGCGATGCGCGGCGAACTGCACTCGCGGCGCTACGGTGACGCGGTACGCCTGGAGACAGCCGACAACTGCCCCGAAGAACTGGTTTCCGCGCTGCTGCGGCAGTTCGATCTCACCGAGGCCGAGTGCTATCGCGTCAACGGGCCGGTCAACCTGACGCGCATGTTCTCCATCACGCGGCTGGAGCAGCTCAGCAAGCACGCCTACACGCCGTTCACGCCGGGCGTGCCCAGAATCCTGCAGCGCAAGGAGAGCATCTTCGATGCCATCCGCAAGTCGGACATCCTGCTGCACCACCCGTTCGAATCCTTCACCCCCGTCGTCGACCTGATCCGCCAGTCGGCCAAGGATCCCAACGTGCTCGCCATCCGCCAGACGCTCTACCGCACCGGCGCGGACTCGGAGATCGTCAGCGCGCTGGTCGAGGCGGCGCGCGCGGGGACCGAGGTCACCGCGGTGATCGAGATTCGCGCCCGGTTCGACGAGGAGGAAAACCTGACGCTGGCCAGCCGCCTGCAGGAGGCGGGTGCGGTGGTCTGCTATGGCGTCGTCAGCTACAAGACGCATTCCAAGATGATGCTGGTGGTGCGGCGCGAGCAGGGCGAACTGCGCCGCTACGTGCACGTGGGCACCGGCAACTACCATGCGCTGAACGCGCGACTGTACACCGACTACAGCCTGCTGACCTGCGACAGCACCATCACCAGCGACGTGCACAAGCTGTTCCAGCAGCTCACCGGCATGGGACGCGCCATGCGCGTGAAAGAGGTGCTGCACGCGCCGTTCACGCTGCACAAGCAGATCCTGGAACGCATCAAGCAGGAGACCACCAATGCCGAGAACGGCAGGCCGGCGCGTATCATCATCAAGTGCAACGGCCTCACCGAGCCCAAGGTCATCCGGGCGCTGTACCGCGCCTCGCAGGCCGGCGTGAAGGTCGACCTGATCGTCCGTGGCATGTGCTGCCTGCGTCCGGGGCTGCCGAGGATTTCCGCCAACATCCGTGTCATCTCCCTGGTCGGCCGCTTCCTCGAGCACACGCGTGCGCTGTGGTTCGCCAACGACGGCAATCCGCAGGTCTACCTGTCCAGCGCCGACCTGATGGAACGCAACCTGCTGCGGCGGGTCGAGATCTGTTTCCCGGTCAAGAACGAGAAGCTCGCCAGGAGGGTGCTGGACGAACTGGAGCTCTACCTCGCCGACAACTGTCAGAGCTGGTCGCTGAGGCCGGACGGCCGCTACGAACTCAACCAGCCGGCGCCGGGAGAGGAGCGTGTTTCGGCGCAGGCGCAGTTGCTCGCGGCGCTCGCGAACTAGCGCGTTCTACTCGTATTCGAGGCCATAGTCGATCTTCTTCAGGTAGCGGGCTTCCTGCTCGAGATCAGCGCGCGTGAGCGGATGGGCGTCCAGCCAGCCGGTGGCGAACTGCAGCGTGAGCTTCCGTTTCTTTGCCTTGAGCGCGAATACCGGCAGGGTCTCCTCGGCGCGGCTGTGATGCAGCAGGATCGCCAGCCGCATCACGATACACAGCTGCAGCAGCGTCTCGCGTTCCGCTTCCGGCAGCGTCCCGAACTCGTCGAGCGGGATCTTGCGCCGGTGGCCGCGCACCAGCAGCGCCACCGCGAGCTGCTCTGAACGTGAGAAGCCGGTCAGGTCGGAGTGTTCCACCAGGTAGGCGCCGTGCTTGTGGAACTGCGTATGCGAGATCGACAGGCCGATTTCATGCAGGCGCACGGCCCAGCGCAGCCAGTCGCGCAGGACCGGGTCGGTCAGCTTCCAGGATTCCTCCACCTGCGAGAGGATCACCTGCGCCGTATGCTCCACCATGTGCGCATGGGTGACGTCGACGTGATGGCGTTCCTGCAGCGCGTTGATGGTCCGCTCGCGTACATCCTCGTGCTGGTAGCGCCCCACCAGGTCGTGCAGGACGCCCTCGCGCAGTGCGTACTCGGAGAAATCCATGCGCTCGATGCGAAAGGCTTCGAACACGGCCCCGAGGATCGCCAGGCCGGCCGGGAACACCAGCCGCCGCGACTCGGTGACGCCGTCGATCTCGATCTGCTCGCAGGTGTCTTTCTTCAGGATCGCCTTGCGCAACTGCGCGAGACCCTCGCGCGTGATGCCCTCGGCGCTCCAGCCATTCGCCAGCAGGGCGCCGTGCGCCGCCTTGATGGTGCCGGAGGAGCCGACGCACTGCTGCCAGCCGACCCGCCGGTACTCCTGCTCGATATTCACCAGTTCCAGGCGCGCCGCGGCTTCCGCCCGGCGCATGCGCTCCTCGCTGAGCCGGCCGCCCTCGAAGAAGCGGCTCATGTAGGACACGCAGCCCATGTGCAGGCTTTCCAGCACCAGCGGCTCATACCACTCGCCGATGGTGAACTCGGTGCTGCCGCCACCGATGTCCACGACCAGGCGCTTGCCCTCCACCGCCGGCAGGCCGTGCGCGACACCGAGGTAGATCAGGCGCGCCTCTTCGCGTCCGGAGATGATCTCGATGGGATAGCCCAGCACCTGCCGCGCCCGGTAGATGAATTCCTGCCGGTTGCGGGCCGCACGCAGGGTATTGGTCCCCACGACCCGCACCGCCTGCGGCGGCAGCCCGACCAGGCGCTGGGCGAAGCGGCCGAGGCAGTCCAGCCCGCGCTCCTGCGCCTCGTTGCTCAGGTATCCCTTCTTGTCCAGGTCGGCGGCCTGCTGCACCTTCTCGCCGAGCGTCTCGACGACACGAATCTCGCCCTGGGCGAGCCGGGCGATCACCATGTGAAAGCTGTTGGAGCCGAGGTCGATCGCGGCGAACAGGTCCGGCGCACCCTCATTCGCGGGCGGCTCCTCACCGGGCACTTGAATTGGTGTCGCAGCGCCCACATGATTGGGAGGTTCGGAGTTCGACATGGTTTTTCCCGCCATCCACTCACACCATTTTAGCTGGCGGCTAGGCTGCCTGTCGGACGCAGTGATAAACTCAGACCCTGACGATGCGCCACGCGCTCCAGCCAGCCCGGAGAGATGACCCCATGAGCGAGAATACCGTAGCAGTGACCGACGACAGCTTCGACGCCGAGGTGCTGCAGTCCGAAGTACCGGTACTGGTGGATTTCTGGGCGGAGTGGTGCGGCCCCTGCAAGATGGTCGCGCCGGTTCTGGAGGAGATCGCACAGGAGTACTCCGGCCGCGTGAAAATCTGCAAGCTGGACATCGACGCCAACGCGCAGACGCCGCCGAAATACGGCATCCGCGGCATCCCGACCCTGATCCTGTTCAAGGGCGGCAACGTCGAGGAGACCAAGGTCGGGGCGCTGAACAAGTCGCAACTGGCCGCCTTCCTGGACAGCAATCTCTGAAATCCCGCCGCTGGCGATTCCGCTTGCCGCGGACTACGCTCGGTGTTAGATTTGATGCCGGGTCCGCCGCCCGGCACCTGACCCTTACAACCCACACGCAAACACTTTCTTCCCAACACGCGTCCTGAAGCCGGCATCCCGCCGCGAATCTGCGTATTCAACCCTACCGACAGTACCATCATGAATCTTACTGAACTCAAGCAAAAGAATGTTCCCGAACTCCTCACTATCGCCGAGGAAATGGGCCTGGAGAACCTGGCCCGGTCACGCAAGCAGGATGTGATCTTCTCCATCCTCAAGCGGCACGCCCGCGAGGGGGAGGATATCTACGGGGACGGCGTGCTCGAGATCCTGCAGGACGGCTTCGGCTTCCTGCGCTCGGCGGACTCCTCCTTCCTGGCCGGCCCCGACGACATCTACGTCTCGCCCAGCCAGATCCGCCGCTTCAACCTGCGCACCGGCGATACCATCTCCGGCAAGATCCGCCCGCCCAAGGACAGCGAGCGCTACTTCGCGCTGCTGAAGGTCAGCGAGATCAACTTCGACAAGCCCGAGAACGCCAAGAACAAGATCCTGTTCGAAAACCTGACGCCGCTGTTCCCGAAGCGGCGACTGAAAATGGAGATCGGCAGCGGCAGCACCGAGGACCTCACCTCGCGAACCATCGATCTCGCGGCGCCAATCGGCAAGGGCCAGCGCGGCCTGATCGTGTCGCCGCCGAAGGCGGGCAAGACGCTGATGCTGCAGAACATCGCCCATTCGATCGCCCGCAATTCCCCGGACTGTTACCTGATCGTGCTGCTGATCGACGAACGGCCCGAGGAAGTGACCGAGATGCAGCGCTCGGTGCGCGGCGAGGTGGTCGCCAGCACCTTTGACGAGCCACCCGTGCGCCACGTGCAGGTGGCCGAGATGGTGATCGAGAAGGCCAAGCGGCTGGTCGAGCACAAGAAGGACGTGGTCATCCTGCTCGACTCCATCACCCGGCTGGCGCGCGCCTACAACACGGTGATCCCCTCCTCCGGGAAGGTGCTGACCGGCGGCGTGGACGCGCATGCCCTGGAGAAGCCCAAGCGCTTCTTCGGTGCGGCGCGCAACATCGAGGAAGGCGGCAGCCTGACCATCCTCGCCACGGCGCTGATCGATACCGGTTCGCGCATGGACGAAGTGATTTACGAGGAGTTCAAGGGCACCGGCAACCTGGAGATCCATCTCGACCGGCGCATCGCCGAGAAACGCGTATTCCCCGCCATCAACATCAACCGCTCCGGCACGCGCCGCGAGGAACTGCTGATGACCGAGGACGAACTGAAGAAGGTCTGGATCCTGCGCAAGCTGCTGCACCCCATGGACGAGATTGCCGCCATGGAGTTCCTGCTCGACCGCCTCAAGGACACCAAGACCAACGAGGACTTCTTCGACGCGATGAAACGCAAGAGCTGAGCGGAGCCTGCCACGCACCGTGCAATACCGCGACCTGCGCGAGTTCATAGAGGCCCTGGAGAAGTCGGGCGAACTGCGCAGGATTCACCAGCCCGTCAGTCCGCGGCTGGAAATCACCGAGATCTGTGACCGCACCCTGCGCATGGGTGGACCGGCGCTGCTGTTCGAGCGGCCCACCGGCTTCGACATTCCCGTGCTCGGCAATCTCTTCGGCACCGCGCGCCGCGTCAGCCTGGCCATGGGCCGTGAGGATGTCGCCGCCCTGCGCGAGATCGGCGAACTGCTTGCCTTCCTGAAGGAACCGGACCCGCCGAAGGGTTTCCGCGACGCCTGGGAAAAGCTGCCCGTGTTCAAGCAGGTGATGAACATGGCGCCGAAGGAGGTCAGCCGTCCGGCCTGCCAGGAGATCGTGCTGGAAGGCGACGCGGTGGACCTGTCCCGCTGGCCGATCCAGACCTGCTGGCCGGGCGACGCCGGGCCGCTGATCACCTGGCCACTGGTTATCACCCGCGGCCCCGGCAAGGAACGCCAGAACCTCGGCATCTACCGCATGCAGGTGATCGGGCGGAACCGCGTCATCATGCGCTGGCTCGCGCACCGGGGCGGCGCACTCGACTTCCGGGAGTGGTGCGCGGCGCACCCCGACGAACCTTTCCCGGTATCGGTGGCCCTCGGCGCGGACCCTGCCACCATACTCGGCGCCGTCACGCCGGTCCCGGACGCGCTGTCAGAATACGCCTTCGCCGGCCTGCTGCGCGGCAACAAGACCGAACTCGCGAAAAGCCTCGGGAACGACCTGCAGGTGCCGGCCCGCGCGGAGATCGTGCTCGAGGGCGTGATCCATCCGGGTTCGGAAGCCGATGAAGGTCCCTTCGGCGATCACACCGGCTACTACAACGAGGTGGAGCGATTCCCCGTACTCGAAGTGGAACGCATCACGCACCGGAAGAACCCGGTCTACCACAGCACCTACACCGGGCGCCCACCCGACGAGCCCGCGGTCCTGGGGCTCGCTCTGAACGAGGTGTTCGTACCCATTCTGCGCAAGCAGTTCCCGGAGATCACCGATTTCTACCTGCCGCCGGAAGGCTGCTCCTACCGCATGGCCATCGTGACCATGAAGAAGCAGTACCCCGGCCACGCCAAGCGCGTGATGTTCGGGGTCTGGTCCTTCCTGCGCCAGTTCATGTACACCAAGTTCGTGCTGGTCACCGATGACGACGTGGATGCACGCAACTGGGAGGACGTCATCTGGGCGCTGACCACGCGGTGCGACCCGGTGCGTGACACCACCCTGGTGGAGAACACGCCCATCGACTACCTCGACTTCGCCTCGCCGGTCGCCGGACTGGGCGGCAAGATGGGCATCGACGCCACCGCCAAGTGGCGCGGGGAAACCGATCGCCAGTGGGGGCGCCCGATCACCATGGACACGGACGTGCGGCAACGCGTCGACGCGATGTGGGACGAACTTGGCATCACCGGCGGGGAGCGTTAGGCGCTTGGGCACCGACCAGCCCGGCAACGTGCGCCTCGACATCGAGTCGGCCCGCTTGCTGAACGAGGATGTCTACCACGTGCTGCTGCGGTGCGAATCGGCGGATCGTCCGGCCTTCTTCGCCGGGCAGTACCTGCTGGCGCAACCGGCCGGCGGCGTGCCGAGCGCCTTCTCGATCGCATCCACGCCATCTGCCTGGCAGCAGGATGGACGACTGGAGCTGCATTTCCGCGTGCAGCCGCACAATCCCGGTTCCGACGCATTCCGCAGGGCCGTCACCGCCGGCGGCACGCTGGACGCCAGCCTGCCCCACGGCAACTGCCACGTGGGCGAGACACCGCAGCGGGACGTGCTGCTGGTGGCGGGCAGCACCGGCTTCGCGCAGATCCAGTCCATCGCGGAGCACCTGCTGCAGCAAGGCTTCCCGCACGACCTGCATGTCTATTGGGGCGGC
>JBFKKR010000048.1:0-22695 GCA_041682035.1 Pseudomonadales bacterium | reverse complement strand
GAGGAGCTCAACGAGCGCCTGCTGGAGGAACTCGACTACGAACGCGAGGCGGCGAACCTGCAGCGCGCGGCAGCGCTGCTGCAGGATGAACCGCACCTGTGCGTGCCGACCGTGGTGCCGGAACTCAGCAGCCGCCACGTGTTGTGCATGGAATTCGTGGAATGCCTGCGACCGGAGCAGGCCTGTGCGGAGGAGACGTCGCAGGAGCAGCGTAACCGTTGGGCTGCGGCTCTGTTCCGCTTCGTGATGCTGGGCCTGCTGCACTGGCGCTTCCTGCATGCCGATCCGAACCTGGCCAACTTCGGATTCTGTCCCGATGGCCGGCTGGTGGTGTTCGACTTCGGCTGCATGAAGAACCTGCCGGACCGCCTGGCGGCGGGCTACGTGCGGCTGGCGACGGCGGTGCTGGAGAACAACCTGCCGCGGGCCCAGGTGATCCTGCAGGAAATGGGGGTACACAAGCTCGACGGCGGCCCTATCCCGCTCTCGATGCTGGAGGACTTCGCCGCCGTGATCCGGCGTCCGTTCGCGGAGGACTCCTACCGGTTCGGGTCGGAGCCGAATCTCTATCGTCATTTCCAGAAAGCCGCGCTGAGCAACTTCGAGCACTCCCGGCGGATCACCTTCCCGCAGGACGTGATCTTCGTCGACCGGACTCTCGGCGGGCACTTCGGCAACCTGTTCCGGCTCCAGGCCGAGGGCCGTTGGCGGGAATGGCTGCGGACCGAGTTGCAGCTGGCCGCTGCGGCCGGCTGATGCAGGCTACGGAACAGCCGTTCTAAGGCTATAATTTTCGTGTTTCTCCGTATCCGGCCGGGAACGCCGGGCCGGTTCGTTGTTCGCTGCATGGAGATGGCGTGTTTTCCAATCTGAACCTGCAACGCAAACTGCAGTTGTTGCTGGTGATCCCGCTCGCTGCCGCGCTTCTGTTCGCGTTGCTGCACCTGACGCAGCAGTGGCGCGCGTACCGCGACGCGTCGGTGGTGGACAGCCTCATCGCGGCATCGGTGGTGATCGACCGCCTGCGCAGTGACCTGTCCGAGGAGGCGGGGATGCACGTCGCCGTTGCGCTGGGTGATGGGTCCGGTTTCAAGTCGTTGCTGGCGCAGGTGCGCGACCGCGTCGATGCGGACTACCAGGCACTCTCGCAACTGGTGGGCTCCGGATCGTTCGGGCGGGCTCATGAAGACCTGCGTGAGGAGACGCGCGCCCTGGCGGAGAGTTTCCAGCGCCTGCTGCATTTACGGCAGCAGGAGGAGGCCGTTGCAGGTGACGAGTTGCAGACCTATTACCGGGAATTGCTGTCGGAGGTGGACAGCGTGCTGGCGATGATCGGCCGGCGCATCCGTGATCCCCAGAGCACCTCGCAGTTGCGGGGGCTGCGCCTGACGCTGGAGTCGCGCGAGTCCGCGGACCGGCTGCGCAGGAATGGCCTGAAGGTGCTGCTCTCCAAAGAGATTTCCCAGGAGGACTCGCTGGCGTTTTCGGTCGACGCAAACCTGTTGCGGGGGACGCTGAACCGGTTCTTCTCCCAGGACGATATCGACCTGCGGCTGCAGAACGCGCTGCGGGCGGAGCTCAACAATGCCGATGCCGAAGTGCTCTCGGGCCTGGAACAGAACATCAAGTACCACGCCCGCAAGCAGGAACTGCTCAACACGCTCAGCAGCCTGATCGGCTACGGCGGGCTGATCCACGATTACAAGGACTACCTGCTGCGCGGCGACACGGTGTTCCAGGAGCGCTTCCGCCAGAAGCACGAGGAGACCATCGCCATCGTCACCGAGATCCGGTCGCTGCAGGGCGCGCCGAGCCGCGACCGGCAACTGGCGCAGTCGGTGCTCGATGTATTCCAGCAGTACGGTGGCAACTTCGAACTCGTGGATACGCTGCGTTCGCTGGACACGCCCACGGACCTGATCCTCACGCAGGTACAGGTCGATGACGCCGACGCGCTGGTGGCGATCGACCAGCTCACCCGGTTCGCCTCCGACGTCGGCGCAATGCCCTGGTGGCAGAACGCCACCCTGCGGGTGAACGCGCTGACCGGCATTGCCGGCCGCATCCACGCGGAACTGCAGGAGCAGGCCCGGCAGGCGGCGGGCCGCAGCCTGGCCCAGCTGTGGCTCAACATTGCCTTCCTCCTGCTGGTCGGCGGCTTCTCCACCTACCTCGGCATCGGCATCTACCGCCGCACCGTCGGCGGCGTGAACGCCGCGGTGGGCGCCCTGCAGGAGGTCGCAGCCACCGGCGACCTGCGGGTGCCGCTGCCGGCGTCCGGCAAGGACGAGATCGGCCAGCTCGCGGCCTCCATGAAAAGGATCATCGGCCGCCTGAACACCGTGGTCCGGCAGGCGGAGGTGATCGGGGACGGCGACTTCGACCAGCGTGTCGATGAACTGACCGAGCGCGATGCGCTGGCCATCGCGTTCAATCGCATGGTCACGAATACCCGCGACCTGATCGAGAAGGCGGGCCGGATCTCGCGCGGCGAGTACGACATCGACATCGAGATGCGTGGCGCCAACGACCAGCTGGGCAAGGCGCTCACCAACATGGCGAAGGGCCTGCGGGAACTGGACGCCGCGAACCAGGCTGACAAGTGGGTGCGCGAGGGCCGCGCGCAACTGGGCCGGCTGCTCAGCTCCGCCGAGCACACCGAGACCCTCGTCCGCAAGGCGCTGGGCTACCTGGCCTCGTACGTCGGCGCGCCGGCCGCGGTCTTCTACCTGCGCAAGGGCGACACGCTGGAACTGCTGTGCCAGGTCGGCGCCGACTCGGCGAGCAGGGCCCGGACCGAGGTCCCGCTCGGCGACGGACTGTTGGGCCGGGCCGCCATGGAAGGGGAGATCATCAGCCTGGACAGGGTGCCCGCGGGGTTCCTCGCGCTGCAGTCCGGCCTGGGCCAGTCGGCAGCCGGCGCGGTGATGATCGTGCCTGCGATCAGCGAGGAGTGCGTCGGCGTGATGGAACTCGCCTTCGTCGGCGTGCCGGCCGGGGAAGTGCGCGACCTGCTCGAGTCGGTCGCCGGCGTGGTGGCAGTGGCCATCGTCCGGGCCGAGTCGCAGGCGGCGCTGGCCGAACTGCTGGATGAGACCCGCAACCAGGCCAACGAGCTGCGCGCCTCGGAGGAGGAACTGCAGGCCCAGTCGGAGGAACTGCAGGCAACCAACGAGGAACTGCGCGAACGCTCCGAGCAGCTGGAGGAGCGCAACCAGGAGATCGAGAAAGCCCGCGCCGAGGTCGAGGAGAAGGCGCGCGAGGTGGAACAGGCCAGCCGTTACAAGTCCGAGTTCCTGGCCAACATGTCGCACGAACTGCGCACGCCGCTGAACAGCATGCTGATCCTGTCGCAGATGCTGTCCGAGAACGAGGAGGGCAACCTGTCGGAAGACCAGACCGAGTGCGCGCGCATTATCAACGAGTCCGGCAAGAACCTCCTGAAGCTGATCAACGAGATTCTCGACCTCTCCAAGATCGAGGCCGGCAAGATCGAGTTCCATTTCGACGACCTGTTGCCGCGGACCATGGCGCGCACGCTCGAAGAGCGTTACGGCCCGATGGCTGCCGGCAAGGGCCTGGAGTTCCACGTCGAGATCGAGGACGGCGCGCCGGAGGCGATCTGCTCCGATTCCATGCGCATCGAACAGGTGGTCACCAACATGGTGTCCAACGCGCTGAAGTTCACCGAGCAGGGCTCCGTGACACTGCGCATCAGGCCCGTGAACGATCCGGCGGAACTGCCCGCGGGGTTCCTGCATGTCGACGGCATGCTGGCCATCGACGTCACCGATACCGGCATCGGCATTCCCGCCGACAAGCTGGAGAAGGTCTTCCGGGCCTTCGAGCAGGCCGATGGATCGACCACGCGCAAGTTCGGTGGCACCGGGCTGGGCCTGGCGATCTCGCGCGAGATGGCGCGCCTGCTCGGCGGAGATATCGCGGTGCGCAGCGAGGAGGGGGCAGGCAGCACGTTCACCATGTACGTCGTGCCGGCGCAGCGGGGTGCGGTGGCGCACACAAGCGCACCACGGGGGCCGGCGCCGGCCACGCCGGTTGCCGCCGGGAGCGGCAACCGCGTGCCGCGGCCGGCCATTCCGCTGCCCCGGCCCGATGACCGTGACAACATCGCGCCGGGGGAGTCCTGCGTGGTCGTGGTGGAGGACGACCCGGTGTTCCTTGGCGTGCTCATGGACATCGTGCGTGAGCGTGGCTACAAGGTGGTCGCCAACCTGGACGGACGCTCCGGCATCGAGGCGGTGCGCCGTTTCAAGCCGATCGGGGTCATGCTGGACGTCAACCTGCCGGAGGCCGATGGCTGGGCGGTGATGGAGGCCATCAAGGGGGATCCGCACACGCGTCACATCCCGGTGCATTTCGTCTCGGCCCAGGACGAATCCCAACGCGCCGGGCGGATCGGCGCCATCGGGTTCAGCATCAAGCCGGTGGACCGGGAGGCCATGCGCCGGGTGCTGGTCGACTTCGAGAACCTGCACAACGACCCGGTGCGCAATATCCTGGTCATCGAGCACGATGCCGCCGACCGGGAGCAGATTCGTTCCAAGCTCTCGGCAGAGGATCTGAACCTGACATTCGTTTCCTCGGCCGCTGAAGGACTGGAGAAACTCCAGCACAACGGTTACCACTGCGTCGTGCTGGACAGCCGCCTGCCGGACCGCTCCACCGAGGAGTTCCTCGGCGACGCGGTGGCGCAGGGCATCGACCTGCCGCCGGTGATCCTGCTCACGGGCGGGGAGATGAGCAATGAAGAGCGGGACCGGCTGCACCGTTTCGCGGATCGCATCGTCCTCAAGACCGCCGAAGACACTGCAAGGCTGGCCGACGAGGCCGCCCTGTTCCTGCACCACATCGGGCCGTCGGACGGGACCGGTCCGCGGCGTGAGGAGACCGCGCGGGCCGGCACCGGTCTGCACGGCCGCACGGTGCTGCTCGTGGACGATGACATGCGCAACGTGTTCGCCCTGGCGCGGGTCCTGCAGGGGAAGGGGATCAAGGTCGTCAAGGCGCCCAGCGGGGAGCGCGCCCTGCGCGAGATGGAGGCACACGGCAAGGGGATCGACGCGGTCCTCATGGATATCATGATGCCGGGCATGGACGGCTACGAGACCATTCGGCGCATCCGTGAAATGCCGGCGGGCACTGAGCTGCCGATCATCGCGCTCACCGCGCTGGCCATGAAGGGGGATCGCGAGAAGTGCCTGGCGGCCGGCGCGACGGATTACCTGAGCAAGCCGGTCGATACGCCCACGCTCCTGACCGTGCTGAAGAAGCACCTCGCCAGCGCGGACGACGCGGCGCAGGCGCGGGCCTGATCGCGACATGGACGATATCGAGCTCAAAAACATCGAAACCGAGGTTTTCCTGGACGCCGTGAAGCGCCGCTTCGGCTATGACTTCAGCGGTTACGCGCGCGCCTCGATCCGGCGCCGCGTGGACGCACTGCGCCTGGCGCGTGGTTGCGAGCGGGTCGCGGAACTGATTCCCTGGGTGCTGCAGGAAGAGAAAGCGCTGGACATCGTGCTGTCGTCGCTGTCGGTGCCGGTTACCGAGATGTTTCGCGACCCGGAGGTGTTCGCCTACCTGCGCACCGAGGTGATTCCGAAGATCGCCAGCCAGCCCCGCATTCGCATCTGGCAAGCCGGCAGTGCGACCGGCGAGGAAGCCTACTCGCTTTCCATCCTGATGCTGGAGGCCGGCCTGCACGAGCGCACGCAGATCTACGCCACGGACATCAACGACCGTGCGCTGGCCCGCGCCCGTGATGCGATCTACCCGCTGGACCGCATGCGGCTGTACGCCGAGAACTACCGGCGCGCCGGCGGGACGGCGAGTTTCGCCGATTACTACACCGCGCGTTACGGTGGCGGCATGCTGCGGCAGGACGTGCGCGAGAACGTCTATTTCTCGCACCACAACCTGGTCAGCGACGGTTCCTTCAACGAATTCCAGCTGATCATCTGCCGCAATGTCCTGATTTACCTCGACACCACATTCCAGGACCGCGTCCTGCAACTGATCCGCAACAGCCTGACGGAGGGTGGTTTCCTCTGCCTGGGCACCAAGGAGTCGATGCGTATCAGCAAGCACAACAGCGCCTTCCAGGCAGTGCACCTGCCTTCACGTATCTACCAGTACCGGCCACGGCTGGCGGGTGCGGTCTCATGAGCACAGGGGGCTCGCCGCCGACGGATCCGGAGGCCGTCGTGGTGGGGTGTTCAGCGGGCGGACTGAATGCGATGAAAGTGATCCTGGCCCAGCTGCCGGCCGGCTTTCCCGGTGCCGTCATCGTGACGTTCCACATCGCGCCGGGCCGCAGTCACATGCGCGACCTGCTGGCGGCACAATGCCGGCTGCCGGTGCTGGATGCCGAGGACAAGCTGCCGGTGCAGGGTGGCCGGGTCTACCTGAGCTGCCCGGATTATCACCTGCTCGTGGAGGACGACCGGACCCTGTCCCTGAGCATCGACGAGAAGGTCTGTAACGTGCGCCCGTCCATCGACCTGCTGTTCGAGTCCGCCGCGGTGGCGTACCGCCGGCGCCTGGTGGGACTCATATTGACGGGCGCCAACCAGGACGGCGCCCGCGGCCTGCAGCGGGTGCGCGCGGAAGGTGGTTGGGGCGTCGTGCAGGATCCCGCCGATGCCGAGGTGGCGACCATGCCACGCGCCGCCATCGAGCTCGCCGGCGCGGATGAAGTGCTGCCGCTGGCGCAGATCGCCGGCAGGCTGGCGGAACTGTTCGGCTGCAGGGAGACCGGTGCATGAGCGCGGATTCCCTGCCGTCGATCCTGGTCGTGGATGATACCCCGGCCAACCTGCAGGTCATGCGCCGCCTGCTCAGGAGCATCGAATGCGAGGTGGTGGAGGCGTCTGACGGCAACGAGGCGCTGGCCCGTTTCCTCGAGCGCGAATACGCGCTGATCATCCTCGACGTCCACATGCCGGGCATGGACGGCTACGAGGTGGCAAGTCTCATGCGCGAGGATGTCGACTCCCCCCGCACCCCGATCATCTTCGTGACCGCGGCCTACAGCGACGAGGTGCACCGCGACCGGGGCTATGAATCCGGCGCGGTGGACTACCTCGCCAAGCCGATCGAGCCGTCCATCCTTCTGGCCAAGGTGCGGGTGTTCCTCGAGCTGTATGCGGCCAAGCGCGAACTGCAGGGTATCCGGGACAACCTGGAACGGGTGGTGGGCATGCGCACCGCCGAACTGCGCGCATCGCTGCAGGTGGCGGAGCGGTTGCGCAATTCCGCCGAGCGGGCGCTGGAGAAGGCAGAGCGGGCCACCGCGGTGCGGACGCGTTTCCTGTCGCGGATCAGCCACGAACTGCGCACACCCCTGAACGGCATACTCGGGCTGCTGCAGCTGATGGAGCGCGACAACCTGTCCCCCTCGCAGCTCGACTGCATCAGCGGGATCGAATCTTCCGCCAACAACCTGATGGTCGCGCTCAACGAGGCGCTCGATTTCTCGCAGATCACCACCGGCGGGGTCGTGGCGCAGCCGACCATCCTGAATCTCCGGGCGCTGTTGCAGGAGGTCGCAGACGTCATCGGTCAGCTCGCGCGGGAGAAGGGCCTGGGTTTCGAGGCCGACCTCGATGGCTGCGAGCGTGGCTACGTACGGGTCGACGGCGGGATGTTACGACGCATCCTGCTGGCGATCGGGCAGAACGCCGTGAAGTTTTCCTCGTCCGGAACGGTGCGGTTCCAGGCTGAGGGCATACGCGAGGACGGCGACCTGCGCCTGCGTGTCTCCCTTCGCGACGAGGGCATCGGTATCCCGGCAGACCAGCATGATCACATCTTCGAGGGCTTCTCACAGGTCGATGAGTCCACCACCCGCAGCACGGGCGGGATCGGGCTGGGGCTGGCGGTTGCGCGCGAACTGGCGGATGCCATCGGTGCGGAACTGGGCCTGGAGAGCGAGCCCGGGGCCGGGTCCACCTTCTGGCTGGTGTGCCGGCTGAAGACCGCCAACGCCGCTGCGCAGGAGGCGCTGGAGCAGGCGGGTGCGCCCGAGACGATGCAATTCGGGCCGTTGCGCGTGCTGGTGGCAGAGGACAACAAGGTCAACCAGCAGGTGGCCTGCGGCATGCTCCGCAAGCTGGGTGTGGAATCGGAAGTGGCGAACGACGGGGCCGAGGCGGTGGAGAAGTTCACACCCGGCGCCTACGGGCTGGTGCTGATGGACCTCGACATGCCACGCATGGATGGTTTCCAGGCAACCCGGGAGATCCGCGCGATCGAGGCACGGGAGGCCGCCAGCCCGCCCGTGCATATCATCGCCCTGACTGCCAACCTGGCCGCCGAGACCCGGCAGCGCTGCATCGACAGCGGGATGGATGACTACCTCGGCAAGCCCGTGCGCCTGCAGCAGTTGCAGGATATGATTAGGCACCATCAGGTGCTCCGGGGCTACGAATGATGCGCTGCCGAACTGCAAGCTGGCCGGGCCGCGGTGGGCAGTTCCGGAGGGACGCCCGGCGGTGAACGATCAGCCCCGTCCCAAGATTCTCGTCGTCGATGACATCCAGGCCAACCTGGTCGCGATGCGCGCGATCCTGCGCCGGCAGCCGGCGGAGATCATCGAGGCCACTGGCGGCAACGAGGCGCTCGCGCTCAGCCTGGACCACGAGTTTGCGATGGTGCTGCTGGACGTGCAGATGCCCGAGATGGACGGCTACGAGGTCGCCGAGATCCTGCGCTCCACCGAGAGGACGGAAAACACGCCGATCATCTTCGTCACCGCCTCGCACCGGGAGTTCCTGCACGAACTGAAAGGTTACGAAGTCGGCGCAGTGGATTACATCGGCAAGCCGGTGGACGAGCAGATTCTCAACTCCAAGGTCAGCTTCTTCCTCGATCTGTACCAGAGCAAGCGCGCCCTCGAGCAGAAAATGCTGGAAGTGAAGGAGCTGAACGACAGGCTGGTCGACGAGATTCATGCCCGTGTCGATGCCGAGGAGGGACTGAAGGCAACCGTCGCGCGCCTGCAGGAGACGCAGGAGACGCTCAACCGCGAGATCATGCGGCCGCTCATGGACATGCGCGCCGCGACGTTCGCGGCGCTGCGCGGGAGTTCCCACGCCGCCAGCGACGAGAAACTGGACCATGCCGCGGAAAAAACCGAACAGATGATCCAGGTGCTGGACAAGCTGCTTTCGCAGGTTGCCAGCGAGTAGCGAGGCGCCTCACTTCAGACTGGCTTTGACCGTCTTCTCCAGGTAGCCGGGCACTTCCGCCGCCGGCAGCGGCTTGCTGTAGTAAAAGCCCTGGATTTCCTTGCAGCCCATGGCCAGCAACGAGTACACCTGCTTGCGATTCTCCACGCCCTCGGCGATCACCTGCAGCCCAAGTTCGCGCGCCATCGCCACGATGGCCGAGGTGATGGTGCGATTGCCCTTGTCCTCCAGCATGTCGCGGATGAAGGACTGGTCGACCTTGAGATAATCGATGGGCAGCCGCTTCAGGTACTGCAGCGACGAAAACCCGGTGCCGAAGTCGTCGAGGAAGATCTTGATGCCGAGGCTGGAGAGTTCCTGCAGTCGTGCGATGACCGTGTCCATGTCCTCGATCAGCGAACTCTCGGTGATTTCCACCTGGAACAGGTCGGTCCTGATGTCGTACTCCGCGAGGCAGCGGCGGATGGTGGGCGTGAAATCCTCGCGATGGATCTGGATCGTCGAGCAGTTGACGGCGATGGGGGGGACATCGACACCGGCATCGAGCCACATCCGCAGGTCGCTGCAGACGGCCTCCATGACCCAGTTGCCGACCGGCACGATGATGCCGGTGTCCTCCGCGAGCGGGATGAACTCGGCCGGCGAGATCATGCCCTCCTGCGGGTGGCGCCAGCGGATCAGGGATTCGAAGCCGACCACCCGGGTGTCAGCGACGCTGATCTTGGGCTGGTAGTGCATCTCGAATTCCTTTTCCTGCAACGCCGCCTTCATCATGCGTTCCAGCGTCACCGAGCGGGTCACGCGTTCCATCATGGACTCGTCGTAGACCGACATCGTGCTGCGGCCGGCCACCTTGGCCCGGCGCATCGCCATGTCGGCCTCGTAGAGCAGGGTCTCCGGTGTGTCGTGCGGCTTGGTATTGAGCGAGATACCCAGGCTGCAGTTCTGCTCGATGCTGTGATCGCCGACCTCGAAGGGTTGTTCGAACGCCGAGAGGATCGCTTCGGCCGTCGTCACCAGGTCCGTGATGCTGGCCAGGTGCTCCATCAGAATGCAGAACTGGTCGCCGGTGATGCGCCCGATGGTTGCGTCATCAGGGGCGCAGGCCTGCAGCCGCTCCGCCACCTGGATCAGCACCGCGTCGCCGACCTGGTGGCCGTAGGTGCTGTTGATGCGCGAGAAGCGGTCGAGGTCGATATAGAGCACAGCCAGCAGCCGATGCTGCGGGTCGTGCTCGGCGCGGGCGTTCAGGATGTGATCGAGAAAACTGCTCTGGTTGGACAGGCTGGTGAGTTCGTCCAGCGTCGCCATGCGGCGGATTTTCTCCTCGGAGCGCACCCGGAACGTGACGTCAGCACCGTAGATGTTCACCGAACTGCCCTGTTTTGTGGGCATGAAGGTCAGCGCGTAGTGAAAGCCCTCGCTGGAGAACTCCCGCTCGATCGGGTGGCCGTCGGCGATGCAGTCTCGCAGGGCGGCCAGCAGTGGCCCGGGGAGCACCTCGTCCTTTTTTCCCCCGAAAAGCTGCAGCAGAAAGCGTGACGCCGGGTTCGCGTAGCGCACGACGCCTTCGCGGTCGGTGCGGATGACCGGGTGCGGGCTCAGTTCCGGCAGGTTCCCGGAATCGAACGGAGAGCGCGTGTTCAGGTTGCACAGCAGCGCGCCGGCCGGCACGGGGGCATCCTGCCCGGGCAGGGACAGTTCGGTATCGAGCGTCTCGATGACGTGGCAGCGCACGAAGCGCCCGTCGTCCGGCGCCAGCTGCACGTCGAACGGCGTGCCGGCCAGGCGGCCGGCCTGTGCCGCGGACAGCTGCGTGCCATCCAGGTAGAGATGCGGTGGCGTGTCCGGGACCAGCGCCAGCATCCGCTGCGCGGCCCGGTTGAGCGGCTGGACCGCACCCGTCGGCAGAATCGCGATCATCGGGTCCGATGTGCCCCGGAGGACACCGCCGATCAATGCTTCTGCAGAGGCCATGAGCTGATTTTCGACTGCCGGGGTGAAACTGCTTGGAAAGCAGAGTATATGCCAGCCCCGGGGGAGCCTCCATGCAGGCCCGGGTGGGAATCGCCGGAAGTGGGAATCGCCGGATATGGCTGTAGGCAAGGCTTCAGCCTTACCAGGGTCCGCCCCACATGTCGGGCTGAAGCCTGACCTACAGGTTTACGCATTTACGGTTAGAGGCCGGGGCACTATAATCGCGCCTCTGTCCGGGAGCCCGCTATGCTCAGAATTGCCCAGGAAGCGCTGACCTTCGACGACGTTCTCCTGGTGCCCGGCTACTCGCAGGTACTCCCGCGCGATGTCGACCTGCGCACGCCGCTCACCCGTTCCATCACCCTGAACGTGCCGCTGCTTTCCGCCGCCATGGATACCGTGACGGAAGGCCGGCTGGCGATCGCGATGGCGCAGGACGGTGGTCTCGGCGTGATCCACAAGAACATGACCATCGAGCAGCAGGCGCGCGAGGTGCGGCTGGTCAAGAAATTCGAGAGCGGCGTGGTGCGCGATCCGTTCACCGTCACGCCCGAAACCACCGTCCGGCAGTTGCTGGGCCTGACCCAGGAACACAACATCTCCGGCGTGCCGGTGGTGGAAGGGCGGGACAAGCTCGTCGGCATCGTCACCAGCCGCGACGTGCGGTTCGAGAGCCGGCTGGACACGCCGGTTTCCAGCATCATGACGCCGAAGGACCGGCTCGTCACCGTGCGCGAGGGCGCCGACCGCGACGAGGTCAAGGCGCTGCTGCACGAGCACCGGATCGAAAAGGTGCTGGTGGTCAACGAGGCCTTCCAGCTGCGCGGCCTGGTGACCGTCAAGGACTTCAACAAGGCGGCGCAGTACCCGAACGCCAGCAAGGACGCCGACGGGCGCCTGCGGGTCGGCGCCGCGGTCGGTACCGGCGCGGGCAGCGAGGAACGCGCCGCCGCGCTGGTCGAGGCCGGCGTGGACGTGCTGGTCGTGGACACGGCACATGGCCATTCGCAGGGCGTCATCGACATGATCCGCTGGCTGCGCCAGCATTACCCCGACCTGCAGATCATCGGTGGCAACATCGCCACGGGCGAGGCGGCCGAGGCACTGGTGGCGGCCGGCGTGGATGCGGTCAAGGTCGGCATCGGTCCGGGTTCGATCTGCACCACGCGCATCGTGGCCGGCATCGGCGTGCCGCAGATCACCGCCATCGCCACCGTGGCCGAGGCGCTCAAGGGCACCGAGGTCTCGCTGATCGCGGATGGCGGCGTGCGCTTCTCGGGCGATATCGCCAAGGCGATCGCGGCCGGCGCGCACGTGGTGATGGTCGGCAGCCTGCTCGCCGGCACGGACGAATCGCCGGGCGAGGTCGAGCTCTACCAGGGCCGGACCTACAAGGCCTACCGCGGCATGGGTTCGCTCGGTGCGATGTCCGGTGACACCGGTTCCAGCGACCGCTACTTCCAGGACGCCTCGCAGGGCGTCGAGAAACTGGTGCCGGAAGGCATCGAGGGACGCGTTCCCTACAAGGGGCCGCTTTCCGCCATCGTCCACCAGTTGATGGGCGGGCTGCGTGCCTCCATGGGTTACACGGGCTCGGCCGACATCGCGACCATGCGTTCACAGCCGAAGTTCGTCACCATCACGTCGGCCGGCATGCAGGAAAGCCACGTGCACGATGTCGCCATCACCAAGGAAGCACCCAACTACCGTGTCGGCTGAATCCGGCTGTGGAAACGACCTGCGGGCGGCTGTTACGGTGTGCCCTGCGGCAGGGGCTGCAGGCGCGGCGTAAGCCGCGATCCATCCTGCCGGAAACCGGGGCGGCATTGCGCGCATGAATCTCTCCACCGATATCCACGCTGAGCGTATCCTGATCCTGGATTTCGGCTCGCAGTACACGCAACTCATCGCGCGCCGCGTGCGCGAGGCCGGCGTGTACTGCGAACTGCGCGCCTGGGACATGTCCGACGAGGCGGTGCGCGCATTCGCGCCCAGCGGCATTATCCTCTCCGGCGGGCCGGAGACGGTCACTTTCAGGAACGCCCCGCGTGCCTCCGCGCTGGTATTCGAGCTGGGCGTGCCGGTGCTGGGTATCTGCTACGGCATGCAGACCATGGCAGCCCAGCTGGGCGGCAAGGTCAGTGCCTCGGCGGAGCGCGAGTTCGGTTTCGCCCGCGTCACGCGGACCTGCGATGACGGCCTGCTCGCCGACATCGAGGACCACGTCACCGAGGGCGGCGACGTGCAGCTCGACGTCTGGATGAGCCACGGCGACAAGGTCACCGCGCTGCCGCCCGGCTTCCGCCTGCTGGCGAAGACCCGCAACGCGCCGATCGCCGCCATGGGCGACGAGTCCCGCCACCTCTACGGCATCCAGTTCCACCCCGAGGTCACCCACACGCTGCAGGGGCAGCGCATCATCGAGCGCTTCGTGCACACGATCTGCGGCTGTGGCGCCTCGTGGACGGCGGCCAACATCATCGACGACGCCGTGACCCGGGTGCAGCAGGAAGTCGGCCAGGGCCGGGTCCTGCTGGCGCTCTCCGGCGGGGTCGATTCCTCGGTCACCGCGGTGTTGCTGCACCGCGCCATCGGCGACCGGCTGACCTGCGTGTTCGTGGACCATGGCCTGTTGCGGCAGGACGAGGGTGACCAGGTCATGCGCATGTTCGCGGACCACCTCGGCATCCGGGTGATCCGGGTCAATTCCAGCAAGCTGTTCATGGCGGCGCTGGCCGGGGTCACCGACCCGGAGGAGAAGCGCAAGATCATCGGCCGGCTGTTCATCGAGGTGTTCGACGAGCAGGCCGGCAAGCTGGAGGACATCGGCTGGCTGGCGCAGGGGACGATCTATCCCGATGTCATCGAGTCCGCCGGCGCCGAGACCGGCAAGGCGCACGTCATCAAGTCGCACCACAACGTCGGCGGACTGCCGGAGCGCATGAACCTGAAGCTGGTGGAGCCGCTGCGGGAACTGTTCAAGGACGAGGTGCGCCGCATCGGGCTGGAACTGGGCCTGCCGCACGACATGCTGTATCGCCACCCGTTCCCGGGGCCGGGCCTGGGGGTGCGCATTCTCGGGGAAGTGAAGAAAGAGTACGCCGACCTCCTGCGGCGCGCCGACCACATCTTCATCGAGGAACTGCGGTCGGCGGATCTCTACGACCGCACCAGCCAGGCCTTCGCCGTGTTCCTGCCGGTCCGCTCGGTGGGCGTCATGGGGGATGCGCGCCGCTACGAGTACGTCGTCGCGCTGCGCGCGGTTGAGACCATCGATTTCATGACGGCGCGCTGGGCCCACCTGCCGTACGAATTCCTTGAGCGTGTCAGCACGCGCATCATCAACGAGGTCGACGGTGTCTCCCGGGTGACCTACGACGTCTCCAGCAAGCCGCCCGCCACGATCGAGTGGGAATAGGCGCCGGTTCTGCCTGCCCCCGTCACCGGGGAACTCCTTCAGCTGTCTGACCGGAACAGGTCCGGAACACGCCGGTTGGCTCTCTGCGTCAGGATGGCATTGGTGAGCGATGACACACTCATGTGCGCCTTGCTGCAGCAGACGATCGATTTCCGCTCCAGGCACCGACGTATTTCGGGCGGCATTTCGTGCGGCTTGCGATCGGTCAGCAGGATGATCGCCGTGCGTACGCGTGGTGTCTCGACCGCATTCTTCAGCAGTTCCAGGGTCGATTCGACATCACCGCGTTTGAAGTCGAGATCGGCGATCATGGTGTCGAAGTGATACTCGCGGCAGAGAATCCGGGTCGCCTCGTCCGGGGAGTCGGCGTGGGTCAGGCGGAAGTAGGGCGGGCTTGCCACCTTCATCGTGTCTGCGGCCGCCGCACTGAAAATCCGGTCCTGGTCCACGTGCAGGATGCTGACCTGCCTGCTGATCACCTGCTCGATGATCCCGGGCAGTTCGGCGGCGCTGATCGACTGCTTGTTGATGAAGGTGACCTTGCCCTGGTTGACGAGGTCCAGCAGGTTCCGGTCCAGGCTGTTCAGATCATGGCAGGTGAGGATCGCCAGGGACGTCTGGACCTCGGATTCCGCGAGGCATTCGATGAAGTGATCCCCGTGCGGCGAGGTTTCCAGGGAGATGTCCGCGATGACGATGTCCAGCGGCATGGTCCACACCAGGTGGATGGCGTCGATCGTCCGGGTGGCGACCTCGACGTAGTACCGGCGTTCCCTGCAATGCAGCGCAGACCTGAACAGCTGCGCATCTTCCGGGTCGTCTTCGAGATACAGGACTTTGACAACGCGCATCCGGATCCCTTGTCAGTTCGGATTGCTGGTTCAGGGTGTCTGGTTTGATGTTAGCCCGGGTGACGCGCAAGATGTAATCATTTATTCATCTAATGGTTTTTGGGTGATTTCCGGCGCTGATGGTGGCCGGTTTTCACGATTGCGGCATCGCGCTGTTCAGGGGGCGCCGTTGTCCTGCTGCCTGAGCAGGATATGCCGCTGGGCGGCTGCAAAAGCCTTCTCGTCGAACGCCGGAAAATCAGCCTGCGGATTCGCGAAGGCGACATCCAGTTCGTTCAGGCAATAGATCAGCGTGCCGACGATCACCTGCTGCGCCCTGGCGTCCCGGCTGGGTGAGGCAAGTGCACGGTCCAGTGCCCTGGAGATTTCCATCTGGAACCTGACGCGGCGGATGAACTCGCTCTGCGTGCTTACACGCTCTTCTTCGCTCATCATGATGCTATGCAGCAAAAACTACGGTCCAATCACACCCCAGTCTAACCGAGAAGATAAATATGGGGAAACAGAAAGTTAAAAATGAGCAATCGCTGCGACTGAAGCCGTTTCTGCGTGCCGGTCTGTCCGTGGGCCCGCAAGAACCCGCCCGGTCCGCGCGCCGCCCGCTGCTTCAGCCACGGATCCTCGCCCGTGGATGAGCTGGGCGAACCCGCGCGCCCGGGTGACGAGGACTGGATGCGCGCCGCCCTCCGCGAGGCCGAATCCGGACGGGCGCGCGGCGAGGTGCCGGTCGGGGCGGTGGTGGTGCTGCGGGACGCGTGCATCGGCCGGGGTTACAACCAGCCGGTCTCGGCAAGGGACCCATCCGCCCACGCCGAGATCGTCGCGCTGCGGCAGGCCGCGCTGGCCGTGGACAACTACCGGCTGCTGGACGCCACCCTGTACGTGACCATCGAGCCTTGCGCCATGTGCGCCGGTGCGCTGCTGCATGCGCGCATCGGCCGCCTCGTGTTCGGCGCCCTGGAACCGAAGGCGGGGGCGGTGTGCAGCCATATCCACCTGTTGCAACAGTGCCACACCAACTGGCGGGTGCCGTTCACGGGCAACGTGCTGGCCAGGGAATGCGGCGCGCTCATGCGCGATTTCTTCGCCAGCCGGCGCTGAGGCCTCCGCAGCGAGGTGGTGATCAGAAGATCGACGGGGAGATGTTGAAGGGCGACGGCCCGTCATCCAGGTTCGGGGGCGCCGACTCCGGCTGGTCCTTCAGGGGCCGCATCCACACCAGTACGTCGTAATAGCGCCGGATGTTCTGCACGTAGTGCACGGGCTCGTAACCGCGGGCGTAGCCGTGGCGCGTCTTGGAATACCACTGCTTCTTCTGCAGCAGCGGCAGGCGCTGCATGACCTCGGACCAGACGTGCGGGTCGCCGCCCTGCTGGCGGGTGATCTTCCAGGCGTCCTGGAGGTGCCCGTAGCCGACGTTGTAGGCGGCGAGCGCCATCCAGGTGCGGTCCGGCTCGATGATCTCCTCCGGCAGGCGTTCACGGATCCGGCTGAGATAGTCCGCGCCGCCGAATATGCTCTCGCGCGGGTCGAGCCGGTTCTTCACGCCCATCTCCGCCGCGGTGATGCGGGTCAGCATCATCAGGCCGCGGACGCCCGTGGGCGACACCGCCTTGGGATTCCAGTGCGATTCCTGGTAGCCCACCGCGGCCAGCAGCCGCCAGTCGAAACCGAACTGCTCGGCGGCCAGCCGGAACCACTCCTCGTAGCGGGGCAGGCGCTTCCGCAGGTGCAGGATGAAAGTGCGCGCGCCGACGTAATTGAGCTGGTCCACGTGGGCGAAATGCAGTTCGATCAGCGCGTCCAGTTCGCCGCTTTCCTGCAGGCGCTCGAAGAAATGCTGGATTTCCGTGAGCAGCGAGCTGTCCATGCTGCGGCGCACGGCCCAGGCGATGTCCACCTGCGGCGCCAGCGAGAAGGCCGGCCGCACGTAGGGGAAGAAGGCCTGGTTCACCGCCAGCTCGTTGGAATTGACGACCGTGAAGTCGATCTCGCTGTCCTGCACCATTTTCAGCAGGTCGATCACCGCGAGGTCGTCGCGCTCCTCCCACTTCAGGTCCGGGGTCGTCAATGCCAGTTCACGCAGCCTTTCCGCGTGGCTGGAGCCGCGCAGCACCACCAGCCGGCCCGCACCGAGGTCGGCGAGACTATCGGGTTTCAGGCCGCCGGTGCGGTAGACCAGTTCCGGGCTCACACCCATGTAGGGAGGACCGAACATCACCTCGCGGCGTCTTTCGGCGGTGACATTCAGCGCCGATGCGCCGATGTCCCCCTCGCGCAGCGTCAGGCCGCGCATGACCTGGTTCGAGTTGCGCATGACCTGGATCTCCAGGCGCACGCCCAGGTACGCGGCGAAGCGCTCGGCCAGTGCGTACTCGAACCCGGTGGGCCCGCTGCGGTCCTCGTAGTAGGTGATCGGCGAGTTCTGCGTCAGCACGCGGATCTCGCCACGCTCGCGCACCCGGTCCAGTTCACTGCTGCAGCCCCCGGCCAGCAGGAGCACGGCCGCGGCGAATAGCGGGGCGATTCTTCCGGCTGGACCGCGGAACGCCATGCCCGGTCGATCTCCTTCCTGGAACGCGACCGACAGTTTGCAATGAAACCGCTGCCCGCGGGAAGCCTGTCCGGGCGCGGATGCAGTATCATGCGCACATCTCCCGCGTGACCCGGTCCGACATGCGCCTGATTCCCGGCCCAAGTGCACTTTCAGCATTCCGCAGGCAGGCGCTGCTGGCCCGGCTGCACGCCGACGACCTGCACGTGGTGACCGGCATATCGGCCCGGTTCGTGCACATCCTGCAGGGCGACGTGGCGGGTGATCCGCAGGAAGAACTCCTGCAGCGCCTGCTTTGCTACGGCGATGTCGCGCAGGATCTCCCGGAGGCCTCGGTGGAGGTGTTCGTCGCGCCCCGGCCCGGCACCATCTCGCCCTGGTCCAGCAAGGCGACGGACATTCTCCGGGTCTGCGGGCTGGCGGGTGTCGCGCGGATCGAGCGGGGCATCCTCTACCGCTGCATGGTCGCGGCGCCGTTGTCGGAGTCTGCCCAGGCCCGCCTTGCGGCCCACCTGCACGACCGCATGACGCAGGCGGTTCTGCCGTCCGCCCAGGCTGCCGCCGGCCTGTTCCGGCAGCAGGACGACGTGGCGGCACGGACCGTGCCGCTCGGTCCGGACCCGGTGGCGGCGCTGGCGGCGGCCAACCGTTCGCTGGGCCTGGCGCTGTCTGCGGACGAGATCGAGTACCTCGCCGCGCAGTACGTGCAGGCGGGCCGGGAGCCGCGCGATGTCGAACTGATGATGTTCGCGCAGGCGAACTCCGAGCACTGCCGGCACAAGATCTTCAACGCCAGCTGGACCCTCGACGGAAAGCCGGCCGGGCACTCCCTGTTCGCGATGATCCGCAACACGCATGCCTGCAATCCCACCGGCGTGATCTCGGCTTACCGCGACAACGCCGCCATCATCGAGGGGCCGGTGGCGCGGGTGCTGATGGCGGACCCGCGGACGCGCGTCTATGGCGTGCAAGAGGAAGCGGCGCCCATCCTCATGAAGGTGGAGACGCACAACCATCCGACCGCCATCGCGCCGTTCCCCGGCGCCGCGACCGGCTCCGGCGGCGAGATCCGCGACGAGGGCGCGACCGGGCGCGGCGCCCAGCCGCGCGCCGGGCTGTGCGGGTTCACCGTCTCCAACCTGCACATCCCCGGCTTCGTGCAGCCCTGGGAGCAGGACCACGGCCGGCCGGCGCGGATCGTCTCCGCGCTCGACATCATGCTGGAGGGGCCGATCGGCGCCGCTGCCTACAACAACGAGTTCGGCCGGCCCAACCTGTGCGGTTATTTCCGCACCTTCGAGCAGGAGATCACCGACGGCGGCGCGACGCAGGTGCGCGGCTATCACAAGCCGATCATGATCGCGGGCGGGCTCGGCTCGGTACGGCCCGAACTCACGCAGAAGGGCGCGGTGCCGGTGGGCGCGGCGCTGGTGGTGCTCGGCGGTCCGGCCATGCGCATCGGCCTGGGCGGCGGCGCCGCCTCGTCCGTGACGGCGGGCGTCGGCGACGCCGAACTGGATTTCGCTTCCGTTCAACGGGACAACCCCGAACTGCAGCGGCGCTGCCAGGAAGTCATCAGCACCTGCAATGCGCTGGGCGCGGAAAGCCCCATCCTGTTCATCCACGACGTCGGTGCGGGCGGGCTCTCCAACGCCATGCCGGAACTGGTGAATGACGCCGGCCGTGGCGGCACCTTCGCGCTGCGCGATGTGCCCTGCGCGGAAAGCGGGATGTCGCCGCTGGAGATCTGGTGCAACGAGTCCCAGGAGCGTTATGTCCTGGCGGTCGCGCCGTCCGCCCTCGCGCGCTTCCGCGAGATCTGCGAGCGCGAGCGTTGCCCGTGGGCCGTGATCGGCGAGGCCACCGAGGCGCGCCACCTGCGCGTGGAGGACGCCAGTTTCGGCGAGGCGCCGGTCGACCTGCCGCTGCAGGTGCTGCTCGGCAAGCCGCCGCGCATGCACCGCGACGCCACCCACCGGCCGCGCGCGCTGCCGGAATTCGATCACGCCGCGCTGTCACTGGCCGAATGCGCGGACCGCGTGCTGCGGCATCCGGCGGTGGCCGGCAAGAGCTTCCTGGTCACCATCGGCGACCGCACCGTCGGCGGGCGCAGCTGCCGCGATCAGATGGTGGGACCGTGGCAGGTGCCGGTGGCCGATGCCGCCATCACCCTCGCCGACTTTGACGGCTACAGCGGCGCCGCGATGAGCATGGGCGAGCGCTCCCCGCTGGCGGTGCTGGATTCCGCGGCGGCGGCGCGGATGGCGGTCGCGGAGTCCATCACCAACCTGCTCGGTGTGCCCGTCGGAGCAATCGGCCTGGTGCGGCTGTCGGCGAACTGGATGGCGGCCTGCGGCGCGCCGGAAGAAGACGCCGACCTGTACGCGGCCGTGCAGGCGGTGGGCATGGAGTTCTGCCCCGCGCTGGGAGTCGCCATCCCGGTCGGTAAGGATTCCCTTTCCATGCGCACGGTCTGGCAGGCGCAGGATGGCGCCGATCGCGCGGTCACCTCGCCGGTGTCGCTGATCGTCTCGGCATTCGCGCCGGTGCTGGATGCGCGGCAGCATCGCACGCCGATGATGACGACCGCGTCCGGCAACCGGCTCGTGCTCATCGATCTCGGTCATGGCCGCAACCGGCTCGGCGGTTCGGTTCTGGCGCAGGCCCACGGCGAGATCGGCCGGCACGCGCCGGACGTGACCCCCGGGGACCTCGCGGCACTGTTCACACTCTGCCAGGAACTGCTGCAGTCCGGCGCACTGCTGGCCGTGCACGATCGCAGCGATGGCGGTCTGTTCGCGACGCTGTGCGAGATGGCGTTCGCCGCCCGTTGCGGTTTCGACGTGGAACTGCAGGACATCGCGCAGCAGCAGGCCGATGTCATCCCGGCGCTGTTCGCGGAGGAGGCCGGTGCGGTGCTGCAGGTGCGCGTGGAGACCATCGCGCAACTGCGCCGGCGCTGTGTCGAACTGGACATCGGCGATTGCATTTTCGAGATCGGTGCGGCCGTGACGGAGGAGCAGTGCCGGTTCCACTGGCAGGGCGGGGTGCAACTTGCGCGCAGCCGCGCGAGCCTGCAGCAGCGCTGGTCGGAGACCAGTTACCGCATGCAGGCCCTGCGCGACAACCCGGCCTGCGCGGCGGAGGAGTTTGCCGGTATCGCCGCGCCGGACCCGGGGATGCAGCCGCTGCTTTCGTTCGATCCGGCGCAGGACGTCGCGGCGCCTTACCTCGGGTTGACCAGCCGCCCGCGGGTCGCCGTCCTGCGCGAGCAGGGCGTGAACGGACACGTGGAGATGGCCGCCGCGTTCACCCGCGCCGGCTTCGAATGCGTGGATGTGCACATGAGCGAGATCATTGCCGGCGGCGTGGACCTGGCCTCGTTCCGGGGACTGGCGGCCTGCGGGGGCTTCTCCTACGGGGACGTGCTCGGCGCCGGCCAGGGCTGGGCGAGGTCGATCCTATTCAACGATCGCGCACGCAGCGCATTCGCATCCTTCTTCGATCGGACGGACACCTTCACCCTCGGCGTGTGCAATGGCTGCCAGATGCTGTCCGGCCTCGCCGAACTGATCCCCGGCGCCGATCACTGGCCGCGTTTCCTGCGCAATGCCTCTGAACAGTTCGAGGCGCGCCTGTCGATGGTGGAGATCTGCGATTCGCCCTCCGTCCTGCTGCGCGGGATGCAGGGGTCGCAGATCCCGGTCGCAGTCGCGCACGGCGAGGGCCGCGCCGGTTTCGAGAGCGAAAGCGCGCAGCATGCGGAGCAACGGGGCCTGGTCTGCGTGCGGTTCGTCGATCACGCGGGCGAGACGACGGAACGCTACCCGCTGAACCCGAACGGTTCCCCGGGCGGCATCACCGGGCTGACCACGCGGGACGGCCGGGTGACAATCATGATGCCGCACCCGGAGCGCATCTTCCGGACCGTGCAGCATTCCTGGCATCCGGCCGGCTGGGGCGAGGATGGCCCCTGGCTGCGCATGTTCCGCAATGCCCGCGCCTGGGTGGCCGCGCATGACGGATGAAGCGCCGATGTACCGGCGGCAGATGCCGTGGGTGCAGACCGTGGACAGGAACACCCCGTACCCCGTCTGCACCTGCGGGCAGAGCACCACGCCGCCGCGTTGCGACGGTGCGTCCGCGACTGGCGGTTGTGCGCCGCTGGAGCATCTCGCCGACCGCAAGCGGCAGTTGTTCGTCTGCGGCTGCGGTCGTTCCGGTAACATGCCTTTCTGTGACGGCAGCCATAACCGCAACGACGGCAAGAGCGCGGGGCAACTGATCCGCGAGTTCATTCGCAACCCGTTCCAGTGAGGTTGACACCGATGGACGAGTACAAGCTGGTTTTCTTCGTGCCGGCGGAACACGCCGAGGCGGTGAAGGATGCCGTGTTCGCCGCCGGCGCCGGCGTGATCGGCGCCTACCGGCACTGCGCCTGGCAGGTGGAGGGCCAGGGCCAGTTCATCGGCGACGAGACCACCGACCCGACGGTCGGCGCCGCCGGGCGGCTGGAGCAGTTCCGTGAAATGCGGGTCGAGACACGCTGCCCGGCCGACCGCGCCGCCGCGGTGGTGGCGGCGCTGGTGACGGCGCACCCTTACGAGGAGCCGGCATGGGACCTTTACCCCTTGCTGGACCCACGGTCCTGAACGTGTCCGCGTACGAGTTTCCCGACAGCCGCAT
>JBFKKR010000047.1:0-22931 GCA_041682035.1 Pseudomonadales bacterium | reverse complement strand
TTCATGCAGAACATCACGAAGACGATGAAGCCGATCGACTGGCCGATCAGGGTCAGGTTCAAATTCATGGCTTGCCTCCCGTCAGGTCAGCTGCGTTTAACCGAGCAGACCGATGAACGGATTCGCAAAGGTGAAGAAGAGAGCGATACCGACACCGATCATCGGCACCGCGTCGAGCAGGCCGGCGACGATGAACATCTTGGTTTGCAGCATGGGGACCATCTCCGGCTGGCGCGCGGCGCCCTCGAGGAACTTGCCGCCCAGCAGGCCGAAGCCGATCGCCGTGCCAAACGCGCCGCCACCGATCAGCAGCCCCACGGCAATCGCCGTCAATCCAACTACAGTTTCCATTTTTGCTCCTGGTTTTTTCCGTCGTTCCAAAAAAGGGCCATCAAGACCCGAAACCTTTCATCCTGCCTCAATGATCCTCGTGCGCCATGCTCAGGTACACGATCGTCAGCATCATGAAAATGAATGCCTGCAGGGTGATCACGAGGATGTGGAAGATCGCCCAAGGCACCTGCAGCAGCCACTGCGCCCAGAACGGCAGCAGCGCGATCAGGATGAAAATCAGCTCGCCGGCATACATGTTACCGAACAGGCGCAGGCCGAGCGAAATCGGTTTCGCGATCAGGGCGACACCCTCAAGCAGCAGGTTGAAGGGGATCATCCACTTGCCGAAGGGCTGCAGAGTGAGTTCGCCGACGAAGCCGCCGACCCCTTTCACCTTGATGCTGTAGTAGAGAATGAGGATGAACACCGAGATGGACATGCCGAGAGTGGCGTTGGGGTCGGTGGTGGGCACGACCTTCATGTAGTGCACGCCGGTCAGGGCGAACAGGCCGGGAATCCAGTCGACCGGGATCAGGTCCATGAAATTCATGAGGAAGATCCACACGAAGATGGTCAGCGCCAGCGGCGCTACCAGCGCATTGCGACCGTGAAAGGCATCTTTCACGCTGGTGTCGACGAACTCGATAATGACCTCGACGAAGTTCTGCAGTTTGCCCGGAACGTCGGCCGTCGCGCTGCGGGCGGCGCGGAAGAACAGGTAGCAGAACAGGGCGCCGAGGAAAAAGGACCAGCCCAGCGTATCGAGGTGCACGGCCCAGAAACCCATCTCGGTGGCTTCCTCGGCCGAATGCGCCAACCCCCAGCTGCCGTCCGGATGACGTCCGTAGGTCAGGTTGGTCAGGTGGTGCTTGATGTACTCGCCGCTGGTCGCGCCTGCCATGTCCTATCCGTTCTCCTTGTCGCGTCCGGCCCCTCAGGAGGCCTGTTCGCACGCCGTCTTCTTTTCCTGCACCGGACCGGCCAGCAGCCAGGGTCCGAACCAGTAGGCGGACAGCGCCGCCATGTAGGCCGCGAACACCCAGCCCGCCGCGAGCGGACGGAGCCAGGCGAACACGGCCGCAAACAGGCACACGGTCAGCAGGAACTTGCCGGCCTCCGCCAGGTACAAGTCACCGATGACCCGTCTGGCGGCGCGTGCGCCCCGGTGGCGAAACACGATCCAGACAAAAACCAGGTTGGGCAAAACCGCCACCGCGGTACCGGCCAGGGCCGAAGCCATTGCCGTCCGATCCCCCAGCGCCAGGGCGGTCATGCTTGCCAGCAGGCCCAGCAACAGCTGGAGCCAGACGATGCGGACCGCCGGCGGGCGGGGTATGCGGTTCCCGGTCCGCGGCGTGACAGGCTCGGAATGGTTCCGGAGATGCATGCGTACGCTCACTGTCACTCGCTTGCCGGCTCATCCAGGGATGCATCGCCCTGCCTCGGCGCGGCGCAAAGTATATGAGGATGCCCTATCCCCTTCAATAAAAAGAAGGGAAAAGACCATCAGTCTAGTCGGGGGTGCCTGCCTCGCAAGGAAAAATCGATTAATTTTCGATCTCTTTGATGCCCAGGCGGGCCAGCAGGCCATCCAGTTCGGCCGCCCGGCTGTACCGCAGCACCAGCCGGCCCCGGCCGCCACTGCCCTGCTGCACTTCGGCGGGCAGGCCGGTCTGCTCGGAGATCCGTTCCTCCAGGCGCACCACGTCGGGATCGCGCGCCGGCCTGCGGGCGCCGCCCTTCTTCTTTTTACCGCCACTGGTCTCGGCGCGCACCCGCTCCTCGACCTGGCGCACGCTGAGCCCTGACTCTGCCGCATCGCGGGCGATCCGGCACTGTCGTTCGCCCTCGATGGACAGCAGGGCTCGGGCGTGCCCCATCTCCAGGCGGCCGGTTTCCAGCAATTCCCGCACCGCCGGCTCGAGCCGCAGCAGCCGGAGCGCGTTGGTCACCGCGGCGCGCGAGCGGCCGACGGCTTCGGCCACCGCCTCGTGGGTGAGATCGAATTCCTCCTGCAGTCGCTGCAGCGCGGTGGCCTCCTCGATCGGGTTGAGATCCTCGCGCTGCAGGTTCTCCACCAGCGCCATGGCCAGCGCGGCCTGGTCGTCGATCTCGCGCACGATGCAGGGCACACGTTCCAGCCCGATCTGCTGGCTCGCGCGCCAGCGGCGTTCGCCGGCGATCAGCTCGTAGGCGTCGGCCTCGCCGGCCAGGCGCCGCACCACCAGTGGCTGCATGATGCCCTGGCTGCGAATGGAACTGGCCAGGTTCTCCAGCGCCTCCGGCGCGAAGTGCCGCCGTGGCTGGTAGCGGCCACGGCGGATGAACTCCACCGGCAGTTGCACCAGGCCCTCGGCGGCCGGGCCGGCGCGCTCCACCGGCATGCCGGTGTCCAGGCGCACCGCCGTATCCGCCGCGCCAAGCGGCGCCGCGGAACCCAGCAGGGCGTCGAGGCCACGTCCCAGTCCACGCTTCCTGGCGTTCATGCGGCAACCTCCGCGGCGCTGTCGACGCCGGCATCGGCACGCCGCAGCAGTTCACCGGCCAGCGCCAGGTAGGCGATGGAGCCCTTCGACTGGCGGTCATAGCAGAGGACCGGCATGCCGTGGCTGGGCGCCTCCGCGAGGCGCACGTTGCGCGGGATGAGGGTGCGGAACATCTGCTCGCCGAAGTGTTCCTGGAGTTGCGTGGAGACGTCGCGCGAGAGGCTGTTGCGGCCGTCGTACATGGTGCGCAGCAGGCCTTCGATCCGCAGCGCCTCGTTAATGGTCTGGCGGACCTGCTGCACCGTGCTGAGCAGCGCGGCGAGACCTTCCAGCGCGTAATACTCGCACTGCACCGGAATGATGACGCTGCCGGCCGCCGCCATCGCGTTGACGGTGAGCATGTTGAGCGCGGGCGGGCAGTCGATCAGCACGTAGTCGTAATCCTTGCGCACGTGGGCGAGCAGGTAGCGCAGGCGGTATTCCTTCATGCTCATGCCGAGCAGTTCGACCTCGGCGGCGGTAAGGTCGCTGTTGGCGGGAAGCAGGTCGTAGCCGGCGTCGAGCCCGCGGCACAGCGCCTGGGCGAATTCCGCGCGCCCCACCAGCGCCTCGTAGATGGAAACCTCCAGGTCGTTTTTCTCGACACCGCTGCCCATGGTGGCGTTGCCCTGCGGATCGATATCGATCAGCAGCACCCGCCGCCGCGTTGCGGCCAGCGAGGCGGCGAGGTTCACGGCCGTGGTGGTCTTGCCGACCCCGCCCTTCTGGTTGATCAACGCAATCACTCGGCTCATTGCGGCCCGTCCATCACAAGTTGCAACAAAACACTTTGCCCGGGCGTCTCCCCGGCGGAAAGGTCATGGATGGCCACCTTGCGAAAAGGCGGCCTGATTCGCTCCAGCTCGGCCTGGTGGGAGCGCCCCTTCATCAGCAGGAGCGTGGCGCCCGCGGACAGGACCGGCCTGCTTTCCTGCAGCAGTTCCGGCAGCGGGCCGAAGGCCCGCGCCACCAGGCAGTCCGCCACCAGGGTTCCCTCCAGGGCATGCAGGCGACTGCAATGGATCATAACATTGCCCAGTTGCAGTTCGCTGGTCGCGCAGAGCAGAAACGCGGTCTTCTTGGCAATGCTGTCGACCAGGTGAAAGCGGATTTCCGGACGCGCGATCGCGAGCGGGATGCCCGGCAGGCCGGCGCCGCTGCCGGCGTCGATCACGGTGGAACCCTCCAGGTATCCGACCATGGACAGCGCATCAAGAATGTGTCGGTCGAGCAGTTCGCGGCGGTTCCGGTACGACACCAGGTTGACGCTGCGATTCCATTTTTCCAGCAGGTCCGCGTAGGCCAGCAGTGCGCCCACCTGCTCGGCAGCAAGATCGATGCCGCGCGCGGCGCAGAATGCTTTCACGTGCGCGGAGTCCGCGGCCGCGCCCATCAGCCGGTCTGTCGCTGTTGCGGGCCGCCCCGGCGCAGGTGAACGAGCAGCAGCGACAACGCCGCCGGCGTGATGCCGGGAATCCGTCTCGCCTGGCCCAGGGTCAGCGGCCGTACCTCGGTGAGCTTCTGCACCGCCTCCGCGGACAGGCCGCGCACGGACGGGTAATCGATCTCCGCCGGGATCGTAAGCTGCTCGTGTTCGCGCAGGCGCTGGATCTCCACCTGCTGGCGCTCGATGTAGCCGCTGTAGCGCGCCTGCACCTCGAGCTGCTGGCCGATGTCCGCCGGCGGTTCGGCACGCTCCATGACGTGGTACAGCGCCTGGTACGCGACACCGGGACGGCGCAGCAGGTCGAACAGGGACTGGTCGCGGCTCAGCGGTTGCGCCAGCATCCCGCCCAATGCCGCCGCGTTGCGGGACGAGGGCCCGACGTGGGTACCGCGCAGCCAGGCCGTTTCCCGCTCGATCGCTTCCATGCGCGCCTCGAAAACGCGCCAGCGATGGTCATCCACCAGCCCGAGTGCACGGCCGCGGGTGGTGAGCCGCAGGTCGGCGTTGTCCTCGCGCAGTTGCAGCCGGTACTCGGCGCGGGACGTGAACATGCGGTACGGCTCGCGCGTACCGTGCGTGATCAGGTCGTCCACCATCACGCCGATGTAGGACTCGTGCCGCGCCGGCAGCCATGGCTGCTCGCCGCGAACCTGCAGCGCCGCGTTGACGCCGGCCAGCAGCCCCTGCGCGGCCGCCTCCTCGTAACCCGTTGTTCCGTTGATCTGTCCGGCGAAATACAGTCCCGGGATGTCGCGCGTCTCGAGGCTGGATCGCAGGTCGCGCGGATCGAAGAAATCGTACTCGATGGCGTAGCCCGGCCGGGTGATGTGCGCCTGTTCGAAACCGCGGATGGTACGGACGAGCCGCTCCTGCACGTCGTAGGGCAGGCTGGTCGAGATGCCATTCGGGTAGAGTTCGCTGGATTGCAGTCCTTCCGGTTCGACAAACACCTGGTGACTGTCACGCTCCGCGAACCGGTGCACCTTGTCCTCGATAGACGGGCAGTAGCGCGGCCCGGTGCCCTCGATGACGCCGGTGAACATCGGCGAGCGGTCGAGATTAGCGCGGATGATCTCGTGCGTTTCGGCCGAGGTATGCGTGATATGGCAGGGCACCTGGCGCGGGTGCAGCGCGGCGCTGCCCAGGTAGGAAAGCCAGGGTGTCGGCGTGTCCCCGGGCTGTTCCTCCATCACGGAGAAATCCACCGAGCGCGCGTCGATGCGCGGCGGCGTGCCTGTCTTCAGGCGGCCGACCCGCAGATCCAGTTCGCGCAACCGGTCCGCCAGCGGGATCGATGGCGGGTCCCCGGCGCGTCCGCCGGCGGACTGTTCCAGCCCGATGTGGATCCGGCCGCCGAGGAAGGTGCCGGTCGCGAGGATCACCGCCGGCGCCAGGAACACGATACCGCTGGCGGTTTTCACCCCGGCGATGCGACCCTGTTCCAGCATCAGGTCATCGGCTGCCTGCTGGAAAATGCTGAGGTTCTCCTGGTGCTCGACCATCGCGCGGATCGCCTGCCGGTAGAGCACGCGGTCGGCCTGGGCGCGGGTGGCGCGCACCGCCGGCCCCTTGCCCGCGTTCAGCACGCGGAACTGGATACCGGCCCGGTCCGCCGCGAGCGCCATGGCGCCGCCCAGCGCGTCAACCTCCCGCACCAGGTGGCTCTTGCCGATGCCGCCGATGGCCGGATTGCAGGACATCTGCCCCACGGTGTCGATATTGTGCGTCAGCAGCAGCGTGCGCCGCCCCATCCGGGCGGCGGCGAGTGCCGCCTCGGTGCCGGCGTGGCCGCCACCGACGACGATGACTTCAAACGGGGTCTGGCCCATGGATGCTGCAGTCGGGTGGTCCGAAAAAGGCCGCACAGTATAGAAAATCGTCAGTCCGGACGCTATTTCCCGATGCAGAATCCGGCAAAAATCTCTCCGAGCAGGTCATCGCTGGTCACCGCGCCGGTGATCCGGCCGAGTTCCTCATGGGCCAGCCGCAGGTCCTCGGAGACGATTTCCAGCCCGGCGCCGGCGGCCTGGGCGGTGCGGGCAGATTCAACCTGCCGGAGCGCGGCGTCCAATGCCTCGACATGACGCGCCCGCGCACTGAAGGTGGTGTCAGCCGGCGTGGTGTCAGCGATGACCGATTGCAGATGGGATCGCAGGGCGTCCAGCCCGGTGCCGTCCAGGGCGGATACGCAGAGGAAGGGCAGGCCGGGCGCCGGGGCGGGTGGCGCCGGGCACAGGTCGAGCTTGTTCCAGACCAGGGTGGTGCGCCCGGTGACGCCGGCCGGGAACGTGGCCAGGATGCCGAGGTCCTCGGCCGCCCTGCTCGCATCCAGCACCAGCAGTACATGGTCCGCCCGCGCCAGCAGCGCCTCGCTGCGACGCACGCCCTCCTGTTCGATCGGGTCATTGGTCTGCCGGAGTCCGGCGGTGTCCAGCAGCGTGATGGGTACGCCACCGAGCAGCACCGATTCGCGCAGCACGTCGCGGGTCGTGCCCGGTGTACTGGTGACGATGGCGCTGTCCATGCCGGACAGCGCGTTGAGCAGGCTGGACTTGCCGGCGTTCGGGGGGCCGGCCAGCAGCACCGTCACCCCTTCCACCAGGTTGCGGCCCTGTGCCGCCTGGCGGCTGACCTCCCGGATCCGCCGGGCCAGCGCCTGCATCTGCTGGTCGAGCTGGTCCGTCCAGCCGGCTTCCAGTTCCTCCTCAGGAAAGTCGATATGGGCCTCGCAGTGCATCCGGACCGAGAGGATCTCGGCGGCCAGCTGCCCGGCGATCTCCGAGAATCTGCCCTGCAGGGAATTCATCGCGGCCCGGGCCGAGGCCTCGGAACTGCTGGCGATCAGGTCGGCGACCGCCTCGGCCTGCGCCAGGTCCAGCTTGCCGTTCAGGAACGCGCGCTCGGTGAACTCGCCCGGATGCGCCAGCCGGGCCCCCAGTTCCAGCACCCGGCGCAGGACCCGCTGCGGTGCCATGCTGCCGCCGTGGCCCTGCAGTTCGACCACGTCCTCGCCGGTGTAGGAACCGGGGCCGGGGAAATAAAGCAACAGGCCCTGGTCCAGGGCCGCGCCTTCGGGGTCGAGGAAGCTGCAGAGATGGGCAGTACGCGGGCGTGGCTCCCGCGCACACAGGGTGCGCGCGATGGGCAGGCTCCGCGGGCCGGAGATACGCACGATGCCGATGCCGCCCGGCGCCGCGCCGGTCGCCACGGCGGCGATGGTCTCGGTCACGCCGGCCGCGGTTTCGCCGCCTGCTCGATGTTGCGGGTGATCACCCATTGCTGTGCGATGGAGAGCACGTTGTTCACCAGCCAGTACAACACCAGCCCCGACGGGAACCAGAGGAAAAAGAAGGTGAAGAGCACCGGCAGGATCTTCAGCACCATGGCCTGGGTCGGATCCGGCGGCGCCGGGTTGAGCTGCTGCTGCAGGAACATGGTCAGCCCCATGGCGATCGGCAGCACGAAGTACGGATCCTTCACGGACAGGTCCTGGATCCAGCCGACGAAGGGCGCATGGCGCAGTTCCACGCTTTCCAGCAGCACCCAGTACAGGGCGATGAACACCGGAATCTGCACCAGGATGGGCAGGCAGCCGCCGAGCGGGTTGATCTTCTCGCGCTTGTACAACTCCATCATTTCCTGCGACATGCGCTGGCGGTCGTCACCATGCAGTTCCTTCAGACGCAGCAGTTCCGGCTGGATCCGGCGCATGTTGGCCATGGACCGGTAGCTCGCGGCGGACAACTGGAAGAACGCCAGTTTGATCAGGATGGTGATCAGGATGATCGCCACGCCCCAGTTGCCGGCGAAGCCGTGCAGGAAACTCAGCAGCCAGAACAACGGCTGGGCGATGAACCAGAGCCAGCCGTAATCGACCGTCAGTTCCAGGCCGGTGGACAGGTCCGCCAGCGTCTGCTGGATCTTGGGTCCGACATACAGGGTTGCCTGGAAGTTGCCCTCCTCGCCGGGACGGATGGTCTGCGCCGGGCTGGTGAAACCGACCAGGTACTGCGAGCCGGCGCCGCGACGGGCGTAGTAGGAATGCGTGGCAGCCGGATCCGGCACCCAGGCCGAGACGAAGTAGTGCTGCAGGAACGCGACCCAGCCGCCGGCGACGTTCTCCCGGAACGCGGCGCCACCGGCCCGCTCCTCGGCGGCATCGTCCATGTCCGAGAAATCGACCTTGTAATAAGGCTTGTCCGGTGTGTAGAACGCGGCGCCCAGGTAGGTGCTCATGCTCATGGCGGCGTTCGCCGTGCTGGGGTCGGACTGCTTGCCGCGCTTGATCTGCCCGTACAGGTTGCCGCGCCAGGCGGTCTCGCCACGATTGCGGACGCTCAACCCGACGTCGACGCGGTATTCGTTCCGCGGGAACGTGTATCGCTTGCGGACTTCCACCCCGCTGTCGGGGTCGCTCCAGTGCAGATCCACCACGACCTGCTCGGCACCCGGGGACAGCGTGTAGGTGGCCGACTCGCTGCGGTAGAGAGGGCGTCCGGACGGGCGGGCATCCGGACCGTCCGGACCGACCAGGCCACTCTGCACGATGTAGGTCGCATCCTTCTCGTTGGAGAGCAGGGGGAACGGTTCGTCCGGGGTATCTATATGGAGGGGATAACCGCGCAACGATGCCTGTACGAGATCGCCACCGCGCAGGTCCAGGGTCGCCTGCAGCGCCTCGGTGCGGACCAGCACGAAGCGTCCGGGCGACGGCTTTGCCGAGCTGCTCTCCGGGCGGGCCTCGGGACGGACCGGGTCCAGCGGGACGTCACCGTCGGCAGTGCCGGTGGGCTCCGGCGCAACCGGGGTGTCATCCGACGGCGGCAGGGCGGGCGCCGATGGCTGCTGGGTCCCCTGGACGGTCGTGGTCCGTGACTGCGGATTCTCGTAGTCCTCGTTCCATTGCAGGATGAGCAGGTAGGTCACGACGGCCAGCGCCAGGCCGATGATGAGGCGGGGCGCATCCATCAGGACATCTCCCCGTGACCGGTACAGGCCGGTTCCGCATGACCCGGTTCCGGCACCGGGTCATAACCACCGGCGGTAAAGGGGTGACAACGCCCCAGTCGCAGGATGGTCAGCCAGGATCCCCGAATCGCCCCGTGTCGTGACAGGGCCTCCTCGGCATAGGCGCTGCAGGTGGGGTGATAGCGGCAACTGGGGGCCATGAACGGACTGCACAGTAGGCGGTATCCGCGCACGATCATGACAAGGAAACGGCGCATGGGTCGTGATCAGGTCTGGAGACTGGAGCGCGCGATTATACGCACAAACAGTTGGCTGCACAGTTCCGGCCACTCGTCCCGCGGCACGTCTGAAAGCTCGCGCTGGGACAGGACCACCAGGTCCAGCGGGGGCAGTTCGCCACGCAAGTGCCGGAATCGTTCGCGCAACAGGCGCTTCAGGCGGTTGCGGGCGACGGCCCGGCCGAGGTGCTTCTTGCTGATGGCGAACCCGATGCGCACTTCGCTGGTGCGGCCCTCCGCCACCAGGCAGAGCAGTCCGCGCGCCCGGGCGTTCGTGGACCGGTTCCGGAATACGTGATCGAAGTCAGCGCGATTGAGGAGCCGGGCGCTGCGCGGGAAGGAAGGAGAACCCAGTTGCTCAGACCGTGAGGCGCTTGCGGCCACGCGCGCGGCGGCGCTTGAGAACGGCACGGCCGGCCCGGGTCGCCATGCGGCTGCGGAAACCGTGGGTGCGGTTGCGCTTCAGGTTGCTGGGCTGAAAGGTGCGTTTCATGGCTCGGGCATCCAGGTCGGTTTTCTGTACGGGCCACGACCGGGCACTGTCCGACGTGGGGGCGCGATAGTAGAGAAACGGGCGGCGCCAGTCAAGGCCCCCGGCAGGTGGCGCAATGCGACGGATTGCCGGTTTTATTTTCCGGTAGGACCAGTGCAACCCGGGACCGGCCGGGATGGGTTGCCGGGGCGGTATTTAAAAACATTCCTGTATATATAAGACATGTGATTATTGTTCTGTCTGGCGCGATTGCCGAACTGGAAAACTGTCTTGAGCACAGTGCCCGTGCGTGTTCGCGCGTGATGGCAAGTTGTTGAGAAGTGACCGTCCGCAGGTGCTGCAAACCCGGTGAAGAACTGTGAAGAAAAACTGGATGAAAAAGTTTTTCCGGGTCATGCACAGGTTATTCACAGCTCTTCTAACGTGCATTCACAGTTGGCTGTGCATGACTTGAAAGCGCGAAAAACCGGCGTTCGCAACAGCAAATTTTTTTTTTCAATTTAACTCTCTGGAACGAAACAGAAAAAGCCAGGGAGCGCTTTTTTACCGGGGAAATCATGTTGTGCTTGCGAGAAAGCGGGGTATAAACTGCTTTGCTCTCCTCACCTCAAAAAGTCCGCAGCGACAACAAACAAAACGGGAGTCTTGCCGAATGGAAGCAGTGTGCTGGAAGCATTGTCTCGATCAGCTGGAACGGGATATCCCCCGCAAGGAATTCGACACATGGATCCGGCCGCTGCACGCCGAGTGGGATGAACAGGAACTGCGACTGCTGGCGCCGAACCGCTTCGTGCGTGATCGCGTCAACCAGGAGCACCTGCCGCTGATCGTCGATGTCTGGGGCGGCCTGACTGGTGAACACAAACCTCGCGTACTGCTGGAAGTGGGCGTGCGCCAGGCGATGCAGGAACTGGAGGTGCCCGAGGAGGCTGACATGCTCGCGGCGGCGGAAGGCCTGCCGGCGGTCCAGACCACCCACTCGGAAATTCAGTCTTTCAAAAACCCCATCGATCCAGATTCACGCTTCGAGAACTACGTCGAGGGTGAGTCCAACCGCGTCGCGCGGTCCGCCGCGCTGAGCGTGGCCAGGGCGATGGTGGAGCGGCTCGCATTACCCGTCGAGCAACGCGGCAGTGCGCACAGTGGCTACAACCCGCTCTACATCTACGGCGGGTCCGGGCTCGGCAAGACCCACCTCATGCACGCGGTGGCGAATTACGTCTCGCAGAACTGCCCGAATGCCAAGGTCGCCTACGTGCGCTCGGAGGTGTTCGTCCGCAACATGGTGCAGTCGATCCGCCATCACCGCATGGATGACTTCAAGGCCTACTACCGTTCCCATGACGTACTGCTGATCGACGACATCCACTTCCTGGCCGGCAAGCCGCAGAGCCAGGAGGAGTTTTTCCACACGTTCAACTCGGTGCTCGAGCAGGGCCAGCAGATGATCCTTACCTGCGACCGCTATGCAGCGGAGATCGATGGCATGGAGGAGCGTCTGAAGTCGCGCCTGAACGGTGGTCTGCCGGTGGCCATCGAGCCGCCCGAACTGGAGACGCGCGTCGCGATTCTCATGCGCAAGGCGGAGTCGGAGTGCGTCGAACTGCCCGAAGACGCCGCCTTCTTTATCGCCCGGCATATCCAGTCCAACGTGCGGGAACTTGAGGGCGTGCTGAAACGGGTGGTCGCTTTCGCCAAGTTCCGGGGCGAACAGATCAGCATCGAGAACGTGCGCGAGGGGCTGCGGGACGTCATCGCCATCCACGACCGCCAGGTCACGCTGGATTCCATCCAGCGCACGGTGGCGGAAACCTGCCACACCACCGTCAAGGAGATGAAGTCCAAGAAACGCAACCGCGCCGTATCGCGGCCGCGGCAAATCGCCATGGCGCTGGCGCGTGAACTCACCAAGCACAGCTACCCGGAGATCGGCGAGGCATTCGGCGGGCGGGACCACACGACGGTATTGCATGCCTGCCGGGAAATTGATCGAATCCGCAAGGAAGACTCGGAAATCGGCGAACTGTACAAGGTTCTGCTGCGACAACTGACGCGATAGACATCGCAGGGAGGCGGCCATGAGGATCACCACCACGCGGGAGGCGCTGATCCGTCCCATCCAGATGGTTACGGGTGTCATCGAGCGCCGCCAGACCTTACCGGTCCTGGCCAACTGCAAGCTGTCTGCCGACGCCGACGGCGTCTGGTTCACCGGAACCGACCTGGAGATCCAGGTCACCGCGAAGGTCGAATCCTGCATGGTCGAGGAAGCCGGTGTGCTCACCGTGTCCGGCTGGAAACTGCTCGAGATCGTCCGCGCCCTGCGCGAGGAGTCCGAGGTCACGGCCAGCCTGTCCGGGGAGAAGCTCCAACTGAGCAGCGGCCGCAGCCGTTTTTCCCTGTCCACCCTGCCGGTCCGTGACTTCCCCGGTGTGGAGGAAGTGCAGGCCAGGCAGCCGCTGCAGCTGGCGGCCGCCGACCTGCAGCAGTTGCTCTCGCGCAGCAGCTTCGCCATGGCCAACCAGGACCTGCGTTACTACCTCAACGGCTTGCTGTTCGAGCTCCGCCAGGGCGAGATTCGCGCGGTGGCCACCGACGGGCACCGGTTGGCGTGTGCCCAGCTGCAGGCGGACATCACCGGTGACGCGGTCCAGCAGGTCATCGTGCCGCGCAAGGCCGTACAGGAACTCGAACGCATCCTGCGGGAGAGCGATGGCGATATCTCGCTGGAACTGGACAAGAATCACATCGCGGTCGCTGGCGGTGGATTCCGGCTTATCTCCAAGCTGATCGAGGGCAAGTTCCCGGACTACCAGGCCGTCATCCCGCAGCATGACCAGATCCAGGCCACGCTGGACCGAGACGATCTCAGGCAGGCCCTCAACCAGGCCGCCAAGCTCGCCAATGAACGCTACCTCGGTGTGCGTCTCGCTTTCGAGTCGGAGCGGCTGCTGGTGTCCGCCAACAACCCGGACCAGGAGTCGGCCGAAATCGAGATCGCCTGTGAGTTCAGCGGCGAACCGCTCGAGATCGGGTTCAACGTCCAGTACCTGCTCGACGCGGTCAGCGCCGTCGCCGGCGAGAAGGTGCAGATCTGGATGGACAACCCGCAGAGCAGCATCCGCATCGAGGAACCTGGCAATGACGCCGTCCGGTACGTCGTCATGCCGATGATGCTCTGACGCCCGATGCCCGGCCCATGCGCCTAGACCGGGTCCATGTAACCCGGGTCCGAAACCTCTCGGAGGTCTCCCTCCAGCCGAATCCACGGATCAACCTGATCCACGGCCGGAACGGTGCGGGCAAGACCGCAATACTCGAATCGATCCACCTTTTGTCCGACGCTCGGACATTCAGACATTCCCAGATTCGGCCCCTGATCCAGGATGGCGCCGGGGAGGCCGTGGTCCATGGCGAGCTTACCGCCGCGCGCGGCGGAACGCGCCTGCGAATCGGCGTGGCCAAGCAGAAGAACGGCCAGACCGGAATCCGTTGCCAGGGGCGGAGCGATCTCACCGCCGTCGCGCTGGCGCGGCAGGTGCCCCTGCTGGCGCTGGTGGACCAGGGCGACGATTGGGTCCGCGGGGGCAGCAAGGGGCGGCGGCGCATGCTCGACTGGGGCTTGTTTCACGTGGAACATCGCTTCTATCCGGCCTGGCAACGCATGCGGCAGGCCGTCAAACAGCGCAATCGGCTGATCCGGCATGGTATTATGGACGCTTCGCGACTGGAGCCCTGGGATCGGCAAATCTGCCTCGCCGCCCGTGAACTGGATGACCTCAGATCCGCTTATTTCGAATCCCTCAATGCGCGTGCAGCCGAAGTCTGGGACCGGTTCCTGGGCGCGGCGTGCGGCCTTTCGCTCCGGTACAGCCGGGGCTGGGACGCGGACAGGGATCTGGACGAGGTGCTGTCCCGGTCGGTATCCCGCGATTTGTCCCATGGCTACACGACCAGCGGACCGCACCGGGCGGACCTGCTGATCACCAGCCCCATGGGCGAGCCGGAGCGGGTCCTGTCCCGGGGCCAGCTGAAAATGGCCTACTGGGGATTGCGCCTGGCCCAGTTGGCGCTGCACGGAGAGCGGACGGGAGAACCCGCACTTTGCCTGGTGGACGACCTGCCGGCAGAGCTGGATCGGGAGAACCAGGCCCGCATGCTGGGGGCCTTGTGGGAAAGCGGGAGCCAGGTGTTTATCACCGCACTGGAGCAGGATCTGCCGCTCCCGGCGGGGATGGATTCCGGTGAGATCGAAATGTTTCACGTGAAACAGGGCGTCCTGTGCCAGGGCGCCCCGAGTCAGGAGTAGAAGGCATGACCGTGGAAGAAGAACAGTCCTATACCGGGAGCAGCATCAAGGTCCTGAAAGGACTGGATGCGGTGAAAAAGCGCCCTGGCATGTATATCGGCGATACCGACGATGGGACCGGCCTGCATCACATGGTGTTCGAACTGGTCGACAACGCCATCGACGAGGCGCTTGCCGGGCACTGCGACCAGATCACCGTGACCGTCCACACCGACGAATCGGTGACGGTGACGGACAACGGCCGGGGCATTCCCGTGGATATGCACGAGGAGGGCAAGTCCGCGGCCGAGGTCATCATGACGGTCCTCCATGCGGGCGGGAAATTCGACAGCAACAGCTACAAGGTCTCCGGCGGGCTGCACGGCGTGGGCGTCTCGGTGGTCAATGCGCTGTCTGAACTGCTCACCCTGACCATCCGGCGGGATGGCCAGGTCTACGAGCAGTGCTACCGGGACGGGGTACCACAGGCGCCATTGAAGGTGGTGGGCAAGACCGGCTCCACCGGCACCGAGGTCCGATTCCACCCTTCCCCGACCACGTTCACCAATATCTCCTTCCACTACGACATCCTCGCCAAGCGGCTGCGGGAACTGGCCTTCCTGAATTCGGGCGTGGGCATCCTGCTGCGGGACGAGCGGGCCGGCCGGGAGGAGACGTTCCGCTACGAGGGTGGCGTGAGTGCGTTCGTGGAATACCTCAACACCAACAAGAATCCCCTGAACCGCCCCTTCCACTTCTGCCAGTTGCGCGATGACGGGATCTGCGTGGAGGTCGCGCTGCAGTGGAATGATGGCTTCCAGGAAAACATCTTCTGTTTCACCAACAACATCCCGCAGCGGGATGGTGGTACGCACCTGGCCGGCTTCCGCAGTGCGCTGACCCGCACACTGAACGGTTATATCGACAAGGAAGGGCTGGCGAAGAAACTGAAGGTGGAAACCTCCGGGGAGGACGCCCGCGAGGGCCTGACCGCGGTGATCTCGGTCAAGGTGCCGGATCCCAAGTTCTCCTCGCAGACCAAGGACAAGCTGGTCTCCTCAGAGGTGAAAGCCGCCGTCGAACAGGAAATGGCCCAGCACTTCGGTGACTACCTGCTGGAGTTTCCTCAGGACGCCCGCTCGGTGGTGACCAAGATGATCGATGCCGCCCGGGCCCGGGAGGCCGCGCGCAGGGCGCGCGAGATGACGCGCCGCAAGGGGCCGCTGGATATCGCAGGGCTGCCGGGCAAGCTGGCCGACTGCCAGGAAAAGGATCCGAGCGCCTCGGAACTGTTCCTGGTGGAGGGTGACTCGGCCGGCGGTTCCGCCAAGCAGGGCCGGGACCGTCGCACGCAGGCCATCCTGCCCCTGAAGGGCAAGATCCTGAACGTCGAGAAGGCGCGCTTCGACAAGATGCTGTCTTCCGCCGAAGTCGGCACCCTGATCACTGCGCTGGGCTGCGGCATCGGCCGTGACGAGTACAATCCCGACAAGCTGCGCTATCACCGCATCATCCTGATGACCGACGCGGATGTGGATGGCTCGCACATCCGCACGCTGCTGCTCACCTTCTTCTTCCGCCAGATGCCGGAGCTGATCGAGCGCGGCCACGTTTATATCGCCCAGCCGCCGCTGTTCAAGATCAAGAAGGGCAAGCAGGAGCGTTATCTCAAGGACGAATCGGAGCTGGAGGATTACCTCTACCAGATTTCGTTGGAGGACGCGGTGTTGCTGGTCAATCCGGACGCGCCACCCATCCAAAGCACGGCGCTGGAGGCGCTGCTCAACGATTACCGTCGCATTCACCGGCTGATCCAGCTCCTCTCCCGCCGCTTTCCGGTCGACCTGCTGAACCAGGTGCCCTACCTGCAACCGGTCGGACCGGACGCGCTGGCTGACCCGGCCCGCATGCAGGGCTGGGTGGACGAACTGCGCTCCCGCCTGCTGCAGACCGGCGTGGACGCCAGTACGTTCTCCTTCAGCCTGCACGAGGACTCGGAACGCGCCATCTTCCTGCCGCAGGTGAGCCATCGGGTGCATGGCATGGATCAGGCCTATCGCTTCGACCGTGAGTTCTTCGACTCGGCGGAATACCGCAACATGGCAAAGCTGGGCGAGAAGTTCCGGGGCCTGCTGGAGGAGGGCGCGACGGTGGGCCGTGGCGACCGCCAGCAACCGGTGACCGGCTTCCGCGAGGTGTTCGACTGGCTGATGGGCGAGGCGCGCCGCGGGCACGTGTTCCAGCGCTACAAGGGCCTGGGCGAGATGAACCCCGAGCAACTCTGGGAAACCACCATGAACCCGGAATCCCGGCGCCTGCTCCGGGTCAATGTCGAGGACGCGGTGGCGGCGGACCAGATCTTCACGACGCTGATGGGTGATGCGGTGGAACCGCGGCGCGATTTCATTGAGAGCAACGCGCTGTCGGTGGCGAACCTCGATATCTGACCGGCGTCAGGCATCCCCGCCACGCTGCAGGCCGATGAGGTAGTCTGCCGCCTCGCGCAGGTTCTCGCAGACGCGCGCGGCCAGCGCATCGCCGCCCGCGGCGATGGTCCGCTCGCCTTTGCCGCTCCGCACGAGAATCGGTATGGCTTGCTTGCTGCGCGCCACCTCCATGTCCTTCCTGGTGTCACCAACGAAGTGAGCGCCCACTACGCTGATGCCCATCTCCTTCTCGATCTGGTCCAGCAGGCCCGGCCGCGGCTTGCGGCAGTCACAGTCTTCGTCCGGGTGGTGTGGGCAGTAGAACACGCCCTCGATCACGCCGCCGGCCCGGGCCACCTGTTCGTGCATATGGGCGTGGATCTCGTCCAGCGTCGCCTGGTCGAAAAACCCGCGCCCGAGCCCGGACTGGTTCGAGGCCACCACGACCCGGAAACCGGCCCGGGTCAGGTCGGCGATGGCTTCCAGGCTGCCCGGCACCGGCGTCCACTCTGCAACGCACTTGATGTAGGCGTCGGAGTCTTCATTGATGACGCCGTCGCGATCGAGGATGACGAGAGGGTTCATGCGATCTCCTGGGCGGGACGCCGCCGACAAGACTTCAGCCTAGCAGGAGCGCCGGCGGCTAACCGGCATCGGCGCCCTGCAGCAGCGAGACATCGGCCACCTCGAGAAACAGTGCGCGCAGGATGCCGAGCAGCGCCAGCCGGTTCTCGCGCAGCGCGGCGTCTTCGCAGTTGACCATGACCTCGTCAAAGAAGCGGGAAATGCATTCGCGCAGTTGCGCGAGCCGCTCCAGCACCTCCACGTAGCGATGCGCACCGAGCAACGGGGCAACCGCGTCACGGGCATCGCAGAGCGCCCGGTACAGTTCCTGCTCGGCGGGATCCTTCAGCCGCTTTTCATCGAACCCGCCGCCCGCACCCGTCGTGCTCTTCGACAGGATGTTTGCGACGCGTTTGTTGGCGGCGGCCAGTTCGGCGGCCGCGGGCAGGGACTGGAACGACTGCATGGCGCGCGCCCGGGCGATGAAGTCGACCACGTCGGTGACGTTCTTCGCGGCCACCGCATGCAGCGCATCGGCCGGCACGCCCTGCCCCTGCAGCCAGACCGCGACCCGCTGCATGACGAAATCGACCGCCATTCCCGGCGCGTCACCGCCGGCGACCTGCGCTGGAAGCAGGGTGTCGGCTGTCGCGAAACAGGCCGCCAGGTCCAGCCGCATCCCGCTGTCGGCGAGGATGCGGATCATCCCCAGTGCGGCGCGGCGCAGTCCGTAGGGATCCTTGTCCCCGGTGGGCTGCCTGCCGAGCGCGAAGAAGCCGGCCAGCAGTTCGATCCGGTCTGCCAGCGCCAGTGCGCGTCCCAGCGCACTGGCGGGCAGGCGATCGTCAGCGTGACGCGGCAGGTAGTGCTCCTCGATGGCCAGCGCGACATCCTCCGGCAGGCCCTCGTGCGCGGCGTAGTAGCGGCCCATGATGCCCTGCAGCTTGGGAAACTCCTGCACCATCAACGTGAGGAGGTCGGCCTTGCAGAGCAGGCCGGCGGATTCCGCGGCGCCGGCTGTGGCGCCGCACTGCGGCGCCAGACCGGCAGCGACGGTCGCGATGCGCCGGCTGCGCTCGGCGATGCTGCCCAGGCCGGACTGGTAGGTGAGCGCGTCGAGACCCTCCGCCCACTGCGAGAGCGGCTTCCGGCGGTCCTCGGTGAAGAAGAACTCGGCGTCGGCGAAGCGGGGCCGGATCACCCGCTCGTTGCCGGCCCGCACCAGTGCCGGCTCCGCGCTTTCCAGGTTGCTGACCAGGATGAACACCGGCATGAGACGTCCCTGCGGATCCAGCACCGGGAAGTACTTCTGGTTGGCGCACATGGTCGTGATCAGCGCTTCCTGTGGCACGGCGAGGAAGCGCTCGTCGAAACGCCCCGACAGGGCGACCGGCCACTCCACCAGCGCGGTGACCTCGTTGAGCAGATCGGCGTCCATCATCGCCTGCCCGCCGAGTTCCGCGGCGAGTGCCTCCACCTGCGTGCGGATGCGGTCGCGGCGCCGGTCGAAATCCGGCACGACCTTGCCGGCCGTCTCCAGTGTGCGCTCGTACTCCCCGGCGCCGTCGACCGTGAGTGCCTGTGGCGCGTGAAAACGGTGGCCCCTCGTCTCGCGGCCACTCTGCACGCCCCACAGGCTGGCCGGCACCAGTTGTCCGCCGAGCAGCAGCAACAGCCAGTGGACCGGCCGGACGAATTCGTCATCCCGACTGCCCCAGCGCATCCTGCGCGGGATCTCCAGCGCGTGGGCGGCCTGTGCGACCAGTTCCGGCAGCAGCGCCACGGCATCCTGTCCGGCCACCCGGCGCGTGTGGCTGAGGCGCGGGCCCTTGCCGTCGGTGGTTTCCTGCAACGCCTCGAAGGGCACGCCGCACGAGCGCGCAAAACCCGCACCGGCCGGCGTGGGCCTGCCGTCGGTGTCCCGGGCAGCGGCGACCGGCGGCCCTAGCCGGACCTCGTCACGGTCCGGTTGCCGTTCCGGCAGTTGCCGGATGATCACGGCGATACGCCGCGGTGCGGCGAAGGTGCTGACTTCGCCGGGCTCCAGATGCGATTGCCGCAACAGCCCGGCGAGGTTCCGGCCCAGGTCCTGCGCAATGCGCGGCAGCAGGCCCGGGGGCAGTTCCTCGGTGCCGATTTCCAGCAGGAGATCTGCGGTATTCATGCGCGGACCTCCCGGCAGAGCGGGAAACCCAGCGCTTCGCGGGATGCGTAGTAGCGCTCGGCGACGCTGCGCGCCATGCTGCGTACCCGCAGGATGAAACGTTGCCGCTCGGTGACGGAGATCGCGCGGCGGGCATCGAGCAGGTTGAAACTGTGCGAGGCCTTCAGGACCTGCTCGTAGGCGGGAATCGCGAGTTCGTGTTCCAGCAGGCTGCTGCAGGCCGCCTCACAGGCGTCGAAGGCGGCGAACAGCGTCGCCACGTCCGCGAGCTCGAAATTGAAAGCGGACATCTCGCGCTCGTTCTGGTGGAACACGTCGCCGTAGCGCACCGGCGGGTTGCCGTCCGACCAGGCCAGGTCATAGACGCTGTCCACGCCCTGCAGGTACATGGCGATGCGCTCCAGCCCGTAGGTGATCTCGCCCGCGACCGGCTTGCACTCCAGACCGCCGACCTGCTGAAAGTAGGTGAACTGGGTCACTTCCATCCCGTTCAGCCAGACCTCCCAGCCGAGGCCCCAGGCACCGAGGGTGGGGGACTCCCAGTTGTCCTCGACGAAGCGGATGTCGTGCACCAGGGGATCGATGCCGAGAACGCGCAGGGACTCCAGGTAGAGTTCCTGGATGTCCAGCGGCGACGGCTTCAGCAGGACCTGGAACTGGTAGTAGTGCTGCAGGCGGTTCGGATTCTCGCCGTAGCGACCGTCGGTGGGCCGCCGGCTCGGTTGCACGTAGGCGCAGTTCCAGGGCTCGGGCCCGATCGCGCGCAGGAACGTGCCCGGGTGGAACGTGCCGGCGCCGACTTCCATGTCGTAGGGCTGCAGCAGCGTGCAGCCGCGGGAAGCCCAGAAGGACTGCAGATTCAGTATCAGTTCCTGGAAGTTCATGAACGTCCGAACACCCGTTGCTTGCCTGGCAGGCGGGCATTATACGGGCGGGGACGCCGGCGTGCTCCCGTCGTGGCCGTTCAGGGCAACAAGAGCCGGAAGAGCGCGCCGCCGAGATCCTGCGAGCGGTCCAGTTCCAGGCGCCCGTGCCGGTTTTCGTGCTGATGCGCCCGGGCCACCAGCCGGGCCAGGTGCAGGCCGAGCCCGGTGCGGCGTTGCGCCGTGTCGGCGGACGTGACCGCGCCGTCCGGATCACGCAGCAGATTCTGCGGGTAGCCGTCGCCGTCGTCCTCGATGCAGAGCAGCAGCGCATCCCCTGCGGTCCGCGCCGACAGGCGCACACGTGAGCGCGCGTGACGGGCGGCGTTGTCCGTGGCGGCGCGGAGCGTGACCGCCACCAGTTGCTCGTCGAGAAAGTGGGAGAGACCGGGGCAGGGCAGCACGTCCAGCGCGATGCCGGCGCGAACGAGCCGCTCGCGGACAGCGTCGGCGACATCTTCGAGCAGCGTCTGCACGGCGCACATGTCCAGCTGCAGGCCGTGATGGTGGCTGCCCAGACGAATCGCCAGCAGCGCTTCGGTCAGCCGGTCGCCCATGCCGATGGCCTCCTGCCGCAGCCGCAGCCAGCCGGCTTCCTGCCCCGGCGCCGGCGCGAGCCGCTCCATGCCGGTCACCAGGTGATGGGCCTGGTTCTTCAGGTCGTGCAGCAGGCTGTTAAGCAGCAGTTCTTGCAGCTCGCCGGGTTCTGTCACGATGGGTTCCGAGGGCGGGCCTAGACGGCCTGCAGCAGGCGGTCGTGCATCAGCTGCAGTTTTTCCAGCCGCGCGCGATGGGAATCGTCCGCCGGCATTTCCGCCAGCGGTTTCAGCAGGGCCTGCGCCTGCTGCTGCCAGCCGTCGGGAGGCTGGCCGCCCTGCACCAGGGACAGGAGCGCCTGCAGCGTGTTGAGCTGGACCGCGTAACTGGCCTGTCCGGAGCCGACCGCCTCCCGGAACAGCGCGTAGGCTTCGGCGGCGTGCCCGTTCTTGAACATCTCCACGCCCTGGTTGTTGAGGCTCTCGCATTTTTCCATGGCGGCCCGCTCTGCCGCGCTGACCCCGGCAGCGCCTTCCTCCACCAGCTGACGCAGGTCGTCGGGTGGATTCTCCAGCTTGCTGAACAGTTCCTGCGCGCGCTGGTCCGCGACCTCCGCCTCCCGCGTCTTGCCGTGCAGCCGGGCGGTGTGCGCGCGCAGTGCGGCGGCGCGGCAGCGCACCTCGCGGTCCTCGAACACCCGGTCCGCCTCCTTGAGCAGCCGCATGGCCTCGTCCCCGGCCTTTCGTCGGTCGCGGGGCGAGCGGTCGTCGAGGGTTTTCTCCATGGCCGTCACGAGCCCGAAGTAGTTGTTGGAGGACCGGTAGACCGAGTGCCGTCCCAGCGCGACAGAACGCTTGTAGGCCTGTTCGCTCACCATCCAGGACTGGTTCTTCTCCGCCACGCGGGCCAGTTCCATCTGCCGCTTGACCGCCTTTGGCGATATTTCGATCGCCGCCAGCAGTTCCCGCTCCGCCGCTTCCGGCCGACCCTGTTCGGAATGGATGCGCGCCATCCAGTCCCGCGCTTCCACGTACGCCTCGTTTTCCTGCACCAGCGCCTGGAATGCCGCGAGCGCCTCGTCGAGTCTGCCCTGGTGATAGAGCGCCTTGCCCAGGCCGAGCTGCGCCCACGGCAGCATGCGCTTGCTGAGCACCACCGAGTAGAGCTTCTCGGCGTCCTGGTGACGCTGCAGCAGGATGAGCAGGTTGCCCTTGTGACGCAGCGCAGCGACCATCTGCTCCGGGTGACGCCGTGCGACCACGTCGCAACCGGCCAGCGCCTGCTGGTAGTCCTGCGCTGCGAGCGGCTCTTCGATGGGCAGCAGGATGACCTTGGCCTCCAGCAGCCGGGTCAGCCGTTTCTTCAGGTCACTGCGTGTGTACGGCTTCATGATGTAGCCGTCCGGGTGATACTCCAGCGCGCCCATGACCATCTGCGGCGCGCTGTCGGCGGTGATCATCACGAAGGCGGCGGTCTGCGGCAGCAGACCGCCGTGGCGAACCTCCTCGAGCACCTGCTGGCCGTCACGGCCCTCGCCGAGGTTGTAATCGCAGAGCACCAGCTGGTACTGCTGCTCGCGCATCAGCGCGAGTCCCTCGTCCCCGCTGGAAACGGTATCGACGTGGCTGCTGCCGAATTCGCGCAGCATGTCGCGGGTATAGCTGCGCGCCTCCGGCTGATCGTCGATAATCAGGGTACTGATGTCCGCATAGCGAACCTGTTTCATGAGCGCCCTTTCCCGGCTGCCGGACCCGTTCCCGGCCCTGATCAGATTAGCAGTTCGCGTTCCGTATGGCGGCGCAGGATTCCGCATCAAGCGCGCAGCGGCCACGTATTCCCGTTTCGCCGGGGGCGCGGCATGGACCGTGTGAAGGCCGCGCTGATCATCGGGCTGATCCGGCTGCTCGCGTCCTGTTCACTGCCCACCGCGCAACGCCTCGGGCGCGCGCTCGGCACGGTGTTCTGGAAGACAGGCTCGGAGCTGG
>JBFKKR010000046.1:0-23506 GCA_041682035.1 Pseudomonadales bacterium | reverse complement strand
TTCCGGCAGTTCCTGGTGCAGCGCTTGACCCCTTTCATCCCGCAAACCGTCTTACCCCGGGCGGCCCGCCTGGCCGGGCGCCTGCTCATGCTCGTTCTCATGACGATGCCGGTCGGCGCACGCCTGGTTTCCGCCGCGGAAGACGCGGGCCCCTACCCCGCCGCCCCGGCGGCGGTCATCACGCCCGGACACGTGCTGGCGCGCCTCAACCTGGCGGCGGATTATGCCGAAGACGTGCGCTGGCTGATGGGCAGGAACACCAACCACATCCGGACCCTGCACGTACGCGAGGCGCAGCCGCGCGAGGTGTATTTCCAGGCGCGCTCCCTTTTCGAGAAAGCCAACCGGCTGACCGCTGAATACCTCGATGACCGGGTGACGATCCCCCCGACGCCGCCGGCAGACCGGCTGCGCCCCGCCGATGTCTACGGGCTGATGTCGGGCACGCTGCAACGACTGCTGCTGCTGCGCAGCGCGCTCGGCATGGATGAACTCGATCACGAGGAATCCCTGCCGGTCGCGGGCGCGACGCCCACCGATGTCTACATCCGCACGCTGGAGGTGAGCCGGCAGATCAACGAACTCGCCGAACGGCCCCTGAATGCCCGCGACTCCATGCAGGCCGTCCTGCGCGCCAGCGCGCTGACACGCGGTATCCTGCAACAGTGCGGCATCGAGGCGCCGGTCGAGGCCGCGGCAGAAATCCAGCCCGGGCACGTGCCCGCCGATGTATTCCACCGGATCCTGCAGAACGTCCGGGTGGTGAGCGGGATCATGGTCCGGCAGGGCCAGAAAATGCTTTTCGTCGCGCCGACGCGGGCCACCAGCATCTCCGAATCCGACGTGATCGACGTGACCAACCTGCTCATCAGCGAGCTCGCCTTCATCGGCAGGCGCATGGGGCTGGAAACGGATGACGCTGGCGCAATTCCGGCGGAATCTCCGGCGATCGTCACCCCGTCCTCGGTCATGAGCCAGGTGGACATACTGGAAACGCGGCTGGCACGGCTCGCGCAATGCCTCGCCGCCAGTCCGGGCCGGCTCGGGGGACCCGCGTCGTGAAGCGTACCGGCGGCATGCGGCTGGGGACGCGCCTGTTCCTCCTGGTCCTCATCCCGACACTGGGCATGCTGTGGTTCTCGGTGCTGGATTCCTGGCAGCATGCGGCCCAGGTACGCGAGACCGAACAACAGCGGGCACTGCTCGCCGCCACGCAGAATTTCGATGCCCTCGCCCGGGAGCTGGCTGCCGAACGCGGCCTGTACTTCGCCTTCTCCGGTACCTCCTTCACCCGCCGGCGCATACTGCTGGAGCGCCAGTTTCGCGCGACGGACATCGCGGTGCGCCGGATGCAGGCATTCATGGACGGCGCGGGCTGGATCGAGCGGCAACTGCCGGCAATCTGGCAGGAGTACGCCCGCGTGCAGACCAGGGTCGCTGAATTGCTCGCCGGTCGCGGCGCCCGCGAAAACCGGCGCCTGGAGAGCCTGGCGGCGGTGGCCGGATACACGGAGACGATCTCCTTCATCCACGACATCATTGAACTGCTGCAGTCACTCAGCACGGACTCCCGCCAGGCGGAACTGGAACGGCAGTACAACGAACTGCAGGCAATCATCCTCGCGACCGGTGTCCAGCGCGCCATCGGCGCCTGGATACTCGCCCACGACGAACTGCCTTTCGCGCTCGGCAACCAGCTGCTGCATACCCGTTCCCAGATCGCACTGAGCGAGCGCCGCCTGGCCGCAATGCCGGGGGCCGACCGCTACCTGCAGGCGTTCAGCATCGAGGCGGAACTGATCAACGCGTCCCTGGTCGACCGTTTCCTCGAGGACGTCAGCGCCTATTTCCAGCGGCTGCACCAGTTTCGTCACCTGCAGTCGTCGATCGGCTACGGCGGACTCATCCACCAGTTCAAGAACTACCTGCTGCGCGGCGAGGAACAGTACCGGATCGGCTTCGAGGAGCAGTGGGCGGCAGTGCAGGACGAACTCGACCGGGCCGTCGATAGCGGCACGCTGAGCCAGGAGAACGTCGCCGCCATTCGACAGGTACAGGTCACTTTCGAGGAATATGCCCAGCGCATGGCCGAGGTCGAGGACGGGCTGGAGCGGGGTGAGGATATCCGCGCGATCGACCGCTCCGTCCGGCTGAACGATCTGCCGGCGCTGGAGGCGATCCGCGCACTGTTCCGGTTCTCCGGCACGATCTCCGGCGAGGAATGGTTCCGCATCCAGTCACAACGCATCGCCCTGCAGACCCAGCGCGGCGAGCTGATCATCGGGGACATGCTGCTGTACAAGGAAGCCCAGCACGACGCGGCGCAGGCGCGCCTGCTGCGCAACACGGGGTTCACGCTGCTGCTGCTCCTCGCCAGCCTGCTGACCATGCGCTGGATCTTCCGGGACATCCTGGGCAGCATCCGCGCGGTCTCCGGGACGCTGCAGGAGATCGCCGAGGATGGACGGTTGCCGGCAACACCGGCAACAGAGCGGCAGGACGAGATCGGCGACCTGCACCGGGCCCTCGCTGCCCTGGTGAACACCAGCCGTTCCATCGTCAAGAGCGCGGGCCTGATCGGGCAGGGGAATTATTCCGTCAATCTCAAGCCACGCAGCAACGACGACGAACTCGTCCTGGCGCTGAATACCATGGTGGCCAACCTCCACCTGCTGTCCGCCGAGCAGGCAGCCGAGAACCTGCTCCAGGGCAGGTTGGTGGAGATCTCGTCCATCCTGCGCCGGGAAAACACGCCGGAAGCGGTGGCGGAAACGGTCCTGCGCTACGTCTGCGCAGAAGTGGGCGTCCGAACCGGCGTGATGTACCTGCTCGGCGAGGACGGGCGCTACCCGCCCCGGCAGGCAATCGGCATCGACCCGGCGGGGATCAAACCGGTTGTCCCGGGAGCGGGACTGGTCGGGCAGGCCATGGAGGGGCGCGACATCACCCCCGTGACCGGCCTGCCCGGCGACTACCTGCGCCTGCGAAGCGGCGTCGGCGACGCGCTCCCCGGCACCGTCTACGTGGTACCGCTGTGGGAGCGTCACAACTGCGTCGGCGCCATGGAACTGGGCAGTTTCGGCGAACTGTCCGCCGGGGCGCTGCAGTTCCTGCACCGCATTCAGGAACCCCTCGCCATGGGCATCCAATCGCTGGTGCAACAGCAGGAACTGGAGGCCTACGTGGGGGAACTGAGCCAGCGCAAGCAGGCGCTGGAAGAGCGCGAGCAGGAACTGCAGTCCCTCAACCAGACCCTGCAGGAACAGGCCGACAGCCTCGCATCGTCCGAAGAGGAGCTGCGCATGCTCAACGATACGCTGTCGGCAAAATCCGCATCCCTGCAGGCCTCGCGCGACCAGCTGGAAAAGCAGGCGCAGCAACTGGAGCAGGCCAGCCGGTACAAGAGCGAATTCCTGGCAAACATGTCGCACGAACTGCGCACGCCGCTGAACAGCATCCTGATCCTGTCCCACGTCCTGGCGGAAAACCCCGACGGCCGGCTGGACGAGGACGAGGTACGTTCCGCGAAAACCATCGAGAACTCCGGACGCAGCCTGCTCAACCTGATCAACGACATCCTGGACATGTCGAAGGTCGAAGCGGGCAAACTCGAAATCGTGCCCGAGGAGGTCAACCTGCGCCTGCTGCTCGAAGACCTGCGCAGCCTGTTCGAGCCACTGGCGGCCGAGAAGAACGTCGAACTGCGGCTCAGCGTGGATGAAGCCGTGCCCGAACGCTGGCGGACGGATGGACACCGGGTCACGCAGGTGCTGCGCAACTTCCTGTCGAACGCCATCAAGTTCACGTCCGCCGGGCACGTGGAACTGCGGACCCGCATCGAACCCGGCCACGGCGACACCGGTCCGCTGCTGCGTTTCGACGTCGAGGACACCGGCATCGGCATCGATCCGGCCCAGCTGGAGCGGGTTTTCGAGGAATTCCAGCAGGAGGATGGCTCCACCAGCCGGCAATACGGCGGGACCGGCCTCGGCCTGGCCATCTCCCGCCGCCTCGGGGCACTGCTGGGCGGGCGGGTCACGGCGGCCAGCAGCAAGGGCCTTGGCAGCACGTTCTCCCTGCATATCCCGCAACTGGAGGTGGCGGAAGCGGATGCCGGCAGCACGGAAGAAGCGGCAAACGCCGCCAGCCGGACCCAGGAAGCCGCGCGCGGGACGCGGAAAGCACCGGCCGGTCCGCCTCCCGACGCGACCATCGTGAGGATATTGCAGGGCCGGCGCGTGGTGGTCGCCGACGATGACACCCGCACCTGCTTCGCCCTGTCCGCGGCGCTGCGCCCCTACGGCGTCGAGGTGGTCCTGGCGCGCAGCGGCGTGCAGTGCCTTGACAAGCTTGCCAACCACCCGGACACCAGCCTCGTGATCATGGACCTCATCATGCCGGGGATGGACGGCCTCGACACGATCCGTAGAATGCGATCGGAGCCGCGCTGGCGTGATATCCCGATCCTGGTCCTGACGGCAGGTGACCCGGACAACCACCGCGCAGCCTGCATGGAAGTCGGAGCGAATGCATTCATGAACAAGCCTGCCGACGGACCGCAACTGGCCGGCGAACTGGCCCGCCTGCTGGGTGACTCGTGACACCGGTACTGGCGGTTGACGACGTCGAGGCCAACCTCGAGGCGCTGCGGGCCGTGCTGCGCGACCTGCCGATCCGGCTCGATTGCGTCCGCTCGGCCGAGGAGGGTCTCGCCAAACTGCTCGATGACCAGTACGCGCTCGCACTCATCGACGTGCAGATGCCTGGCATGAACGGTTTCGAGATGGCCGAACTCATGCGCAGCGTGCCGGAAACCGAGCGCATCCCGATCATCTTCATCACCGCCGGCGGCAGCAAGCCATCGTTCGTGTTCAAGGGCTACGATGTCGGTGCCGTCGACTACCTGGTCAAACCCTACGAGCCGAAGTTCCTGGTCAGCAAGGTGCGCGTGTTCGTCGAACTGCACGAGGCGCAGGAGCAGCTCCGGCGCGCCGTCGCCGCCGAGGCGGCCACCGCCAGCCGGCTGCGCGAACTGAACGAGGAACTGTCCCGCTTCGCGGCGGTCGCGGCGCACGACCTGCGCTCCCCGCTCAGCAAGGTGATGCGCTTCATGGGGCTGCTTCGGCACAAGTCCGCGGGGGCGCTCGAAACGGCCAACCTGCTCCCCATCATGGACAAGATGGAAGCCAGCCTGTCGCGCATGCTGGAACTGGTCACCGCGCTGTACGATCTCTACAGCATGGAAAGCCGCGAGATCGGCGAGCACCGGATCCTGCTCGACAACACGCTGGAGGAGGTCACGTCCCTGCTCTCCGATGACATCGCTTCCTCTGGCGGCCGGGTGGAAGTCGGCAGGCTGCCCACGGTGCTTGGGAGCGGCGCGCTGCTGCGGCAGGCTTTCCAGAACCTAGTCGGCAATGCACTGAAGTACGCACGCGAAGGGGTTCCGCCCGTCGTCACCATCTCCGGTGGCCCCGCTGCACAACCGGGTTACGTGGAGATCGAGGTGCGCGACAACGGCGTCGGCTTCTCCGCGGACAAGGCCCAGACCATCTTCATGCCGTTCGCGCGCCTGCCTGAAACGGAGGAGCGCGAGGGACTGGGCATCGGGCTGGCCACGGTTCGCAAGATCGTGCAACGCCACGGCGGCGAGATCCGGGCCAGTGGCGCGCCGGGCGAAGGGGCCACGGTGACGCTGACGCTGCCGGCGGCTGACTGAGACCCAGGCCACACCCTGCCGCGGGCAGGTTTCCACCGGCACCGGATCAGCCCGGGGCGCTGTACTCCGCGCAGACGATCCGGTTGCGGCCGGATGCTTTCGCCTCGTAGAGCGCCTTGTCGGCGCAGCGCAGGAAGGGCATGAACGCGTCCGGCACCGCGCAAGCGGTGGTCACCACGCCGATGCTGACCGTGACGACCTTCCTTTCGACGACCGTGTCCAGGTGCGGTATCTGCAGCGCCTCCACGCTCGCCCGCAGGATCTCGCTGAACAGGCGGATGTCATCCACCGCCTGCGGGATCACCATGGCGAACTCCTCGCCGCCGTACCGTGCGAGCAGGTCCGAGGCCCGGCGCGACCCGGACTGCAGCGCGGCGGCGACGTTGCGCAGGCATATATCACCGGCCTGGTGGCCGTAGAAATCGTTGTAGCGCTTGAAGCAGTCCACGTCGATCAGCATGAGCGCAAACGGCTTGCCATCGCGCGCCGCCCGGCGCCACTCGAGCTCGCAGTACTGGTCGAAGGCGCGGCGGTTGGCCACGCCGGTCAGGGGATCGGTGCGGGTGAGCCGCTCCAGCTCGATGTTGGCTGCATTCAGTTCCCGCGTCCGGCTCTCCACTTCCTGCTGGACTCGCCGGCTCTGGTGCTGCACGGTGCGCACCAGCAACGCGGCGACCATCACCACCAGCAGCAACAGCGCAGCAACCCAGGCGGGCGTGCTGGACGAGCGCGCCGTGATGTAGCGCTTGTAGGGCGTGGCTTCCAGCCGCCAGGTGCGCCCACCGACATCAGCGATGTCGCGGGCGTGGCGGAGCCTGCTGAGCACCCGGTCCGGGCGCGGCGGCGACTCGTAGAGCAACTGGCCGCTGCCGCCTTCCGTGACATCCAGCAGGCGCAGGTGCAGGTCCTCCGCGGCGGTCAAGCGCATGGCGTGCTCAAAAAGCCGGCCGATCCGGAATACGCCGACGGCGTACCCGTACAGGCTTTCCTGCCGGCCCGCCAGCGTCGTTGGCATGCCCCGGTAGATCGGGTTGATCGCCAGGAATCCGCTCTCCTCCGGTCCCAGTTGCACCAGCCGCAGGCCAGCCGTGGTGGTCAGGCGGCCACTGTCGCGGGCGATTTCCAGCGCGGCCAGGCGCAGCGGGCTGGAACCGAGGTCGAAACCGAGCGCGGCCTCGTTGCCGGTGAGCGGTTCCAGGTAATAGACGGGGTAGAAAAACTCCCGCTCCCGGGCCGCCTGCAACATGGCGCCGTTCTCCTCGTCCACCATCGCGGTGAACTGGAATTCCGGGAAAACACTGCGCGCCTCGCCTTCCCAGCGGACGCGTTCCGCCTCCGGCACCCGCGGCACCCACTCCAGCGCCTGGATGGTCGGGTTGCGTGCCAGCGCGTCGCGCGCGGCGCGCGTAAACTCGTCGCGGGAGACGAACTCGGAGGCCTCGTAGAGACTGCGCAACATGTGCAGCACTTCGAAGTGCAGGGCCAGTTCCCGGCGCAGGACGCTGATCTTGTAGCCCACATCCCGTTCGAAGGTGTCCCGGATACTGGTGGTTTCCACCTGCTGCAGCGCCATGCCGGCGAGGCCGGACAGGGCCAGGCCGACGACCAGCCAGAGGGCGAAGTGATTCAGTTGCCTCGACAAACCCGGCATCCGGAGGGGGAGGGAGCTTCACGGTATCCTGAGATGCCGGTACGGGCAACCCAAATTCCCTCAATCGGAACCAGTACCGCGCCCACGGCCGCCGCTTCCACCCGGCCGGGAAAGGAAGAAGAAGCGGCGATCATTGTCTGTTCGGTGATTTCGTTATAAATAGTGAACGTAGCGTCAGTCGACTGCACCATGCCCTCGGGGAGGATTCATGACACAGGCCACCAGCGTCCGCAGCGGACGGTTCACCCACGACGGATACCAGCTCTACTACGAGATCTATGGCGAGGGCGGCATCCCCTGCGTGCTCGTGCACGGGATCCTGCTCGACTCACTCATCAACCGCGAACTCGCCCGGCGCTTCGCCGGCGCCGGCTTCCAGGTCGCCCTGCTCGACCTGCTCGGTCACGGCAACAGTGACAAGCCGAAGAACCCGGAGGTCTACCGCACCGACCTGTACGCGATGCAGGTCTCCGCGCTGATGGACCACCTCGGCTTCTCGCGCGCCCTGGTGGGCGGCGTCTCGCTGGGGGCGATCACCGCGCTGCAGTTCTCCGCCCAGCACCCGGAGCGCCTGCTGGGGCTGTACCTGGAGATGCCGGTGATGGAGGAATCCACCACCGGCGCCGCCCTGCTGTTCGTGCCGCAGCTGTTCGCCACGCGGTTCGCCAGGCCGCTGTTCCGCCTCGTGAACGGCTTCCTGAAACGCCTGCCGGAACCCGCCAACGAGACCCTGCGCAGCGTCCGCAACGCGGCCATGCTCGATCCCGACGTGGTCCGCTCCATCCTGCACGGCATGATGGTCGGCCCGGTGGTGCCGGTCGCCGACATCCGGCGCCGCATCGGCGTGCCGACGCTGGTCATCGGGCATGGCGGTGACTTCCTGCATGAATACAGGGACGCACGGCGGCTCGCCGAGCAGATTCCGACCGCGCGGCTGCTCACGGCGAAATCCATCCTGGAACTGCGGACCCGGCCGGAACGGCTGTGGCAGGAGATCCGCAAGTTCCTCGAGAACGTGTCGCAGGAGGCCACGCCCGCCCCGGCCCGCCATGCCCGGCTCTGAAACCGGCTACAATTATCCGCAACCCAGTTAGAGTCCCGGGGACAGGATCGTGCCGGAAAACCTGAACATACTGCTTGTCGGCGGCATCGCGGTCGGCGTCGCCGTCGTTACCGCGCTCGTGGTCGTGGTGTACATGCGGGCGCGCGCCAATCGCCCGCCCTCGGACAAGTACGAGCTGGAACTGGCGCACTCGATACTCACGGAACGGGTGCGGCGCTACCAGAACATCCTCGTGCAGCTGCCGCCCCACTACCTGCCACGCGACCTGAAGATGCTGCTCGTGCTCGGGCTGATCAATGCACTGGAACAGCAGAAGCGCCTGAAGTACCCCGGTGACGAGGACAAGGTCCGCAACAAGCTGGATTCGGCCCACGACCTGTTGCGCCAGCTGAATGCGGCGAAGGAGGAGCCGGAGGTCCGCCCGATCACCCGCCCGGACAAGGCCAAGGAGGCGCGCGAGATCCTCGACTCCGTGCGCAGCTTCATCCTGTTCATGACCGAACAGCGCCAGATGGACGAGGCGCGTACGGATGAATACCTGGAGATGATCGATCACCTGAAGATGCAGACGCACCTGGACCTGATCGACTCGGCCGCGCGCAAGGCGGCTGCGGACGGCGACTACGACACCGCGATCAGCGTGTTCAAGGGAGCGATCGAGGAACTGAAGGAATACCTGTCCGACGACTACTACGTCGACAAGGTGGCGATCTACAACAACCAGATCAACCAGCTCAACCGCCGCAAGGCGGAGGAATCCAACCCCGGGCTGGCGATGTAGCGCACGCGGCGCGCCGCCGTCAGCTGACCGGCGACTCGTCCGTCAGCCGCACGTCGATACCGACCTGCACCTCGACCGTCACCGCGTTGCTGGTGTAGGTCGTGAAGCCATCCACGGTGGCGCCCTGCTGCCAGGCATCCCCGGCATGCAGGCGCAGGGCGTCGCCGGCATCCCCGAGCACCCGCAGGACGTTGCCGGCATCGGTGAAATCCATGACATCCCGCTCGCTCAGCGTCAGGCGGTCATTCCCCTCGCCGTCGACGCTGGAAAAGGCCTCGATGTTCCGTACCACGCCGCCGGCGCGATTGCCGTCGAACACCAGCGTGTCAAACCCGTCGGCGCCGTCGACCTCGTCCTCCGGACCGGCGTGAATGGTGTCGTCGCCGGCGCTGCCCAGGATGACCTGCGCCGTGTCGTCCAGGTCGCCCCGCAGGACGAAGCCGGTGCGGGTCGAGCCATCCGCGCTCACGTCGATTTCCAGCTGCGCTTCCAGGCTGCTGCCGTCGGCGGCCGGGAAGGTCAGGTCGAAGGTCAGGTCGAGCCCCTCGGCCGGCACCAGTTCCGTGGTGCTGACATTGACCAGGTTGAATTCCGCCGCGTCGTCGTAGGCGACGTCGGGGTCGTTGGCCACGCTGATGGTGATCGCATCGAAGGAGGTGCCATCCCAGTCCCCGAAAGTCTGGTAATTGCCGGCGCCCAGCAACGCCAGCGCGGTGGCCGGATCGTACACGAAGTCGATGCCGTCGCCGGTCTCCGGCGGCACCCACACGCCGGTGGCGACGACGGTGGCGCCCAGCATGATGGTGAACGCCACGCTTTCCCGCCCGAGCACCTGCTGGCCGGATTTATAGTCATGGATACGGCTGAAGGTCAGCGTCGCGTCGGAAACCGCGCTGGTCCAGCGCATCGTGAGGCTCTCGCCGGTGTTGATGTGGTTGTTGGCCACGCCGATGCCCAGGTTCGAGATGCGCAGGTCCTCGCCGCCACCGGAACTGAACGTGATCGGATTCGCCAGCGGATTGCCGCCCGCGGTCCCGTCGTGCGTGGTCACCTCGTACACCGACGGCTTGGCGCCGTTCGGCAGGTCACTGAGGTCGATGGACTGGGGCATGGTTTCGCGCGCCTGCACCAGTTCGAAGGTGTAGGTGCCGTCCGCGCGGACCGTGAGGGTGAACAGGATGTCCACTCCCTCCGTCGCCGTCAGCACCGAGTAGCCGTCGAACGCCTGCGTGTCCAGGCTCACCGAACCGGGCAGGCCGGAACGCAGCGCGATGCCGATCGGACCGTGCGGCCCGTCCGCGCCGTACTGGACATCGATCGACCCGTTCAGCATCCCCGGCTCGCCGGTCATCAGGCCGTGGCGCACGCCGCCGGCGCCGAAGACGGCCGCATCATCGATGACCTGCACCGTGATGGCGGCGCTGTCGTGCAGGCTGCCGTCGCGGTCGCGCAGCACGATCGGGAATTCGTCACCGGTCTGCAGCAGGTCGGGATCGTCATGCATCACCGCCGCGTCGAGCGTGTAGCGATAGGTGATCACACCGCCGGTCAGGTCGCCCTGGTAACCGATGACGACGAGACGTCCGTAGAGCCCGCCGCTCACGGCGAGTGGCGCATCGGGACTGCTGGCCGACAGGTCGGCCAGCGTCAGTACGCTGTCGCCGATGCGGACCTCGCTGAAACCGTCCGGCGCCGACAGTTCAATGGTGCCCACCGCCGAGATGCCCTCCGGGTGGGTATCCAGCGTCGCCCCCGCGCCGTGCGTTCCGCCGGGCAGATCACCCTCGTCCACCACCACCACGCTGCCGCTGACATGCACCGGGTCGTCCACGCCGAGGATGGTCACCGAGACCGTCGCACTGCGCTCGTCGCCGTCGGCGTCGGCCAGGTAGTACGTGAAGGTCTCGCGGATCGATTCGGGCACACCCTCTTCATCGACGCTGAGCAGGCTTGCCGCGGCCTCGCCGGCGGCGTTCAGCGTGTAGATCCACTGGTCGCCTTCCCGGGTCAGCACGCCGAACAGGCCGGCGCCGTCGAAGCGCAGCGCGCCGGGCTCGTCGGCGCCGCTGAAATCGGCCTGGTTCTCCGTGCTGCCCGGGCTGGCGTTTGCGAAGAACTCGATCACCTCGCCGGTGAGTGTCGGCGCATCATCGGCAATGGCCACCACGAGCGAGGACTCGATGACGTCACCGTCGTCGTCGGAGAGGACGATCCGCAACGTTTCGGCCAGCGCATCGTCGCCGGGATGCGTCTGGGCACCACCCAGCGTGTAGCGGTAATGCACCGTGCCGCCGGTGTAATCACCGTCGTAGCCGGTGATGGTCAGCAGGCTGCCGTTGGGCGTGACCACCAGGACCGGGGTCTGCGCGCTGGCCGTGAGCGCGGCGAAGGAGATGTTCACGCCGGCGATCTGCAGGTTGCCGAAACCGTCGGGCACGGCGATGTCGAAGCTGCCGGCGCTGGTGGCGTCCGGCAGGTCCTGCTCGTCCACCAGCGCGTGATGGTCTGCGCCGGTGACGGGCTGGAAGTTGGAGATCAGCAGGGGGTCATCCACGCCGTTGACCGTGACCGTCACCACCGCGGTGATGCGGTTGCCGTCGGCGTCGATCAGGGTGAACTCGAACACCTCGGTAACGGATTCCGGCCGGCCGGTCGGGCTGACGCCCAGCAGATTGAGCGCCTGCTTGCCGGCATCGCTCAGCACGTAGGTGAAGGACCCGCTCTCGGGATCGAAATGCAGCGTGCCGAACACGCCGCGACCGTCGAACTCCACCGAACCGTCGGCGGTCCGGGCGGAGCGGCCGCTGTCGTCGTCCTCGGTCATCGTGATGGTCAGGACCGGGATGCCGAGTTCCTCGAAGAGGGCGAGGATGGCGTCCTCCCCCAGCTCCTGGAACAGCTTGCGGATCGCCGCGTCGGTGTCCAGGCCGTTCAGCTCGATCAGGGTACGCTGGCCGTTGCGCTGGATGATGACGAAACTGGAACCGCCCTCGCTCTGCGGTCCGCCACCGGCGGCGGTCGCCTCCAGTTCCGACGGATCCTCGCCGGCCAGCAGGGCCTGCTGCATGGCCTCGATCTCCGGATCGCTCTCCGCTTCCTGCGCTGCCGGGCGCCCGCCACCGGAGAGCCGCGCGACGATGCGCTCGTCCAGGCTCAGTTCGCGCCCACCGCGGATTTCCAGGCGCCCGCCATCGGCCAGCTGCACCGCCAGCACGCCGCCCTCCGCGGTGCGGATGACCTGGTTCAGGCTGATCTCGTCGCCCGGCTGCAGGGGCCGTTCGATGACGCGTGTTCCTTCCGCGCAGACAGCCGTTGCGCCGCCCGCGGCAGTCACCGTACCCAGCATTGCCATCCCGATGGACCCGCTTGTTTCCCTGAAGAGACAGGCGGCCAGGAAAGATTTCTCCCGGCAGACCCGCCCACTACCTACATTAACGCCCGCGCGGCGCCGGAAGTAGCGTACTTCCGTACAGTCGCGCCGGCCACTCGACGCGGCCGAATTTCTCGGGTAAACAGGTAGATACCCGCCCCCGTCAGGTTTGATGGCCGGTGGGAATTTTCGCACCCTGCCGGCTTGCAGCCCTGATGGATGCGGAATCCGGCAGTTTGGGGGAACAACGCGGATGGGCAGGATAACAGCGGGTGTCTGGGCGATTTTCCTGCCATGGCTGGCTGGCGCCGTCCTCGCACAGGAGCCGAAGATCGGCACCACCGAATTCGCCCAGGGGACCGTCTCGGCCATGGCGCCGGAGCAGCCGGCGCGCAGCCTGCGGCGGGAGGACCCGGTCCTGAACCAGGACCTGGTCGAAACCGGGCGGCAGAGCTATGCCATCTTCGAGTTCGACAACCACAGCCGCATCGCGATGCGGGAGCAGACGCAGGCGCGGCTGGTCGAGGAGTCCGCCCGCAACGGCAACACCCATCGCATCCGGCTGATCCGCGGCGGTGTGCGCGGAGAGGCGCGGCGGCGTGACCCGTACGACCTGATGGTGATCGACTCCCCGGCCGGCGTGGTGATCGTCGATGAGGGCGAGGTGTCGGCGCGCTGGTGCAGCGAGGACTGCGGCCGGGGCGACGCCTCGGGCCCGGAACCGGTCGCCAAGGTGCAGATGGCCACTGCGCCGGTCTCGGCGCTGCGCGACCTGGGCGGTGGCAAGGGCAAGGGACGGGAGCTGGCGCCCGGCGACCTGGTCTACGAGCGCGAGCGCATCGAGACCGGGCACGACGCGCTGGCCATCCTGGTGTTCCGGGACGACATGCGCATAACGTTGCAGGGCGAGAGCCGGGTGGACATCAACGCCTACCGGTACTTTCCCGAGACGCCGAAGCAGAACCAGGTGCACATCAGCCTGCGGGAGGGGCGTATCCGGGTGAAGTCCGGCTCGGTGGGCCACACCACGCCGGAGCTGTTCCTGGTGGAGACGCCGGTGAACCGCATCCGGGTACGCGGTACGGGCTTCGACCTGCACTGCATCGGCAGCTGCGCAAACGTGGCGGCAAACCCGGTGCCCGGCACGCAGGACGCGCCGGCCAGCGGCCTGTACACCACGGTGTGGGACGGCGAGATCGTACAGCAGTCGGCGGCCGGCGGGTTTCCGCTGGCGGCAGGCCAGTCCAGTTACGTGATGAGCAACGACAGCGCGCCGATCCGGATTCCGCGCCTGCCGCCCCGCATCGTTTCCGGGCAGGCGCCACGGCCGGACAGCATCGCGGTCGGCATGGATACGCTGTTCGAGCTGAATGCCGCGCGCGGCGGCATGCCCGGCCTGTACGTGCACGTGCACACCGGCAAAGCGCGGGTGGAGACCCGGTCGGGCAGGACGCTCGAGGTCACCACCGGCCGCACCGGCTACACCGACCCGTCCGGTAACGCGCCCATGACATCCGGCGCCATGCCGGGGTTCATGGCCGGCGACGGCAGCTGCCAGTAGTAGGCAGTCCGCCGGACGCGGCGCTCACGCCGGGCGCGCCAGCCGCATCTCGAAAAATTCCAGTACCTGCCGACAGGCCTGCTCGGTGTCGCTGCCGGGTGTCGGGTCGTAATCGATGGTCAGCACGGAGTGCGCCGGCCGGCGCAGCACGCCGCGTTGCGGGCTGGCCAGTTCGATACACGTCAGGCGCTCGCCGAAGCATTGCCGGAGCGTGTCGAAGCGTTCGCGCGGGCACATCGGGTCATCACGGAAGCGCAGGGCCAGCAACGGGATGTCATGTTTTTCCGCATCCGTCACCGCCCGGCTGACATCCTCCCGCGCGAGCCCGGCGTCGGCCTTCCACTGCTTCTTCCAGACCTTGCCGAAGTGGCCGGGCTGGGACGCCACCGGGGCGGCGCAGGCAGCATCGATCATCAGCGGGATGACGAAAGCGCCGGTCAGGCAGTTGCCGATCGCCCCCACCGGGCCGCCGCTCTCCTCCTGCATGCGCCGGCACAGCGCCCGCAGCCACTCGGTGAACGGCGCGCTGCGCCGCCGGTCCAGCAGGTAGAACTCGCGCCGGATACAGATGCTCGCGACGTTGCGCAGCATGCGTTCAGGGGCACCCAGCGTGCCGAACAGGTGGGGCACGTAGACGGTATAACCGGCGGCCCGCAGCCGGTCCACGAAGGCCTGCGACGCCGGCGTGAACCCGGGCAGTTCCTGCATGAACAGGATGGACGGACCGCCGGCGTCGCCGCTGCGGTAGACACGGTGCACGATGTCACCGTGGGCGAATTCGAAGGACGGGCAGTCGGCGATCGCAGGCATGTCGGCACCTCTTCCGGATGGCCGGGCCATCTTGCCCGGCGCCCGCCGGGCCCGCAATCCCGCCTGCCATCGAGTACCGGAACGCCTATAATGCGGCTCCGTTTTCCGCCCAGGCCCGAATTCCGTACCCATGAGCAGCAGCAACCCGCCCGGCAACAACTTCCTGCGCGCCATCATCCAGGAGGATATCGACAGTGGCCGCCTGCAGGGCGCGCCGGTGACCCGTTTTCCGCCGGAGCCCAATGGCTACCTGCACATCGGTCACGCCAAGTCGATCTGCCTGAATTTCGGGCTGGCGGAGCACTTCGGCGGCAAGTGCAACCTGCGCTTCGACGACACCAACCCGGAGAAGGAGAACCAGGAATACATCGACTCCATCCTGGCGGACGTGCGCTGGATGGGGTTCCGGTGGGACGGTGAGATACGGCACGCATCGGACTACTTCGCCACGCTGTACGACTACGCCCTGCACCTCATCCGTGCCGGGCTTGCCTACGTCTGCCACCTCTCGCCCGAGGAGGCCCGCCGGCACCGCGGCACGCTCACGCAGCCCGGCACCAACAGCCCGTACCGCGACCGCAGCGTCGAGGAGAACCTCGCCCTGTTCGAGCAGATGCGCAGCGGCGCGCTGGACGAGGGCGCCTGCGTCCTGCGGGCGAAGATCGACATGGCCGCCGGCAACATGAACCTGCGCGACCCGATCATCTACCGTATCCGCAAGGCCAGCCATCACCAGACCGGCGACCAGTGGTGCATCTACCCGACCTACGACTTCACGCACGGGCAGTCCGACGCCATCGAGCGCGTGACGCATTCGATCTGCACGCTGGAGTTCGAGGACCACCGGCCCCTCTACGACTGGTTCATCGAGCACCTGCCGGTGCCCTCCCGGCCGCGCCAGTACGAGTTCGCGCGCCTGAATCTCAATTACACCGTGACCAGCAAGCGCAAGCTGAAACGGCTGGTCGACGAAGGCCACGTGGACGGCTGGGGCGACCCGCGCATGCCGACGCTGCTGGGCATGCGCCGGCGCGGTTTCACGCCCTCGTCCATCCGCAGGTTCTGCGACATGGTGGGCGTCGCGCGGGCCAACAGCGTGGTCGATGTCGGCATGCTTGAGCACGCCATCCGCGACGACCTCAACATGACCACGCCGCGCGCCATGTGCGTGCTGGACCCGCTGAAGGTCGTCATCACCAATTATCCGGAGGATGCGGTCGAGGAACTGACCGCACCGGGGCACCCGGACACCGGCGGGTTCGCCGATCGCACCCTGCCCTTCACCCGCGAGATCTACATCGAACGCGACGACTTCCGCGAGGCGGCCAACAAGAAGTACAAGCGGCTGGTGCTGGGTAAGAAGGTGCGGTTGCGTCATGCCTACGTGCTCACTGCCGAGGCGGTGGTGAAAGACGGGCAGGGAGAGATCACGGAGGTGCACTGCACCTACGACGCGGACAGCCGTGGCCAGGACCCGGCCGACGGCATCCGGCCCAAGGGCGTCATCCACTGGGTCTCCGCCTCGCAGGGCCGGCGCGCGACGGTGCGGCTCTATGACCGGCTGTTCACCCACGAGTCGCCCGACAGCGGCGACACCGACTTCCTGGCGCACCTGAACCCGCATTCGCTGGAGGTGCGCGGGAACTGCTGGGTCGAGCCGGGCCTCGCGGACGCGCAACCCGAGGACAGTTACCAGTTCGAACGCCAGGGCTACTTCGTGGCAGACCGTTTCGATCATTCCCCGGCGTCGCCGGTGTTCAACCGCACGGTGGGCCTGAAGGACAGCTGGGCGAAAATCGAGGCGCGCGACCGCGACGACGCGCAGACCTGAACCGGCGGGTGAGATTTCGGGCCGGCATCTGTAAGGCTGAAGCCTTACCTGCAGAGGGCACCTGTAGGGTCGAAGCCTTGCCTACCGCCGGTCTCCGCGCATCTTCATTACATGGGCCTGCAGGTTGGATGCGTTGGCAGCCTCGGGTGGAACCGGGTCTCCCACCACCAGTTCGATGTGCGACCGGAACCGTCGCGGCAGCTTGGCCATGGCGGGCCCGTCGCGGCGGCTGAAAAAACTTCCCCACAGGCCGCGCAGCGCCATCGGCACCACCGGCACCGGGTCGCGCGCGATGATCTTTTCCACGCCGGGCCGGAAGTTCGCCATCTCGCCGTCGGCGGTCAGTCCGCCCTCGGGGAAGATCATCACGACCTCGCCCTCTTTCAACGCCTGCGACACCCGCTCGAAAGCCTGTTCCATCATCTGCGGATCCTCCTTCATGCCGGCGATCGGAATTGCCTTCACCGTGCGGAAGAACCAGGACAGCAACGGGATCCGGAAGATCTTGTAATACATCACGAAGCGCACCGGCCGGCGTACGCTGCCACCGATGATGAGTGCATCGACGAAGCTCACGTGGTTGCAGACCAGCACGCACGCGCCCTCGTCGGGAATCTTTTCCAGGCCGCGCGATTCCAGCTTGTACATGGTGTGCATCAGCATCCAGATCAGGAAGCGGACCAGGAACTCCGGCACCAGGTTGTAGATGAACAGCGCCACGGCGGCGTTGAACAGCGCGGTGACCAGGAACAGCTGCGGGATGTTCAGGCCGGCCTTCAGCAGGACGATGGCGACAACCGCCGACGCCACCATGAACGCCGCGTTGAGGATGTTGTTGCAGGCGATGATGCGCGAGCGGTGACTCTCCTCGCTGCGCTGCTGCACCAGCGCGTACAGCGGCACGATGTAGAAGCCGCCGAACGCGCCGAGCATGATGACGTCGAACACCACCCGCCAGCCATACGGCTGCGACAGGAAACCGCCGACGCCGGTCAGCTCACCACCGGCGAACCCGGGCACGGCAAGGAAAAGATCGATGCTGAACAGCGTCATGCCGATCGAACCGAACGGCACCAGGCCGATCTCCACCTTGTGGCCGGAAAGCCGCTCGCAGAGCATCGAGCCGGCGCCCACACCGAGCGAGAACAGTGTCAGCAGCAGGGTGACCACGGCCTCGTTGCCGCCGAGGTTCTCCTTCGTGTAGACCGGCAGTTGCGTCAGGTAGGTGGCGCCGAAGAACCAGAACCAGGAGATGCCCAGGATGGACAGGAACACCACCTGGTTGGTGTAGGCGAAGCGGATGTTGCGGACCGTCTCGGTGACCGGGTTCCAGTTGATGACCAGGCCCGGATCGCTCGGCGGCGCGGCGGGAATGCCGAGGCTCGCGATGAACCCGAGCACGGCGATGACCACGATGGCGCCGGACACCAGGTACACGCCGTACTCCGGCACGCCGATCAGCAGTCCGCCCGCCATGGTGCCGAGCAGGATCGCCAGGAAGGTGCCGGTCTCCACCAGGCCGTTGCCGCCGACCAGTTCGCTCTCCGCCAGGTGCTGCGGCAGGATGCCGTACTTGGCCGGCCCGAACAGCGTCGACTGCGCGCCCATCAGGAACAGCGCCGTGAGCAGGATGGGCAGGCTCTTCAGGACGAAACCGGTCACGGCGACGGCCATGATGGCGATCTCCAGCGCCTTCACCAGCCGGATCAGCCGCGACTTGTCGTACTTGTCGGCGAACTGGCCGAAACTCGCCGAGAAAAGGAAGAACGGCAGGATGAACAGCGCCGCGGCCATGTTCACCAGCAGGCTGGGATCGGCGCCGGCGGCGGCCCCGCCCTGGAACGCCAGCAGGATGATCAGCGCGTTCTTCACGACGTTGTCGTTGAACGCACCGAGGAACTGGGTCAGGAAGAACGGCCCGAAGCGGCGCTGGGCGAGCAGATCGAACTGGTTGGTCTGTGACATGCTGGGACGCCTTATACGGGTGCCTGGCTTGGAGTCAGACTGAAGTCTGACCTACAGAAATGATGCCGTGGCTGGCAGATCGGTGTGTGCATCACCGGCCGCCCTCCAGCCGCGCCATGACCTGGTCACCGGTGATCAGCATGCGCAGCATGAGCTTGATCTGCGCGGCGATCTCCGCATGCTCGGCCACCGGCCGGTCGGCGGCCGATGCGCCCATGGTGAACACCAGGCGCGTGATCGCGCGCGCCAGCACCTCCGGGTGCACGATCGGCTGCCCGCGTCGCTCCGCGATGCGCACCAGGTCCTCCTGCAGCTCGCTTTCGAAGAATCGCAGCTGCTGGTCCACCGCCGCCCGGAACGCCTCCGAGCCGACCGCCCCCTCGCGCAGCAGCACCAGCAGCCAGGGGGGATCGGCCTGCAGCTGGCGCATGAACACCTCCACCGAACTGCTGACCACGCTCTCCTCGCTTTCCGCGCGGGTGCGGGCCTCGCCGATGATCTGCCGCAGGGCACGGCCCGCCTCCTCGATCAGCGCCACCGCGAGTTCATCCACGTCACGGAAGTGGCGGTAGAAGCTGTTCGGGGCGATGCCGGCCGCCCGCGCCACCTCCCGGAGGGTCAGGGTGGATACGCTGCGATTCGGGCCAAGCAGGCCGAGCGCGGCGTGCAGCAGGTCTGCGCGGGTGATGGCGGGCCTCGGGCGGGCCTGTTCTGGCAAGGCTGAAAACTCCAGTCGTCTCAGGAACCTGTCGTCCCGGGACAGTGTAACTGCACATAGGGATATACATCTGTATAGACATATGTATAGACATGCGTATATATTGAGCCCCATCAATAACTGCAGCGCTGGCCCGGCCAGCCAGGAAAAGGGAAAAGACCATGGGAATGCCCGAACCGGTCGGCAAGAGCCTGCCGATGACCGAGGAACAGCTGGCCGCCTTCGGCGCCGAGCTGGACGCCATCCGCCAGGAGGTGATGAAAAACCTCGGCGAGGAGGATGCCCGCTACATCCGCCGCGTGGCCCGCTTCGTGCGCGCCACCGAGCTGTCCGGGCGCGGCCTGCTGATGATCGGCATCCTGCCGCCCGCGTGGCTGGCCGGCACCGCCCTGCTCGGCATCTCCAAGATCGTCGAGAACATGGAACTGGGTCACAACGTCATGCACGGCCAGTACAACTGGATGAACGACCCGCAGTTCAACAGCAGGGCCTACGAGTGGGACAACGTCGGCACGTCGGACGCCTGGCGCAGGACGCACAACGTCAGTCACCACAAGTACACCAATATCCGCGGCCTCGACGACGACATCGGCTACGGCCTGCTGCGCCTGTTCCCGGAACAGCGCTGGTCGCGCTTCTACCTCGGACAGCCGGTCTACGCCTTCCTGCTCGCCACGCTGTTCGAGTGGGGCGTCGCCATCCAGCACCTGGAATTCGGCGCCGTGGTCGCCGGCCGCAAGGACCGCGCCACGTTCGACGCGGAATGGGCCGAGGCAAAAAAGAAGATCGTCAGCCAGCTGAAGCGCGATTACGTCTTCTTCCCGCTGCTGGCCGGCCCGATGGCGCCCTTCGTGTTCAGCGGCAACCTGGTCGCCAACCTGATCCGCAACTACTGGACCTTCACCGTGATCTTCTGCGGACACTTCACCGCGGACGCCGAGCTGTTCGACCGGAGCGTGCTGGAGAACGAGACGCGCGGGCATTTCTACCTGCGCCAGTTGCGCGGCTCCTCCAACCTGACGGGCGGGAGAGTCTTCCACTTCATGACCGGCAACCTCAGCCACCAGATCGAGCACCACCTGTTCCCGACCATGCCGGCGCGGCACTACCACCGGATCGCGCCGCGGGTGCGGGCAATCTGCGAGAAGTACGGCCAGCACTACAACACCGGCTCCCTGCGCAGGCAGTTCGGGCAGGTGACGAATCGGATCTTCCGCCACATGTTCCCCAGTACCCCGGTGACGCGCCCCGCCCTGACCGTGGCCTGATCCGCCGCGCGTACCGCTTTGCCGCGGGGGCGGCATCTGCAACAATCTGGCGCGAACGCACTCCCGAGGATCTGCACGTGCTGGACATCCGCATCCGCCGCCCCTTCGCGGGCAAAATCGGTCTCGCCCTGGGCGGTGGCGCCGCGCTCGGCGCCGCCCATATCGGGGTGCTCAAGGCTTTCCGGGAGGCGGAGGTCGAGTACAGCGCCCTCGCCGGCACCAGCATCGGCGCGCTGATCGCCAGCCTGCACGCCTTCGGCTGCACGCCGGAGGAGATCGCCGATATCGCGCGCGAAATGGACTGGCTCGAGGTCTCCAGCTTCACCTTCTCCAAGCTGGGTCTGCTGTCGAACGACAAGATCGGCAGGCTCGTGAAGAACCGCATCGGCGAGAAGAACATCGAGGAGGCCCCGATCTCGCTGGCCATGGTCGCCACCAACATCAGCAGCGGCGGCCACGTGATCCTGGACAGCGGCCCGGTGCACGAGGCAGTGATGGCCAGCACCTGCGTGCCGGTGCTGTTCAAACCGGTGGAACGCGACGGCTGCCTGCTGGTGGACGGGGGCCTGGTCGAGAACGTCCCCATCTCGCCGCTGGAGAAAATGGGCTGCCGCACCATCGTCGGCGTGGACCTGAACGCCAACCGCACCTACCAGCGCCCGGACGACCTGGTCGACGTGCTGCTGAACGCCATGGACATCTCCATCGACCACTCGGCGCGGGTGCAGGCCGAGGAGGCCGAACTGATCATCGCACCCAACGTCAGCGCCTTCAGCCGCACCGACCACAGTGCGCTCGACGCCCTCATCGAGGAAGGCTACAACGCCGCCAGCGAGGCGCTGGAGGAGTACTTCTTCCTCTAGCGCCCCGACCAGACCGTACAAAAGTACTGATAGAAAACTACTAGGGTGTCGCGATCATCCCTGTGATTGAATGATCCGGTCACTGGATGAACCCGGAACGCAACCCATGCACCCACGCAAGCCCGCACCACTGCGCAGGAAAATCTCCGCCGCGCTGCTGTTCCCGCTGCTGGCCGTACCGGCCGCCGAGGCGCGCCTCGCCGAGATCGTCAACCCGGCGGGCCTGGAGAAGGATCCGCAGGCCGCCACCATGGAAGCCTTCAACCAGGTCATCGACCTGGCCACGCGGGATCTGCTCAGCGATTACAGTGCCGACGAACCGGGCGAGGACGCTGACGGGCCGATTCTCGGCATGCCGAAAGTCGACCGGATGCTGCTGGACCGCCGCCACGTGTGGATGAACCCGACCTACTGGGAGACCTACGCCAGGGAGGTCGTCCTGCGCGGCAACATCCAGAACCCCTCGCCCACGGACATCGTGAAGCCGGAAGCGTGGACCGCCAACGTGCACGTGGCCAACGACCCGCAGTACGTCTCGCCGCTGCAGGCGGACACCAGCGCCATCGCGGACTTCGGCGACCGCACCTACGACTGGGGCGGTGAAACCAAGACCGTCAAGGATTTCATGATCACCACCGAGACCGACGTGGTGCTGTTCCTGGTCGACGGCGTGATCGTCGGCGAGTTGTACAACAACGGCTACAACCCCGAGGTGCGCCACCAGCCCTGGTCCGTCACCAAGACCTTCATCGCGGCGCTGGTCGGCCATGCAGTCGCCGAAGGACTGGTGGATCTGAAAGCGCCGATCGAGACCTACATCCCGGAACTCGCCGGCCCGCCGCCGATGTCGCTGACGCCGATCGTCTACTCGCAGAACCCGGCAGCCTGGCCCGGCGAGATGCAGCCGCAGAACCGCGCGCACACCGACTGGAAAGGCGTGTCCGTGGAGGACGTGCTGCAGATGGAGTCCGGCGTGCACTGGGACGAGGACATGCCCGTGCTGGCCCTGAACACGCAGGTACAGCAGTGGATCATGGTCCTGCTGGACCACTACTCCAACGGCCAGCTCGGCATGACGCGCAACGAGTTCCTGATGTCGCTGCCGGATTCACACCGCCTCGACCGCGAGAGTGCCGACTACGACCAGACCCAACCGGACCAGATCTTCAGCTACAACAGCGGTAACACGCAGGTGCTGGCCTGGATGCTGGAGTACGTCTACGGCACGCAGAACGAGGACGGTACGATCACCCCGAAGCCGTTCAACGAGATCGTCTCGGAGCGGCTCTGGAAACCGATGGGCGCCTACCGCGACGCGAAGATGATCGCCGACCGCGTCGGCAGCGTGATCGCGTCGCAGGGACTTTATGCGCGCCCGTACGATTTCGCCCGCTTCGGCGAGGTGCTGCGCAACGTGGGCCGCTTCCATGGCGTGCAGGTCCTGCCGGCAGGCTGGGTGGCGCAGATGACCGACGTCGGGCCGGTGAATCCCGTGACCGGCGGCGCCAACAATTCCAGCGGCCGCTACGCCTACCAGACCTGGTCGTCCACGGCCGGCACCAATGCCTACAAGGCCAGCGGTTTCGAGGGACAGAAGATCACCATCGTGCCGGAACGCTGCGTGACCGCGGTTCGCCTGTCGCACTCGTTCGGGCTGGACTACTACGACGAGGAGAAAGGACCCCAGGATGACCCGGGCGCCTATGGCTTCAGCACCAACTTCAGTTCCGACGAGTGGGCGTCCATGGTCAGACAGCTGTCCGGGCAGTTCGGCGCGACCTGCGCGGACCAGCGCCACGCGCAACCCGAAGAACCGGTGCAACCGAGACCGGGCCGGGCCAACCCGCCGCGCAGCCCGCGGGCGGATGAGAAGGCCAGGAACTGACCGCCGGGGCCGGCGCCAGTG
>JBFKKR010000045.1:0-23872 GCA_041682035.1 Pseudomonadales bacterium | reverse complement strand
GAGAACCTGGACGAAACCCGCCTGATGCCCTCGCGCATTCTCAATCGCATCAACGATGTGCTGCTGCAGGTGCGCATGGAAAAACACATGACGACCTTCCTGGGCATCCTCGACCGGCGAGAGCAGGAGCTTCGCTACGCGGTCGGCGGTCATTACCCCTACCCCTTCCTGCGCATGGATGGTGAAGTGAAGATGCTGGAGGAGAAGGGCCTGCCGGTGGGCCTGTTCGAGCAGGTAAAGTACGAGGACCGCCGCATTCCGCTGAAAGGCGAGTTCTTTCTCTCGCTGTTCTCGGACGGCGTGATGGAAGTGCTGGAGGGGCCAGACCTCTCCGCCAAGGAAGAACAACTGCGGCGCGCCTGCGCCACGGCGCAGGACGCCGAATCGCTGGCCGAGGCGCTGGGGATCGCCAGCCTCCCGAACGCGCCGGACGACATCGCAATCCTGACGGTCAGCGGGGAGGTCCGGGATGGCTGAGGGACACATACTCGCCGCTTCCGCGAACGGCACCCAGATACTCAAGCTGGTGGGCGAGGTCCGGCTGACCCTGTGCTCGACCCTGAACGCCTACATCGACAGCATTGTCAGCGGCGAGAAGCTGCAGGCGATGCTGGTCGATCTCAGCGAGACGGATTCGCTCGACAGCACCACGCTGGGGATGCTCGCCAAGCTGTCCGTGCGGGTCCGCGAACGCTGGGGCATTCCCACCACGCTGGTCTCCTCGCGCGAGGATGTCACGCGCATCCTGGAGAGCATGGGTTTCGAGCAGGTGTTCGTGCTGATCGATCACACCAACGGCATTCCGCCGGTGCTGGACGAGATTCCCGTCCTGCAGGCCTCCGAGGACCAGATGCGCAAGCAGATTCTCGAGGCGCACCGCACGCTGATGGATCTCAACGAGAGCAACCGCGAGAAATTCCGCGAGCTCGTCGACATGCTGCAGTAGGTCGGACTAGGCCTTGTAAGGCTGAAGCCTTACCCACGACGGGCACCGGGTAAAAACCTCAGGTCGCCAGCCCCAGCCGCTCCTGCACCGCCAGCTTGGTCTGGATGAACTCGCTGTGGGGTACGTAGATCAGCTCGGCAATCTTGCGCACCAGGTGTTCCTCGAAGTGATGCAACTGGCCGTCGGCGAAGGCGATCTCCCACAGGCTCTCGATCAGCGACTTCTTCTGCTGTGGCGTGTAGTGGTCGTTGACGGCGCTGGTGAACTCGAACAGGTCGGTGGCCTGGTGGGTCTGGCGCGCGGCGAGCGCCACCAGCCGGCCGAGATCCTGTTCGGGGATGTTCCAGAGCCGTTGCAGGGTATCCACGACCGCGTCGTACTCCTTGTCGTCGGCCGAGTGGTCGGCGCGGACCATCTCCAGCATCAGTGCCGCGGCCGCCAGGTGCAGCGCCTGATCTGCCTTTTCCGGTGGCGTCTCCCGTTCGGAAAAACAGCACCGCTCCTCGAAAAACCTGCGTATTCCGCCGAGCATCGTTCACGTTTCCCCGGGAAATTGACTCCGCCGGCCCGTGCCGGGCGGCGCCTTCCAGTTTAGATCATCGACACGCCGCCGGGTTCACCCGTTGCCGACCAGTTGCAGGGCTTCCCGCACCACCGGCACGCCGGCATCCCGCCGGTGCATGTGCTCGCTGAGGTGACGCCGGAAGCGGCGCGCGCCCGGCAGGCCCTGGTAAAGCCCCAGCAGGTGCCGGGCCATCGAACGCAGGGGCGTTCCCTGCGCCAGTTCGCGGTCCATGTAGTCCATGTACCGGCGGATGACCGTGCTCCGCGTGACCGGCTGGTCCGGCGACCCGAAAATCCGCCGGTCCGCGTCCAGCAGGGAGGCGGGGGTGTGGTAGGCGGCCCGGCCCATCATCACGCCGTCCACGTGGTGAAGGTGATCCATAGCCTGGTCGAGACCGGTGACGCCGCCGTTGAGCGTGATGTGCAGTTCCGGGTGCAGCGCCTTGACCCGGTACACCACGTCGTAGCAGAGCGGGGGAATCTCGCGGTTCTCCTTCGGGCTCAGACCATCCAGCCAGGCCTTGCGCGCGTGGATGATCCAGCCATCGCAGCCGCGCGGCACCACCTGTTCCAGCAGCCCGGAGAGATCCTCCCAGCCGTCGCGCCGGTCGATGCCGATCCGCGTCTTCACGGTGACCGGGATGCCGACCGCATCCCGCATCGCCGCCACGCAGTCGGCGACCAGCGTTGGCTCCGCCATCAGGCAGGCACCGAAACGCCCCGACTGGACCCGGTCGCTGGGGCAGCCGACGTTGAGATTCACCTCGTCGTAGCCGGCCTGTTCCGCGATCCGCGCGCATTGCGCCAGTTCGGCCGGGTCGGAGCCGCCCAGTTGCAGTGCCACCGGGTGCTCCTCGGGCGAATGGGCCAGCAGCCGCTCGCGGGGGCCGTGCAGCAGGGCGCCGGTGGTGACCATCTCGGTGTACAGCAGCGCATTGCGGCTGATCAGCCGCAGCAGGTACCGCGCGTGGCGGTCGGTGCAGTCCATCATCGGCGCGACGGAAAGGCGCCGGGCCTGCGACCAGCCGGTGGGTGATGTGGATTCGGTCATGGAGCCGATTCTAACCGGATCGGGCGGCTTTTTCCGATAAAGCCGGACGCCATTGGGTACAATCGGCCGGACCAGGGAGAGCAGGGGCCTGCCAGCATGTCCATCGTCACGCGTTTCGCGCCCAGTCCGACCGGCTATCTGCACATCGGGGGTGCGCGCACGGCGCTGTTTTCGTGGCTGCACGCGCGCAAGTACGAGGGCCGCTTCATCCTGCGCATCGAGGACACGGACCGCGAACGTTCCACGCCGGAATCCGTGCAGGCCATCCTCGAGGGCATGTCCTGGCTGGGCCTGGATTACGACGACGGGCCGTTCTACCAGACCGAGCGCATGGACCGCTACGCGGAGATCATCCAGCGCCTGCTGGACGAGGGGCACGCCTACCGCTGCACCTGCTCCCGCGAACGCCTCGATGCACTGCGGGAGCGGCAGCGGGCCGAAGGGCAGAAGCCCCGCTATGACGGCCACTGCCGCGAGCGGCAGATCGGTGCGGATTGCGCCGGGCCGTTCGTCGTCCGCTTCCGCAATCCCGAAACCGGCAACGTCGAGTTCGACGATCTCGTGCGCGGGCGTATCAGCTTCGCCAACGAGGAACTCGACGACCTCGTGATCGCGCGTTCCGACGGCTCGCCGACCTACAACCTGACGGTGGTGGTCGACGATCTCGACATGGGCATCACGCAGGTGATTCGCGGTGACGACCATATCAACAACACGCCGCGCCAGGTCAATATCATGCGGGCGCTGGGCTGTTCGCCGCCGGAATTCGCCCACGTGCCGATGATCCTCGGCAGCGACGGCCAGCGCCTGTCGAAGCGGCACGGCGCGGTGAGCGTGATCCAGTACCGGGAGGAGGGCTTTCTGCCCGAGGCGTTGCTGAATTACCTGGTGCGGCTGGGCTGGTCCCACGGCGATCAGGAGGTCTTCGAGCGCGGGGAGATGATCGAACTGTTCGACGTGCGCGAGGTGAACTTCGCGCCGGCCTCGTTCGACCCGGACAAGCTGCGCTGGCTGAACCAGCAGTACCTGGTGCGTTGCCCGCCCGACCGGCTCGGACGGTTGCTGGGCGAGCGGCTCGGTTCCATGGGCGTGAACACCGACAACGGGCCGTCGCCCGCCGAGGTCGGCATCGCGCTGCGCGAGCGGGCCAAAACACTGGTCGAACTGGCCGAACTCTGCCAGCCGTTCTATGCCGAGTTCGACAGCTACGACGAGAAGGCCGCCGCGAAGCATCTGAAGCCCGCAGCCGGAGAGGTCCTGCAGGCCCTGCACGACGATCTCGCGGCGCTGTCAGACTGGGACGAGGTGTTGCTGCACGAGGTCATCGCGGGCGTCGCCGAGCGCGTTGGCGTCGGCTTCGGCAAGGTCGGGCCGCCGCTGCGGGTGGCACTGCTCGGCGCGGCCATCGGACCGGACCTGCCGGTGGTGCTGCGGCTGCTGGGGCGGGAGCGGGTGCAGGGGCGTATTTCCCGCGCCCTGGCCTACGTCGACGCAAACTCCTGACGTGCTTTTTTCGACTCAGGTTCCGTGCGATGTGGAGGCGGGCAGGGTTTGAAACCCTTCCATGTCCGGCTGGGGTTGCATGCAGGCGCAGATTCTCTCGTGCAGAGAGCCCTCGCAGGCAAAAGTACTCCAGATGAATTTGCATTGGATGCCCCATGTGAGGAGTTCCCCCCGCAATTCTGCAACCACGGCTGCGATGCTGTCCGGGTTGGCCGCCGGCATCAGGGCCAGGTAGGTATCGTCAGCGACATGCGCGCCGAGCGCATGCCGTGTCGAAATCCATTGCTGAATGTGCTGTGCCGCTTTGACGTCACTTAACGAATCCGTTTCCGCATGCTGTTTCAGATTCGTGATCTCCATGTAGATGACGGCGACGTAAAGTCCCAACTCACGCAGTGGTCCCTCGAAACCCTCGGCGAACTGCCATACCGTTGGAAAATCGTAGAACCCCAGCAGGCCCAGCTGCGGCTCCAGCGTTTTGATCGTCTCGGACCGCGATTCAGCCTCCTGGTATTCCGCCAGTTGCAGCAGGCCGCTGATGGCCCTGGCGAAGTCCTCCACGAGGGACTGATGCTCACATAAGCCTGCATCCCGCGGATCAGGATCGATCGCGCACAACGTGCCGAACAGGGAGTTGTCTTTTCGCGTCAGGGGAATCCCGATATATGACCCGATCTGCAATCTTGCCGCGATGGGCGCATCGCGATAGGCCGGCACCTCGTTTGCATTTGGCGCGATCATGGGCCCATCGCCCCGCACCATCCGACTGCAAAACGAATCCGACCAATTGAAGCAATCCATGCTTTTGATGCCGTAACAGTCGTCATTCGCCAGCAGTACGACCCAGCGGTCACCCTCCACGCGGGTCACCATCCATAGATTCATGGGAACGGTTGACTGTAGTCGGGTCAGCAGATTCGAGACGAGATCCAGCGAATGGGAGAATTGAGCATTACTTTGTTGCATCATCAATTTGGTACTATTGGGCATTTATAAAATCATAATACGCCCAATATAAACCTTTTAGTATAGTTGGTTTGTATGACTACGGGGCGCCATCAGAGTCCGTTTACATGGTGGTTTGCAGAGGCACTTGGCCCCGAGCGTCGATCGGAATTGCCACCAGGGGGCTGATTGGCTTAGAATCGCCGCCCTTCGCACGGGGCCATAGCTCAGCTGGGAGAGCGCAACACTGGCAGTGTTGAGGTCGGCGGTTCGATCCCGCCTGGCTCCACCAATTTCCCTTCCCATGACGTTCCAGCACGTCTCATAAATTCTCATAAAACAACAAAATAGACCGATATCGGGTCCTGACCTTCTCCCCTGAAGTAATCCAATTTCTCTGAGAGAATCAAGCCGCCTTTTTCTCGTATTCGGCGGGAGTTAAATAGCCCAGTGATCTGTAAGGCCGTTCTCCGTTGCAGTGGGTCCGCCAGTCCTCATCCAGGAACAGGCGACTGTTCCGTGCATCAAAGTGGAATCGAAATATCGACCGGACGCCAATGACTTAGACCGTGTTTCCGACAGAACTCAGGCGGGAAATGGAGGGTTCCGGGGACAAGGTGGGCGGACAGACTTCCTGCATGCTCTCCGGATCCAGAACGGAGATCGGGGAATTCTCGTAGTCGGAACTCGCTTTCGTGACCAGGTGGCCGTTATCCAGTATGGCGTGCGAGTTGTACGGCAGATCCATTGGCAAACGATACTCACCGACCGGCTCACAGTCCGGGTTGAGCCGGTCTGTATAGCGCCCGAAGGTCGCGTACAGGTCGCCGTTCCTGTGCAAGCAAAATCCACAGGGCCACATGGGTCCTCCGGGGAGGCGGGGCGATTGCCTGATCGGACTGAGGGTTTCCGGGTGAATCTTCTCGACCCGCGAACAGCATGGCATGCCGAGGAAACGGCCACGGTTCAAGTCATGGTTCATGGTGCATCAGGTAGACCTCGCCCGGATCTCGCAATAGGACCCTGTTGGCCCGGTGACCGTTCTGCGGGTCGTTCTCAGTTGCTCGCCGGGTTGAATATTCAGTCCGGCGCCACGCTTGGGAGATTGCAGTCGCCTGGGGCCGCCGTCTTCACCTGGCCAGGGGCTGGGTTAATAACCCGAACCCACACCGGGACTGTGCCGCCGGCCTCTGCATCCTGCGCAACCGGGTGCCCCGAACCTGAAACCGTTGACGTACTCATTCCGCTCTCTCTTGCTCAATCCACCATCGGCCCGAATGGACCCGCGCTTTGCCCCAGTACGGTTTTTAGTTGCCTTTAAGCTTGGGGGGCAACCGGTCAGCGAAAAGCGAACAAAAAAATGCAGCAGTCGAACAGGCCCTGCTGGAGGCGCTGCAGTGCCTGGGCGACGCCGGTACCAGCTTCATCGAAATCAGTGTCAGCCAACTGGCCCGCGAAGCCGGCATCGGGAGATCCACGTTTTACCTGCATATCCGTAACAAGGGCGATCTCGTGTGCAGGCTGGCCGTGCAACGTGCACCCATGACCTGGATGTGGCGCCTCAAACGCGTATTCGCCATCGACATCGAGACCTGCGCGGAATGCAGGATGCAAGGCCCCCGACTGATCGTCACACGGCCGCCTATTCATCGAAAAAGTACGCAAAGCCACACTTGCCGGGGCCTGTTACCGCATGCCTGTACTTGCCGGGCCTGCCAAATCGGTGGCTTATTCCTCCGATTCGCAGTCCACGAACGTCCTCGCAGGGGGGGCTACTCTCTTACGGAAACTATACTGGCCGGGCATATGCCAACAACTGTCCTCTTTCAATGAAGCCAGGCTTTCTGCGATCATTCGGGCGCGGCACATTCGCAATACACAATGGGGTCACGGTGCAAATAAAGAATTCCTATAAAGTGCTTGCATGCTGCCTGGCTGCAGCAGTTACAGCGGAAACGGCGCTGGCAAACAGCCTCGAGCGCATGCTTGACGAGGGGCAGTATCAGCAGGCCTACCAACAGGGCCTTGCCGAACTTGCGCAGCGGGAAGGGGACCCTGCCTTTGACTTCGTATTCGGGCGGGCGGCATTCCTGGCCGGGCAGAACCTGGACGCGATATTCGCCATGGAACGGGTGCTGATTGCCCAGCCGGAAAACGTGGACGCACGGATTCTTCTCGCCCGTGCGCTGCTGCGCATGGATGATGTGCACGGTGCGGAGGCGGAGTTACGCGTTGCGCTGGGCAGGAACCCGGACGCCGGCCAGGAACGGCAGATCCAGACGCTGTTTTCCGAAGTGGTAAGAACAGAAGGTCCGCGGGAGGAAAGCCTGAATGCCTGGGTCAGCGTGTCTCTCGGACATGACAGCAACGTAAACAGCGGTTCAATGGAAAACAGCTTCACACCTTTCTTCGCCGGAGTTGCTAATCCGCCCATCACGCCACTGGGTTCGGACCTGCGCCCGCAGTCGGCGCTGTTTCATCGCGAAGCAGTCGGCGGAATTTATTACAAGCCCATCAGCGCAGAGCGTGCAATAGACGTGTATGCACTGGCGGCGCGCGTGCAGAATCTTGGCGAGGATGACTTCGACCGCGGTGAATACAAGCTCAACGCCGGGTACAGCATCGAGCGGCCGGACGGCCGGTACCGGCTTGGCGTGCGTTATCAGCAGGAAGACGTGGATGACGACCGGTTCCGCTACACGTGGGGCATCACGGGAGATTACTTTTTCGATGGACGTTATGACTTTGACCGTGGCTGGAAGCACCGGCTCACCGCGGCGCTGTCCAAGGTTGAGTATCCCACCGGGGCCAACGGTCGCTTCCGCGACGTGAATCAGGCGCTCGTGGCGCTGACGTCCCGGAAACGAATCGGCGACTTTCAGCACAGGCTGAACGGTGCCCTGGGTGTCGAGGCACACAATGAGCAGGGTGGAAAACACAATGCCCGCCGCTTTGCCAGCCTGACCTGGGGTGTGCAATACCTGGATCTGGTTTCAATGGCGCCCCTGCTGGCCGAGCACCTGGACATGCAGGGCGATGTGGCGGGGTTGCTGTCCCGGATCACGCCCTACGGAGCGATCAGCTATTTCCAGACCCGCCACAATGACGAACTGATCAGCGCGGCCAAGGTGCGCGAGGATCGTGCCTGGGAATGGCAGATGGGCCTGCGCTGGAAATACCTCCCGGCGGTGACATTCCACGCGGAATACAAGGGCTACTACACCGACAGCAATATCTCGCTCTATGAGTTTGAGCGGGATGTGTTCCAGATTGGCATGCAGTACCAGTTCCAGTGATGGGACTTGGTTTCAATCGCACGACTACGGGTTACACCTCATGATGATTGCAGATCCGCATCACTCCGCGCAGGTCAGGGACTGGACCACAGCGTTGCTACTCACCTGCCTGTTTCTGTACAGCACGGGCGCGGCGGCCGCCAATTCCGGCAAGGTGGTGATTGCAAAGGGCGAGGTGCTTGCCACCCTGGCGGCCGAAAGACGGACACTGAAACGCGGTGCCGAGCTTTTCGAGGGGGACGTGGTTACCACCGGTGCCGCGAGCCGTACCCAGGTGCGTTTCGTCGACTCCGCACTGCTGACCCTGGAAGAAAACTCCGAACTGGCCATCACTGAATATGCCTACCAGGATGCCGGACGTCCGGACAACGTCGTGATGCGCCTGTCGCGGGGGGGATTCCGCACCATCACCGGGGCTGTTGGCAAGAAGAACGCGGCTGCTTACAAGGTGGAAACCCCGCTGGCGAGTATCGGCATTCGAGGTACGTCCTACGTGGTCCGCCTGATCGGAACCGGCGAGGACATGATTCTTGAAGTGATCGTGCTCGAGGGCGTGGTCGAGATCACTACGCCCAGGGGAACGGTCCGGATCGGTGCGGGAGAGGACTTCCAGGCGGCCCGCATTCAAAGCGATGGCAGTATCGAAACGTTGCGAATCGACGACCCGTCGCTTGGGTCGGGTGGCGGAGTGGGCGCTGCCGGCACCACGGGAACGTTCGATGGTGAGTATGACCCGGTCACTTCAGGAGCGGGCGACGTCGCGATCAACCCGGCAGAAGATACCGGCGAGGCGTCCAGCCAGGGTGCTTCCGATTTCGAGTCCACTGTTGATGGAGGCGCCCAGCCACCTTGCTGTTTCTAGATGGATCTTCAAGGATTCATCATGAGGCCGGGATCGTTTTCATTTTTATTTGCTGCGGGTTTTCCTGCCACCGCGATGTATCGAGCGCCGCGAAAAGGTCCGCAAAGTGGCGGAACAGCCTGCGGGCCGAGGCAATCACCAGTTCCTCCACGGGGAAAGGCGTCGGAAGGCCCGGAGAACCGCCTGTCAAGGAGGATCACACGGAAATGCCCGGCAAGTCGTTCCAGGGCAGGCGCCGCTTCCGGGATACCCTTTGAAATGCGTCGCTATCTGAAGGCAGGCTGCCACGGACGACGCGGTCCCCATGACCGGAGCCGAAGACCGGATCGCACCATCTGTCACGGCATGCTGTGTCCTGGGAATGTCCTTCCGGGCGGCCCGCCTGGCCTACCAATAACCCTTTGATCTGTAAGCGGAAACCGGCATCCGGCCGACTGGCCGAAAATGCTTTCGCAAGACCGTCGCGATTCCTTCGCAAAACGACCCGCAAACCCAACTCGTTTTTCCAAGCGAGTTCGGTCATTGCGGAGGGCGTTTGGGCGCGATTCCAGGTGGTCTGGCGGTGGGCCGGCCTGCCGATTCCCCCCAACAGCGGCAATATTTGCTGCTACGCTTTCCTGGGTCAGACTTTCTAAAACAACAAAATGACTCTCGGGGAATCCACGATGAACATCAAGCATGGCAAAAAAATCGCCGCCAGCATCGCGCTGTGCGCAATGAGTCCATGGGCCGCTGCGGAGGTATCGACCACCATCACTGCGACCAGTGACTACCTGTTCGATGGTCTCACGCAGACCGAGGGCCAGCCCGCCCTGCAGGCCAGCCTGGATTATGCGCATGAGAAGGGCATGTACGCGGGCGTTTGGACTTCGACCTATTCCATCCCGGGGCCGGACGAGGACCAGGAGGTGGACTACTACGTGGGGTACTACCGCGAGAACGGTGATTTCAACTACGACATCGCCTGGTTGCGGTATACCTACATCGGCATCCCCGCCAGTGCCGATTTCAACTACAACGAGGTCAGCCTGAAACTCGGCTACAAGAATTCCGCGGTGCAGTTCTGGCGTTCCGGAAACTACGGCAACACGAACTCACGCAGTTTCATCTGGCGGCTGTCCCAGGATTTTCCGCTGGATCACGGTTTTACCGCGCACATCCAGTACACCGTCACGCAGACCAAGAAAAACAACATCCTGTTCAGCGGCAACGGGGTGGGCGAAGACCGCAACGAGAGCACGGTCTTCGGCGTTTCCAAGGACTGGCAGGGATACACGTTTGATGTCAGTTACAGCAATCACAGCGAGGATGGCGCGAAGAATGCGGAGAACCGCAGCATCGCCCAACCGACCTGGTTTGCCACCGTGAGCCGCACATTCTCGCTCATGGACTAGCGCCGCCGGGTAAGCGAGCACGCGTAGTCCCAAAATGCGTTCCGGGAGGTCGCCATGAAAAATCCTGCAGGTTCAATGGACCTAGGTCGTCGAAACCGGCTGGCTGCACTGCTGGTGATGCTGGTCTTTCCGTTCGGTCCCGTCATGGCCGCGGACAATGTGGTCAAGCTGACCTCGCTGGACTGGCCGCCCTACACCAGTCCGTCCCTGCCCGAGCAGGGCGCCTCCGCACTGGTTGCGAAAAAGGCCTTCGAGGCGATGGGCCACCAGCTCGTGGTGGAGTTCTATCCCTGGAAGCGGGCGGTTGCCCTCGGCAAGGACGACCCCGCCTATGCCGGATACTTCCCCGAATACTACGCCAAGGAAATCGAGGCCGACTTCATTTTCTCCGATGCGATGGGCGACAGCCCGCTCGGCTTCGCCGAGCACGCCGACGCGCCGGTCACCTGGTCGGGCCTGGACGACCTGAAGGGCATCCGCATCGGTACCGTATCCGGTTATGTCAATACTGCGTCGTTCGATGCGGCAGTGGCGAGTGGGGCGCTTGACGCAGACGCGGCGCCCAGTGACGACAAGAACATCCAGAAGCTGGCCGCACAGCGTATCCGCCTGGCGGTGATTGACCAGAACGTCATGAACTACCTGCTGGGGAACCAGTTTCCCGAGCACAAGGACAAGATCCGCTTCAATACGAAGCCGCTTGAGATCAAGAAACTGCACATCTGCTTCAGCAAGACGGAAGAAGGCGGAAAACTGGCGGCGATCTTCAACGAGGGACTCAAGAAGATCGACGCGGCGAAGATCGTCCAGGACTATCTCGCCAACCTGAAGTAGAACCTCTTGCCGGTGGTGGCGCGCGCGGATCCCGGCAAGCCCGGCCCGGCAGCGGCAGCCGCCCGTGCCCGGGTTCCGGCGCGCAAGGCGTCGGCACATGCTGCCGCATCTTTTATTTCCATGCACCCCTCATAAGGTAGAAATACCATGCGTCTCCGTACCCGTTTGAATATCCAGGTCGTGCTGGCGGTCACGTTGGTGACTGCGGCACTGGGCATGTATTCCTACCAGCAGGAAAAACAGCGACTCGTCAGCGCGATGGAAAGACAGGCAGGGGACGCCGCCAGCCGCCTCGAACTGTCCCTTCCCGGACCGCTTTGGAATTTCGAACTGCAGTTCGCGTCAGATTCCATCGAGTCGGAACTGCGCTCGGAGTGGCTGCGGGCGGTCGGGGCGCTCGACAAGAACGGCAAGCTGCTCATCGGCCGGGGCAAGGACGCTGACGGGAAACCGGCGGAACTGACCGAACTGCCCGCGACCGGCGCTGCCACCCTGAGCAGGGCCCTGGAATTTGAGGGCAACAACGTCGGCACCGTCGTCGTCGTGGCCGAGGATGAGGCCGTGAAAGCCAAACTGAGTGAACTGTTCTGGTTCACGATTCTGCAGATCCTGTTGCTCAACGTGGCGATCGTGGCGGTGCTGGCGATGGTGGTGGCGCGCACCGTCATCCGGCCACTGGAGACCATCAACCAGTCGGTTTCAAACATCGCGGCGGGCCGGCTTGATCAACCGATCACTGTGACCTCGAACGACGAACTCGGACAACTCCAGCAGAATCTCGAACAGACCCGCAAGGCGCTGCGTGACAACCTGGTGCGTGAGCAGGAGATCGCCGCGGAGAAGGAAAGAATTGCCGCGGAAAATGCCCGCGTCGCGGCGGAGAATGCGCGGATCGCTGCCGGCCTGAAGGCTTGTGAAGCCAACGTCATGATTGCAGACAGCGACATGCGGGTGGTGTACATGAATGACGCCGCCAACCGGATGATGTCCGCCAATGAGTCCAGCCTGCGTCGCGAACTGCCGGAGTTCAGTGCCGGTAATCTGCTTGGCGCCTGCGTGGACGTCTTTGGCGCCGACCCGGTTCAGCAGCGGCAGCTGATTGCGAACATGCAGGGCAGTTATCGCACGGACCTGAAGATCGCCGGCCTGACCCTGGGCCTGAGCGCCTCTCCGGTGCACGATGAGCAGGGTCGCCGCATCGGCACGGTGCTGGAGTGGAGCGACAAGACGGCCACCCTTGCCCGTGAGGAGGCCGAGCGTGCCATCGCTGCCGACAACGCGCGTATTGCTGCGGCACTGAAGGTCTGCAACGCGAACGTGATGATCGCCAACAACGATATGGAAATCGTGTACATGAACGATACCGTCACCGAGATGCTGACGGGGAACGAGGAGCGGTTGCGCACGGTACTGACGAATTTCGAAGTAAAAGCCCTGGTGGGCACCTGCGTGGACGTGTTCCACAAGGATCCGGCGCACCAGCGTGGCCTGATCGGGAACCTGACCACTTCCTATGAGACGGAGCTCAGGCTGGCGGGCCTGACCTTCGGTCTCATCGCCTCGCCGGTCTACGACGCGGACGGTAACCGTCAGGGTACGGTGGTGGAGTGGAACGACAGGACGGCCGCACTTGCGCGTGAGGAGGCTGAGCGGGCGGTTGCGGCTGAGAATGCCCGCATTGCGGCCGCGCTGAAGGTCTGCAAGGCCAACGTGATGATTGCCAACAACGACATGGAGATCGTGTACATGAACGACACGGTCACGGCCATGCTGACGGAGAACGAGCGGCAGTTGCGCACGGTACTCCCGAACTTCAGGGTGAAAGACCTGGTGGGCACCTGCGTGGACGTGTTCCACAAGGAACCGGCGCACCAGCGTGGCATGATCGGGAAGCTGACCACTTTCTACGAGACAGACCTGAAGCTGGCAGGTCTCACCTTCGGTCTCATCGCCTCGCCGGTCTATGACGCGGACGGCACCCGGCAGGGTACGGTGGTGGAGTGGAACGACAAGACGGCCACCCTTGCACGGGAGGAGGCCGAGCGGGCAATCGCCGCCGACAACGCCCGCATTGCAGCAGCACTGAAGGTCTGCAACGCGAACGTGATGATCGCCAACAACGACATGGAGATCGTGTACATGAACGACACGGTCACAGCCATGCTGACGGAAAACGAGCGGCAGCTGCGCACAGTGTTGGCGAACTTCAGGGTGGACGACCTGATCGGTACCTGCGTGGACGTGTTCCACAGGGACCCCGCGCACCAGCGCGGCCTGATCGGAAACCTGACCACGTCCTACGAGACAGACCTCAGGCTGGCGGGCCTGACCTTCGGCCTCATTGCCTCGCCGGTCTATGACACGGATGGCAATCGGCAGGGTACGGTGGTGGAGTGGAACGACAAGACCGCGGCACTGGCTGCGCGCGAGAAGGCGGACGCGCTGGCCGCGGAGAATGCGCGCATCGCTTCTGCCCTGGAGGTCTGCCAGGCGAACGTGATGATCGCCAACAACGACATGGAAATCGTCTACGTGAACGATTCCGTGAAAGCCATGCTGGGCGGGAACGAGCAGAAACTGCAAACGGTACTGCCGAAATTCAGCGTGAAGGACCTGGTGGGTACCTGCGTGGACGTGTTCCACAAGAACCCGGCGCATCAGCGCAACCTGATCGGGAACCTGCGCGAGCCCTACCGGACCGAACTGGTGCTGGCCGGGCTGACCTTCGGACTGACGGCATCACCGGTTTATGACGATACCGGACAAAAGCGCCTCGGCACGGTGGTGGAGTGGCAGGACAAAACACAGCAGCTGGCGCGCGAGGCAGAGGAGAAGCGCGTCGCCAACGAGAACAAGCGCATTCGCCAGGCGCTGGACAACGTGGCGACGAACGCCATGATCGCCGATGCCGAGTTCAACATCATCTACATGAATGACGCGATCTTCAGGATGATGCGCAATGCAGAGCCGGATATTCAGCGCGATCTGCCAGGTTTCGCAGTGGACAACCTGATGGGCGCCAACATCGACCAGTTCCACGAGAATCCGGCCCACCAGCGGAACCTCGTAGGTGGCATGACCGGGACGTACCGCTCCGAGATCATGATCGGGGGGCGCACTTTCGGCCTGGTCGCCAATCCGATCAACAGCGATGACGGCGAGCGGATCGGCACGGTGGTGGAGTGGACGGATCGTACGCTGGAAGTGGCGGTCGAGAAGGAGATCGACGGCATCGTGCAGGGCGCGGTCAACGGTGACCTGTCACAGCGGATCGAGATGGGTGGGAAAAGCGGCTTTTTCGAGACGCTCGGGCGGGGGCTGAACCAGCTGGTAGACGTGTGCGAGGGAATCGTCGATGAAACCCTGCAAGCGGTGTCGGCCATGGCCGAAGGCGACCTGACCGTGCGCATCACGGCAGAGTACCGGGGCAAGTTCAACGACCTGAAAGAGGGCATCAACACCACGGTGGCGAACCTCACCGACATCATGAGCCAGATCAACGAGGCATCCGGGAGCGTCTCAAACGGTGCCGAGGAAATGGCGCAGGGCAACGCCGATCTCAGCCAGCGGACCGAGGAGCAGGCCAGCGCGCTGGAGGAAACCGCCTCGAGCATGGAGCAGATGACATCCACCGTGCGGCAGAGCGCCGCCAGTGCGCGGAGCGCCAATGAACTCGCCGCCGAGGCGCGTGGCAAGGCGGAGCGTGGCGGCCAGGTGGTGGCCGGGGCGGTGCAGGCGATGGCGGGCATCAACGAGGCTTCGAAGAAGATCGCTGACATCATCGGGGTGATCGACGAGATTGCCTTCCAGACCAACCTGCTGGCGCTGAATGCGGCCGTCGAGGCGGCGCGTGCTGGTGAGCAGGGCCGCGGTTTCGCGGTGGTGGCGGGAGAGGTGCGGAATCTTGCGCAGCGTTCAGCCGCGGCGGCAAAGGAGATCAAGGACCTGATCCGCGACAGCGAATCGCGGGTGGAGCAGGGCACCAGGCTGGTGAACGAGTCCGGCGCAACCCTGAAGGAGATTGTCGATGCGGTGCAGAATGTGAGCACCACCATCGCGCAGATCGCCGAAGCCGCACAGGAACAGACGCAGGGCATCGAGCAGGTAAACCGTGCTGTCAGCCAGATGGACGAGATGACCCAGCAGAACGCGGCCCTGGTGGAGGAGGCTTCGGCTTCGAGCGAGTCAATGGCCGAACAGGCGCGGAACATGTCGAAGCTGATCGACTTTTTCACGCTGAACCAGGCAGATGGCGGACCCGAACGGCCGTTGTCGCTGCGCTGAAACAGCCACCGGGTGCACCGATGATGAAAACCGCGACCCCGCTCAGACTGCTCTTCGTCTGCGTCGAGAATTCCAACCGCAGCCAGATGGCAGAGGCCTTCGCGCGCATGCATGGCGGCGCGGGCGTCGAGGCCTACAGTGCCGGCTCCCGGCCCAGCGGGAAGATCAACCCGCGCGCCATCGCCGCGATGGCCGAACGCGGTTACGACCTGTCCACGCATGCGAGCATCGCGCTGGATGATGTCCCTGACGTCGAGTACGACTTCGTCGCCACCATGGGATGCGGGGATGCCTGTCCGCATGTGCGGGCGAGAATGCGCGCGGACTGGCAGATTCCCGATCCCCGCGACATGCCGCCGGAGGCGTTCCGCAAGGTGCGTGATGACATCGAGGCACGCGTGAAGTCGGTCCTGGCGGAACTCGGGGAGTAACGGCCGGGCACGCGACCGCGCGACCCTGTACGTCGACCAGGGATCTCAGTACCAGAGGCCGTTCAGGTGCCAGCGGGGGCGGCGCACCGGGCGCGCCATCTGCAACGGCAACAGTGCCAGCGGATCCTGCAGGCGCAGCACGACCGGTTGCAGCCGCTGCCGTGGGGCGAACTCGTGCAGGCGGGCGATTCGCTCGCTGGTGTGCGGATGCGTGCGCAGCAGCGAGGGATCCGGCACCCGCCGTCCGGGAAACAGGATCTGCTCCAGCCAGCCGCCCTGGCTGCGCTCCAGCCGCGCCAGTGCGCTGATCAGTGCCCCGGGGTCGCCGGTCAGTTCGGCGGCGCCACGGTCCGCCTCGAATTCGCGCGTGCGGGACAGCGCCAGCTGCGCGAGCGCGCTGAGATTCGGCGCGAGGATCAGCAGCAGGATCGCGAACCAGTTCACCGGGACTTCGTAGAACAGGTACGCCGGCAGGCTGAGCAGCAACAGGAACTGTCCGAACAGGGAGAGCCAGCGGGTCAGGTTGCTGATCAGGTCGGCCAGCCCCATCACCCACAGGTCGTTATGGCGGACATGGCTGATCTCGTGCGCCAGTACCGCGGCGAGTTCGCGCAGGTTGAGTTGTCGCAGCAGGCCATCGCTCAGCCCGATGGCGGCGTTGCGGCGGTCACCGACCGCGAACGCGTTGGCGGCATGGCTGGGTACGTAGTACAGCTGTGGACGGCCGGGCAGTCCGGCCCGCTCGCTGAGCACGGCGAGGGCCCGGAACAGGGCCGGCGCCTGGCGCGCGGACAGCGGGCGTGCACCGTACAGCCGCATCACCAGCGTGGGGGAGGCGCCCGGGTTGAACAGCAGTGCGCCCAGCCCGGCGCCGGCCAGCACGGCCAGCCCTTCCACGCCCCAGATCAGCCAGCCCAGCAGTGCCAGGAAGCCGCCCATCACCGCGAGCAGCACCGCGGAGTGCAGTGCGTTCCTCAGGGCATGTGCCCGGCTGGCCTGGATGTCGAATCCAAACGGCACCATCGATTCTTCCGGATGCTTACAAGATGCAATGCGTCCCCGGGACGCTTGTTCATACCGGTAACTTGCGTCCGGATCAGCTGAAATCAAGGCTGCGCACCGCCCGGTTTGCACCGTGCGTTACCGGGGCACGTTTCGGCGGGCCTGTAAACAACAGGGCCGGGAACATCGTCCCGGCCCTGTTCGGCTTCCTGGCTGCGCTGCCTACACTTCCTGCATCACGAAGTCCGACTTGCCCATCCCGCAGTCCGGGCAGCTCCAGTCGTCGGGGATGTCCTCCCAGCGGGTGCCCGGTGCGATGCCTTCCTCCGGAAAGCCGGCGGCCTCGTCGTAGCAGAAGTCACAGATCGTGCATTGCCACTTTTTCATGGTCCATCCTCCTCAGGCGGCCTGTTGCGCTTCGCTGGCGTTGTCGTTGGCGGCCGACCACTTCGCCAGCAGTTTCTCTTCCCTGCCCGGCTGCAGGTTGGCGACGGAGAGGTCACCCTTGTAGTGCGCGACCACGCGGTGGTCCATGATGCGGAACCACAGCGGGGGGATGTACGCGGCGATCAGCATGGAGGCGTAGCCACTGGGCAGCTGCGGCGCTTCCTCGAAGTGACGCAGGGCCTGGAACGGGCGCGTCGGGTGCGCGTGGTGATCCGAGTGACGCTGCAACTGGTACAGCACCAGGTTGGTCACGATGTGGTTGCTGTTCCAGGAGTGCTGCGGCTGGCAACGCTCGTAGCGGCCGTTCTCCTGCTTCCGGCGCAGCAGGCCGTAGTGCTCGATGTAGTTGATGACTTCCAGCAGCGATGCGCCGTAGGCCGCCTGCAGCACCAGGAACAGCAGGGCGACCGGGCCGAGCGCGATGGTCAGGGCGGCGAACAGCGCGACGGTCATCGCCCACGCCTGCAGTACCTCGTTCTCCACGCTCCAGAAGGATCGGCCTTCGCGCGCGAGCCGCTTTCGCTCCAGTTCACACGCGGAGCGCACGCTGCCGGTCACGGTGCGCGGCAGGAACTGCCAGAAGGTCTCGCCCATGCGCGAACTGGCCGGGTCTTCCGGGGTGGCGACGCGCACGTGGTGACCGCGGTTGTGCTCCACGAAGAAGTGTCCGTAGGCCACGGGCGCCAGCGTCAGCCTGGCGAGCCAGCGGTCGAGCTTCCCGGCCTTGTGGCCGAGTTCGTGCGCGGTGTTGATGCCGATGCCGTTCAGCGTGCCCACGCTGAGTACCAGTCCGGCGAACTCCCAGATCGCCAGCTGGCCGCTGGCCGCGTACAGCGCACCCATGACGGTCACCGCGAACTGCGACGGAATGTAGGCGTAGGTGATGTACTTGTAGTACTTCTGCGCGACGAGACCGGGTACCGCGCTCTCGGGTGCGTTGACCGGGTCGGTGCCGATCAGGAAGTCGAGCAGCGGGACGACGAGGAATACCAGGATGGGTCCGGTCCAGAGCAGGGCACTGAAGCCGGTGAAGGCGTAGGCGGCAAAGGCCAGCACGCCCAGCAGGGGGAGCAGGGGGCTCATCAGCCAGAGGTACTTCTTGCCGTCCTTCCATTCGTTTGCGGGTGTTGATGCCATGGTGGTGCTCTCCGTCTTGTGGATTTATTGATCGACAGCGAACAGTTTGCGATCTGCTGGCTGGTTGATACAGGCGTAAAAGTGTCTATATACATATAGAAACGCTCGAAGCATAATGAAACGCTCGTAAACCCCGTGGAGGCGTCCATGGATGCCCTGAGCCAGTTGCTGAACGACATCAACATGCACGGCGCCGTGTTCCGCCAGGTACGGCTGGCGGCACCCTGGGGCATGCGGCTCAGCACGCGCGGACTCAGCAGCTTCCACCTGTGCCAGCAGGGTGGTGGCTGGCTGCAGCTGGGCAACGAGGCGCCACGGCGCTTCCAGGCGGGAGACGGGCTGATCGTCCCCAAGGGCACGCCCCACCGGATCCGCTCCGGCGAAACGGAAGCACAGCAGGAAAAGGACCTGATGGAGGTCTTCGACGCACCGGGTTTCGAGGTGCAGTGGCTGGACCGCGACGGACCGGTGACGACCCTGCTCAGTGGTTATTTCCACTTCGACGTGGACCTCGCGCGGCCCATCATGGAGGCGCTGCCGGACGTCATCCTGCTGCCGGGGACCAACGGCCAGCCGGCGGCGTGGCTGCAGTTCGGCCTGCAGTTCCTGCTGACGGAGCTGCGCGGCAACGACGCCGGCCTGCAGATGGTGGTGAACCGGGCCGCGGACATCATCCTGGTACAGGCGCTGCGGCAGTACCTGCGCGACCTCAACGAGGACTCCGGCACCTGGCTGCTGGCGCTGAAGGACCGCGCGCTGTCCTCGGCGTTGGTGGCCATGCACGGCGCGCCGCAGCGGGACTGGACCGTACCGGAACTGGCGCGGCTGGGCGCACTGTCACGCTCGGCGTTCGTAAACCGTTTCAAGAAGATCATGGGCAGGCCGCCGCTGACCTACCTGCGCGAGCACCGCATGCGACTGGCCGCCTGGCGGCTGCAGCACACCCGCCAGCCGGTCTGGCAGATCGCCGAGCAACTGGGATATGGCTCGGACGTGGCGTTGACGCAGGCGTTCAAGCGCACCTATGGGTGCACACCGACACAGCACCGGCAGGCCGGGCTGGTACCGGCGTCAGGCTGAAGCCTGACCTACAGCAACATTCCCCTTGTGGGTCAGAATTCATTCTGACGGGCCAGGCCAGCAGCAGGCTGGGGCCTGCACCACAGCATTTCCGGGCACTCTTTTCTGAAACTGTGATCTGGTTCATGCATCGTTCAGGAAAATCCGCTTATGGTTGGCTCCTTGAAGCAAGGGGTTTGCCCGGAGGGCGACGTGTACAGGATTCTGCTGCTGGACGATGATCCGGACGACCTGGAACTCATGGCGGACATGCTGCGTACGCAGTCGCGCGTCCGGTTCCACCTGGTGCCGGTCCACACGGTGGAGGAAGCCGACTGGCACATGCGCCACAACAGCTTCGATCTGCTGATCGTCGACTACCGGCTGGCCGGTGCGTTCGGGGAGCGCCAGGGCACCGATTTCATCAAGAACTGGAAGGAACTGGGACTGCGCACGCCGGTGCTGCTGGTGTCCGGTCAGCCGCGCGTGCTGCTGGACCGGGACATCCTCACCATGATCTCCAACGGTTCCCTGAAGTTCCTGAACAAGCGCGACATGGATCCGGGCACACTGCTCGACGGCGTCTTCAGCCTGGTCTGCCGGCCCATCCGCGTGCTGATCGTGGACGACTGCCAGCAGCAGGCGCAGGCGCTGGAGGATGTGCTCCGTGCGGACGAGTTCCACCGCTTCCGCACCTGGGTGAAGCACTCCGTGCCCGACGCGCTGGCGCATGCCCGCGCCAACTCCGTGGACGTGATCGTCACCAAGCACGCCTTGCCACCGCACCGCGGGCTGGACCTGATCCGGCCGGTCATCGAGGAGGACCGTGTGCCGAATACCTCCTTCGTGCTGCTGGCGGAAGGAAAACTGCTGGTCGACGACTACGTCGCACTGCGCATGATGGGGCGGCGGCAGATCGAGTTCCAGTCTCCCGACGCCATTGCAGACGGCAGCATCATCCCGTCGATCGTGCGCGCCTACAACGACAACCTGGCTGCACGCTATTACTGCCGCAAGGACCAGGTGGCAGCGGACAAAGCCGCCGCCGGCACCGGATAATTCGCGCCGCGCCGGGCAGCCGGCGTGGGGCTAACGCATCACCGCACGCGCGGCCAGCACCAGCAGGCTGGCGCCGAGCAGTCCCAGCACGCAGAGGCTGCCCGCGGGCAGGTCGAACAGCGCAGAGCCGACGAGTCCAACCGCATAGCCGGCCGCGCCGGCGACCAGCCCGACGAAGATTCCGGCACGCGCATGCATGCCCTGCACCGCCAGCGCCGGCAGGATGAGGCTGGCGAACACGAGGTAGACGCCGACCAGCTGCACCGACGTGGTCACCGCCACGGTGAACAGCAGGTAGAAAAGCTGCCGCCGCCAGTGCTGCGGAAGCAGCAGCCAGGCCAGCAGCACGATTGCGAACCCGATGCCGCTGCGCCAGAGCATGTCGGCTGTCACCCAGAGAATCTGCCCCGCCAGCAGCGACTGCAGTTCATCGCCGGCGTGGGGGTGACCCGCCAGCACCACGATCGCAAGGCTGGCCATGCTGACGAAGATGACGCCGATGATGGCTTCCTGCAGGTCGGGCCAGCGCCGTTCGCTCCAGGTCAGGAATCCCGCGCCCAGCAGCGCGACGGTCAGCCCGGCCAGCTGCAGCTGCCACCAGTCGTGCGCGAAGCCCGTCACCTTCGCGGCGATCACGCCCGTGCCCGCGAGCTGCGCGATGGCGATGTCGATGAAGATGATCCCGCGCCGGATGACCTCGCGTCCCAGCGGGACGTGGGTCGTCAGCACCAGCAGTCCGGCCAGGAATGCCGGGCCGAGAATGCCGGGGTCGAGTCCTTCGTTCACCGCTGCAGTGTCATCAGCAGGCGCAGCGTTTCATCGAACAGCGCGAACAGGTCGTCCGCGCGCTCGTTGCCGCCGACCGTGTACGGCAGCTGCAGCACAGCGATACCGCTGCGCGCGTGCAGCCAGTCCGGTCCGCGCGTGGAGCGCCCGGGCGCGGTGAGGATTGCAACGGGTTTCTCCTGCTCCGCCTTCTGCAGAACCTTTGCGAGATGGTTGCTCGAGGGCGGGATGCCCGGCTTGTCCTCCAGGTGGGCGACCGCGCGCATGCCGGTCCACTCGAACAGGTAGCGCCACTCGGTGTGCACCACCAGCACCGGCAGGTCCCGGAGTGCCTGCGCCTGCCCGCGCCATTTCCTGGTCGCGGCGTCCCAGCGTTCGATGAACCTGTCGGCCTGTGCCCGGTAGGTCGCAGCATGCCCGGCATCGACCTGCCGGAGCCGTGCAGCGAGCGCGACGGCGACCTGCCGCAGGCGATCCGGATCCAGGTGCAGGTGCGGGTTGCCCTGTGGATGGACATCGCCCTGGCTGCGGTCGATCCGCCCGGGGAGGTCAAGCAGGTGCACGTGGTCCGCCGCCAGGAAGTGGCCCGGCTGTCCGGGCTGGATGGCAGGGTTGCCGGCGCGCTGCAGCAGCAGCGGCAGCCAGCCGACCTCGAGGTCGGCGCCGTTGCAGACCAGCAGGTCGGCGCGCCGCACCTGCGCCAGCAGGCTCGGCCGCGCCTGCACGTGGTGCGGATCCTGCTGCGCGGTGGTGGCGACATCGATGTGTGCATCCGGCCCGGCGAGTTCGCGCGCGAGCGCGCCCCATTCCGGTTCGCAGGCGAAGATGCGCAGGCCGGCCTGCGCCGGCAGGGCGCAGGCCAGCGTGAGCAGCAGTAGCGTGAGTTGCCTCGTCATTGCGCCGGCCACCTAGAACTGGTGCGCACCGTGCGCGCCCAGGCTCATGATGTACTGCAGTACCAGCTGGTTGTCCGACTCCGGCAGCGTGCGGTCGTGGTTGAACTGCAGCCGCAGGCGGCTGAACTCGCTGTTGGCCCATTCGAACACCAGGCTGTCGTGCGACGGGTCGTGGCCCATCCGTTCCAGCACCGAACCGGCGAACGCCGGGCCGGGTTCGTCGGTGCGCAGCTCGGCGTGACGCAGGCCCACGCGCCAGCCGCGCTTGAACTGCCAGAACGCCTGCGCGTACCAGCCGCTGCTGTCGCCGGAATAGGGCAGGGTGACATCGTTCAGCACGGCGGGCACATCGAGGCTGTACGCGCCGCTCTCGTCGCGCTGGAAGTACTCCGCCTGCAGCTTCAGGAAGCGGTCGGTCGGGTTGCCGTTCGGGGACCACTTCCAGATGAAGTCCGCGATCAGCAGGTCGCTGTCACCGGTGAAGGTGGTCACGCCGCCGTCGCCGCTCTCGTCTTCACCGGTCTCGCGGCCGGCCACGTCCGAGTCCACCTTCGACAGGCCCAGCCGCCAGCTGTTGCTGGGCCCGACGTCGCCGCCGACGTGGGCGAAGGCGGTCCACGTGCCCTTGCCCTCGTTGTCGCTGCCGCCGGCCGGGAAAGCGGCGCCGCGCAGCCACTCGCCGCCGAGCTCGATGAAGAGGTCGGTCGGCGCCACCCAGCTCAGCCGGACGCCGTCGTCGGTGAGCTGGTTGCCGAGGAAGGCGCGGTAGGGCAGCGGCCGGTCGACGAAGTCGTCCGCGTGCGCGTGGAACTGGTTCAGGTAGCCGACATCGGAGAAGAAGCGGCCGAAGCGCGCCGTGAAGCCGTGCGGCAGGGCGGTGGTCTGCAGCCACGCCTCCTCGAGTTCGACCTCGGTTTCGCCATCCTCGTCGGCGAGCGCGAAGGTGAGGTTGCCGAGGAACTTGTCGTCGATCGGTGCCTTCAGGTTGACCTCGGTCTCCCCGAGCGAGAAACCCTCGCTGCCGCGGCCGGATTCCTCGCCGATGGCGAAACCCTGGATGCCGTCCATGTTCTCGTCGTCATGCGCGCGGTAGGTGCCGACCAGCACCGCGCCGATGGCAGGATTGAGTGCCGCGATGCTGCTTCTGGCCGGGGACTGCGGCGCCGGCTGGGTGGTGGCGGTCTGTACCTCCTCGACGCGCTGCTCGGCGGCCTGCAGCCGCTGCTCGAGCTGCTGGATGCGCGCCTCGTAGTCCAGGCGCATGCGGACCAGTTCCTTGCGCAGGGCGTCGATCTCGGGATTGGCGAATGCGGGCAGGGTGTGCAGGCAGCCGGCCGCCAGCACTGCACAGGCAACGATGCTTGTCGGTTTCATGG
>JBFKKR010000044.1:0-23881 GCA_041682035.1 Pseudomonadales bacterium | reverse complement strand
GCGAGCGGTCCATGTCCAGCTTCTTCTGCATGTTCAGCAGCATGCCCAGCGCCGAACTGTCCATGTACTCGGCGTCGTGCATGTCGATGATCACGGTGGCATTAGGGTTGTTGATGCCCGAATAGGCCTCGCGGAACTCCTGCACCAGGCGGAAATCAAAACGTCCACTGACATTGATGGTGATTTCGTTGTCATCGTCACTGGTGAACGTGGTGATCGGCATATGCAACGCACCTCGCAGGATGAAGATCCGTCTTCGGTTACTCGGCCAAGCATAGGACAGCGGCAGCCATCCGGCCAGTCGGGCCGGGCCCCGGTGAGGTGCCTCAGACCCAGCCGGACTGGGGCTTCCGGCGCGGCCGGAAATACGGCAGCAGCAGGCCCATGATCACGCCGAGGATGATGGCGCCGGCGCCGAGCTTGAACCATTCCTGGCTGGATTCGTCCTTGAGCCGGCCGTTTTCGGCATTCAATTCGTCGATCCGGTTGCTCAGGGTGCGGTTCTTCTCCAGCAGTTCCTGGTTGCGCCGGTCGATGGCGACGGTGTTGGCGGACAGTTTCTTGATCCGCTCGAGTTCCGCCATGGCGCTTTCCTTGGCCTGGATCAGGGTCTCGTTCTGTGCCCGCAGCGCGTTGTTGTCGTTCTCCAGCGCGGTCAGCTGGGACTGCATCGGGTTCTGGTTCTCGCGCATCTTCTGGATCAGCGCCTGCGCCCGGGCCAGCTTGATCTCGGCAATCGGCTCCGGCAGCAGGTACTGGGTGGGGATGTAGCCCTCGGTGCCGCCCTCGGTGCGCACCAGCGAGTAGCTGTTGCCGGCGTCCATCTGCAGGACCGTCACCTCCGAGCCGCTGCGCAACCCCTTGTGCACGATGCGATGGTTGCCGCTTGGTCCGCTGCGCAGCGGGACATGCAGCCAGTCGCGCACCCACATCCGGGTGGCCGCATCGGCGTCCGGGGTGTGGGGCAGTGTCGCCACCAGGGCAAGCGTGATGCAGAAAAGAAGGCGCACGGAAGGAACCCTGCTCGTCTCGGAAGGCCGCTATGGTAAATGCCGACCGGTGAAAAGCAAAATGGCGCGCGCGGTGCGCCCCGTCACGGCAGCACGCGCCTGAACGGTTTCACGGTGACCTTCGCGTAGACCCCGGCCGCCACGAACGGATCCTCGTCCGCCCAATGCCGCGCCGCTTCCAGCGACACGAATTCGGCGATCACGAGGCTGCCGGTGAAGCCGGCGTCGCCGGGCTCCTCGGTATCCAGCGCCGGGTGCGGCCCCGCCACCAGCAGGCGCCCCTCGTCGCGCAACTCCTCCAGCCTGGCCAGGTGCGCGGGCCGGGCGCTCTTGCGCAGCGGCAGACTGTTCTCGACGTCTTCACTCAGGATGGCATACCACATCAGCGCGGATCTCCCGGGGGTTGCGGGGTGGATTTCTCACCCGGTTCAGGCGGCGTGGCCTCCGGGCCCTCTTCCGGCAGGTGCCGGGCCAGCCAGAGGCCCTGCACAACGACGAACAGCAGGGTCAGGCCGAGCAGGCCGAACAGCTTGAAATTCACCCAGGTGTTCTCGTCGAAATTGAAGGCCACGAACAGGTTCAGCGCGCCGACGAAGGTGAAGAAACCGATCCAGGCGAAATTCAGACGCGTCCAGACCGGGCGAGGCAGTTGCAGGTTGGCCTCCAGCATGCGCTGCACCAGGTTGCGCTCGCCGATGTACTCGCTGCCGAGGAAGGCCAGCGCGAACAGCCAGTTGACCAGCGTCGGTTTCCACTGGATGAAGGTGGCGTCCTGGAACAGAATGGTGGCACCACCGAGCAGAACAACGAGAACGAGCGTGATGAGGTGCATGTTTTCCACACGCCGGTGCCGGAACCAGGTCCAGCCGACCTGCGCCGCCGTCACCGGGATCAACACGGCGGTGGCGATGACGATGTCGCCGGTGTACTTGTACACGGCGAAGAACAGCACCACCGGGAAGAAATCGAACAGCAGTTTCATGGCAGCCCGTTGCCGGCCAGGGATGGGGCGACATGGTACCGGAAACGCCGGTCCCGGGCAGTTGCCGGGGGGCGCGTCGTGAGCCGCCTGGTCGAGATCCACGCGGACAACCCACAGCGCCGGCTGCTGCGGGAGGCGGCGCACGTGCTCCAGCTGGGCGGGGTGATCGCCTATCCCACCGATTCCGCCTACGCGCTGGGCTGCCTGCCGGGGGAGCGGGAGGCGCTGGAGCGCATCCGCCGCATCCGGCAGCTGGTGCCGTCCCACAACATGACGCTGGTCTGCCGGAACCTCTCGGAACTGGCGGTGTACGCGCGGGTGGACACGGCCGCGTTCCGCCTGCTGAAGAATTTCACGCCCGGCCCCTATACCTTTCTGCTGCGCGCCACCGGCGAGGTGCCGCGGCGCCTGCTGCACCCGAAGCGCCGCACCATCGGCCTGCGTGTGCCGGACCACGCCATCGCGCAGGCCCTGCTGGAGGAGGTCGGCGGCCCGCTGTTGAGCACCACGCTGATCCTGCCCGGGGAAAGCCTGCCGCTGGCCGATCCGCAGGAGATCCGGCAGCGGGTCGGGCACGCGCTGGACCTGGTCATCGACGGCGGCGCCGGCAGGCTTGAGCCAACCTCGGTGATCAGCCTGGTCGAGGGTGTGCCGGAGGTGATCCGGGTCGGCATGGGGGACGTGACGCCGTTTCAATAGCAAGCCCGCGCGGGCGGTCTGACCGGCTTCAGCGCGAACCGGCCGGGTGCCTTATAATCCGCCCCTTCCTCGGCCCTGATTGGAGATCTCCTTGGCTTCCGTTGACCCGGAAACACGCGTTTTGTCCGGCATGCGTCCCACCGGACGGCTGCATCTCGGCCACTACCACGGCGTGCTGACCAACTGGATCCGCCTGCAGCACGAATTCGAGTGTTTCTTTTTCGTCGCGGACTGGCACGCCCTCACCACGCACTACGAACACCCGCAGAACATCGAGGCGCATGTCTGGGACATGGTGATCGACTGGCTCGCCGCCGGCGTCAACCCGGGTTCGGCGACGCTGTTCCTGCAGTCGCGGGTGCCCGAGCACGCCGAACTGCACCTGCTGCTCTCCATGCTGACACCGCTGGGCTGGCTGGAACGGGTGCCTTCCTACAAGGACATGCGGGAAAACCTGAAGGACCTTGATCTGGACACCTACGGCTTTCTCGGTTACCCGTTGCTGCAGAGTGCCGACATCCTGATCTACCGCGCCGGCAAGGTGCCGGTCGGGGCGGACCAGGTCGCGCACGTCGAACTGACGCGCGAGATCGCCCGCCGCTTCAACCACATGTACGGCCGCGAGCCCGGTTTCGAGGAGAACGCCGAGGCTGCGATCCGGAAAATGGGCAAGAAATCGGCGAAGGCGTTCCGGGACCTGCGCAAGCGCTACCAGGAGCAGGGTGACCAGGAGGCGCTGGAACGGGCTCGGGCCCTGCTCAAGGACCAGAACAACCTGTCGGTGGGTGACCAGGAACGCCTGCTCGGCTACCTCGAGGGCGGCGGGCGGCCGATCCTGCCGGAGCCGCAGCCGCTGCTGACGCCGGACTCCAAGCTGCCGGGCGTGGACGGCCAGAAGATGTCCAAGTCCTACGGCAACACCATCGCGCTGCGCGAACTCACCGACGACCTGGCCGACAAGATCAACAAGATGCCCACCGACCCGGCCCGCGTGCGCCGCACCGACCCGGGTGACCCGGACAAGTGCCCGGTGTGGGAACTGCACAAGGTCTACACCGACGCCGACACGCACAAGTACGTGCAGGAAGGGTGCCGGAGCGCCGGCATCGGCTGCCTGGACTGCAAGAAACCGCTGATCGAGGCGATGGACGCCACCCTGGCGCCGATCCGCCTGCGCGCCCGCGAGTACGAGTCCAATCCCGACGTGGTGCGGGCAGTGATCAGCGAGGGCTGCGAGAAGGCGCGCGAGGAAAGCCGCGAGACCCTCGACGCCGTGCGCCGCGCGATGGGGCTGGATTACCGGTAGGGGTGGTCCTGGTTTGTATCCCTTGTATCCGTTGCAGGTAAGGCTTCAGCCTTACCCATGTCGATGTCAGACTGAAGTCTGACCCACCGGGGCTACCGAAGTCTGACCCACCGGGGTTTATGTGGGTGGGGCTTCAGCCTCACGGCCGGATTCTCGGCTAATCTTTCCGTTGCGACGCTGCCTGCAGGGGAACGATCCATGTCCATGAAAAAACTGCCGATCACCGATTCCGGCTGGTTCCTGATGGAGTCCCGGGCCACGCCCATGCACGTGGGCGGGCTGCAACTGTTCGATCCCCCGGAAGGCGTCAAGGACCCGATCGGCGACTTCTACCGCGAGATGCGTGCCCACAGCGACGTGCGCGAGATGCTGAAAAAGAAGCTGTTCGCCCCGTTCGGTCCGGCCATCAACCCGATGTGGACCGAGGACACCGATTTCGACATCGAGTACCACGTCCGCCATTCCGCGCTGCCGAAGCCGGGGCGCTACCGCGAGATGTTCGAACTGCTCTCGCGCCTGCACAGCATCCCGCTGGACCAGTCCCGGCCGCTGTGGGAGTTCCACATGATCGAGGGGCTGAAGACAAAGGAACTGGCTGTATACAGCAAGATCCACCACAGCCTGATGGACGGCGTCGCCGGCGTGCGCCTGATGCAGGAATCCTTCTCCGAGGACCCGGACCGCCGCGACCTGCCGCCCATGTGGTCGAGCGAATACGACAAGAAAAAGCACCGCCGCAAGAAATCCTCGCCCGAGAACCCGTCCGCGCTGCAGGCGCTGCGCCGGCAGTGGGCGGCGCGCAAGGGGTTGATGGAGAGCGGCCGCGAGGTGCTCAACAGCATGCTGCACCCGGACCAGTCCACGCTGGCCATGCCCTACCGCACCCCGCGCTGCATTCTCAACCAGGAGATCTCCGGCTTCCGGCGGCTGGTGGCGCAGACCTGGTCGCTGGCCCGCATCAAGGCGGTCGCCAAGGCGCTCGGCGGCACCCTCAACGACGCCGTGCTGGCGATGTGCTCCGGTGCCCTGCGCCAGTACCTGATCAACCACGACGCGCTGCCGAAGGAGCCGCTGGTCGCCATCATCCCGGTCTCCATCCGCATGGATGAGAGTTCCGAGGGCAACGCGATCACCACCATCATGAGCTCGCTGGCCACCGATATCGGCGACGCGCGCGAGCGGTTCGAGGCCATCAAGGTCAGTACCGACACCGCCAAGACAGCCCTGCAGCGGCTCAGCAAGGAGCAGGTGCTGGCCTATACCGTGCTGGTGAACACGCCGGTGCTGCTGGAGCCGCTGCTGAAGACGGCGACCCGGTTCCGGCCCATCTACAACGTGGCCATCTCCAACGTGCCCGGCCCGCGCAACACGCTCTACTGGAACGGCTACCGCCTCAAGGGCATGTATCCCTTTTCCCTGCTGCCGCAGGGGCAGGCCCTGAACATCACCCAGTTCAGTTACGGCGACCAGTACGCCTTCACGTTCACCGCCTGCCGCAAGTCGCTGCCGCAGATCCAGCGCATCATCGACGACATGGAATATGCCCTGCACGAACTGGAGGTCGCGGCCGGTATCCGCTGACGGCTGGAAATGGGCTATGCTGTGGTTCAGACGCTGAAAAACACATGATGTAGTGTTTTGGGCGGTCCGCGAACACGAGGGAGCGGATACTTTTTGAACGAAAACTGGTACCATCCCTGGCGTTGAAGTCAGGTGCAGGGAGCGACCCGAACCGGCATGGAATCTGAGCTGGAAACCCCCGAGCGCGACGCATCCACGGAGCAGATCCCCCCCGCCACGGAACCGGAAGAGGACGCCGGCGAGGCGCAGTCCGAATTCGTCGTCCGCGTGCTCGGCGAACCCTACACGGAACTGCCGAAAGACCTCTACATCCCGCCCGAGGCGCTGGAGGTCTTCCTCGAGGCGTTCCAGGGGCCGCTCGACCTGCTGCTCTACCTCATCAAGCGGCAGAACCTCGACATCCTCGACATCGACGTCTCCGAGATCACCCGCCAGTACATGGAGTACGTGGAGATCATGAAGGCGATCCGGCTGGAACTGGCGGCCGAGTACCTGGTGATGTCCGCGACCCTGGCCGAGATCAAGTCCCGCTGCCTGCTGCCCCGGCCCGCCAGCGAGGAAGAGGAGGAGGACGACCCCCGCGCCGAGCTGATCCGGCGGCTGCTGGAATACGAACGTTTCAAGAAGGCCGCCGAGGACATCGATGCGCTGCCGCGGCTGGAGCGTGACGCCTTCGTCGCCGGCGCGGTCGCGCCGAAGGTCCGCCGCGAGGCACCGGAGCCCACCGTCGATCTTTCCGAGCTGCTGCACGCCTTCGGCGAGGTGATGCAGCGCGCCCGGCTGCAGGAACACCACCAGGTCGCGCGGGAGCGGCTCTCGACCCGCGAACGCATGAGCGACATCCTCTCGCGGGTCAGCGCCGAGGAGTTCGTTCCGTTCACCAGCCTGTTCAGCGTGGAGGAGGGGCGCAACGGGGTGGTGACCACGTTCCTGGCGCTGATGGAACTGGTGAAGTCATTCCTGCTGGACCTGGTCCAGAACGAGAGTTTCGGACCCATACACGTCAAGGCGAGGGGAGGTGCCTGATCATGGAAGAGCCACGCAACGAAATGGATGTCCGGGACCCCGGCGCGGCGGAAGAACTCGGCGAAACGGCCACCGCCGGCGAAATCACGGCAGCGGCGGGAGCCGGGGAAGCCGAGTACGATGCCGCTGAGGACGAGGAAGCCGGCAGCAACGAGTTCATCCGCATCGACGGCCAGCCGCTGGAGCAGATTCTCGAGGCGCTGCTGCTGGCCTCCGACGAGCCGCTCAGCATCGATCGCATCCAGAACGTGCTCGGCGAGGAGGCGCCGCCGCGCGCGCACATCCGCGTCGCGCTCAAACGCCTCGGCAGTGCGTTCGACGTGTGCAGTTACGAACTGAAGGAAACCGCCAGCGGCTTCCGCCTGCAGGTCGGCGAACGCTACGCGCGCTGGGTCGGCCGGCTGCGGGAGGAGCGCCCGGCGCGTTATTCGCGCGCGCTGCTCGAGACGCTGGCGCTGATCGCCTATCGCCAGCCCATCACGCGCGGCGAAATCGAGGAGGTGCGCGGGGTCGCCGTCGGCACGCAGATCATCCGCACGCTGGAGGAGCGCGAGTGGATTCGCGTCGTCGGGCAGAAGGATGTCCCCGGCCGACCGTCGCTCTACGCCACCACCCGCAAGTTCCTCGACTACTTCAACCTGAAGTCACTGTCGGAGCTGCCGACGCTGGAGGAGATCCGCGATTTCGAAACGGTCGCGGCCGAACTGGAGGCCGGTGCGGGCGTCGCCCCGGCGCCGGAGGAAGCAGCGTCGGACGGGCTGATGGATGCATCGGTCGAAGTCGCCGTGCAGCCGGACGGTGACATGGAAGAACCGGCGCAGGCAGAACCTGCCGCCGACGGGGACGCGCTGCTGGAATCGATCCCGGTCCCCGACGTGACCCACTAGCGGGTGAGGTTTCGCGCCGCCCGGCGCCGATCTGTATTACATTACGCGGCCCCAGTCACCGCCACCCGTTGCCGGAACCCACGATGGACGAAAAACTGCAGAAGGTGCTCGCGCGCGCCGGGCTCGGCTCGCGCCGCGCCATGGAAGTGGCGATTGCCGACGGCCGCGTGCGGGTGAATGGCGAACCCGCGCACCTGGGAATGCGGGTCGGCCCGAAGGACCAGATCCAGTTCGACGGCCGCGCGCTGCACCAGCCCCGCAATCCTCCGACGCCACGCGCACTGGTCTACCACAAGCCCGAGGGCGAAATCTGCACGCGCGACGATCCGGAAGGCCGTCCCTCCGTTTTCGATGCCCTGCCGCAACTCCGCAACGGGCGCTGGATCAGCGTCGGGCGGCTGGATATCAATTCATCGGGGCTGATGATCTTCACCACCGACGGCGAACTGGCGAACCGCCTGATGCACCCGTCCTCCGAAATCGAGCGGGAGTACGCCGTCCGCGTGCTCGGCGAGGTCACGCCGGAGCAGCTCGGGCAGATGCGGCGGGGCGTGGAACTCGAGGACGGACCGGCGGCTTTCGACGACATCCGCCTGTCCGGCGGGGAGGGTGCCAATCGCTGGTACCACGTGCTGCTGCGGGAAGGCCGTTACCGCGAGGTGCGGCGGATCTGGGATACGCAGGGTGTGCAGGTGAGCCGGCTCACGCGGGTGCGTTTCGGCGCGATCCGCCTGCCGCGGGACCTGCCGGCGGGGCGGTTCCGCTACCTGGAACCGATCGACATGCAGCGCCTCTATCGCATGGGCGGGCTGCCGCTGCCCACGAAGCGCGTGCGGCAGCGCGGCGCACCGTCCGCCAGGGGCCGTGACGGGCGCAGGCCGCGCCGCTGATTCAGGCGGCCGGGGTGGCCCACTTGCCGTGCAGGTAGAAGGTCGGATCGACGCTGGACTGGCGCGCCAGGTTGACGGCCAGTTGCGCGCGATCCAGCAGCTTGCGGGGGGTGTCGCGGCGTTCCAGGCTGACCACGCCCTGCGTGGTGCCGATCTCCGTCTCCTGCATGCCGATCCGGAACGGTTTTTTCGCCAGCAGCACCTGCACCAGCGTCTCCACCAGGTGGATGCGCATCTCCGTGGCGTGTTCCATCACGATGGCGATCTGGTTGTGGTGCAGGATGTAGAAGGTGTCTGACCCCTGCATGTGGTCCTGCAGGTAGGCGGCCACCTCGTGAGTGAGGCGTCCGGCAGCCTCCTCGCCATGGGTGGAACGCAGGCGGCTGTGGTGGCGGATCTCCACCAGCATCAGCGCCATCGGGTCGACCGTCTTGAAATCGCTCTCGCAGTAAAACTTCAGCGCCTGCAGCAGGTCGGGGCGGGCGTCGCTGCGGCCGGCCTCGACCAGCCGCGCGCGGCGTGCGCCGTCCAGCGTCCAGTGGTGCTGCAGCGGGCCGAGCGCCTGCGCCAGCAGTTTCTCGAACGTCTTCAGTTCCGGTTCGAGGAAACGGCCGCGGCTGCGGTTGATGCGCAGGCTGCCGAAGCTGCCCGAAGTGGTGTTGAGGCTGTACTCGGCGGTGTGTGTGCCGGGCAGACCCCTGCGCCAGTAGCAGTCGCCATCGTCGAGCCGGTACTGCATGCCGTCGATGCCGATCGCCCGGTCCACCAGCCGGTAGATCACTGCCAGCAGGGACGGCAGGTCCTCGCTGGTCAGCAAATCGTGACGGCCCCCGGCCGTGATCGGACCCTCCCGGGAAACGATGTCCGGCGACGGGGCGCCCGGCCGGGCGTTCAGCGGGTTGGATGGGGACATGGCGGGCACTCCGGTCAAAAGATTTCACGGGGGCGATGCGATATCCGTGCCAGAGCGGTGTGCTGGTTGAAAAACAACTGGAAAACAATTAGTTAGCTTGTTTTTTGCTGCCCAAAGATCCGGGGTGGCGGAATTGTGGCGCAAAATTCGCCAAATTTACGGCGCCGATGGCGCTCCGCTTCGCGCCGACAGTGCCTGCCCGTTGACGCCCCGGCTGTCCGGGCCCAGCAGGTAGAGGTAGGCGGGCAGGACCGCCTCGGGCGGCGGATTGTTGTCCGGATTCTCTCCCGGGTAGGCATGCGCGCGCATGTTGGTGCGGGTGGGGCCCGGATCGATGCTGTTGCTGCGGATGCCGTGCAGGTCGAACAGTTCCCCGGCCAGGACCTGCATCAGCCCCTCCACCGCGAATTTCGAGACGGCGTACGCGCCCCAGTGGGCGCGCCCCTGGCGACCGACACCGCTGGAGGTGAACACGATGGAGGCGTCTTCCGCCTCCGCGAGCAACGGAATCAGCGCCTGCGTGAGCAGGAACGCGGCATGGACATTGACCTGCATGACCTGCTGCCATTTCGTGGCGTCGTAGGAGGCGACCGGGGAGAGGCTGCCGAGCAGGCCGGCGTTGTGCAGCAGCCCGTGCAGCCTGCCGAATTCATCGCGCAGCATGTCCGCGAACTGCCGGAACTGGCCCGCGTCCGCGACGGCGAAGTCGAGTGCGCACATGGCCGGCCGGGGACCGCCGTCCGCCTCGATCCGGTCGTAGACGGCTTCCAGTTTCGCGGCGGTGCGGCCGACGAGAATGACGTGGGCGCCATGCTGTGCGCAGGCCAGCGCCGCGGCGCGGCCGATGCCGTCGCCGGCGCCGGTCACCACGATGTTGCGTCCGTCCAGCAGGTCCGCCGGCGCCCGGTAGTCAAACATCGGCGCCGTTGCCCCCGATCAGCAGTTCGTGCATCTCGGGCACCCCGTCGACGATGGCATCCGCCCGCCAGTCCTCGGCGCGCTCCCCGAGCGGGATGTAGCCGTAGCGCACGGCGACGGTGTACATGCCGGCATTGCGGCCGGCCTCGATGTCGCGGCCATGGTCACCGACATACACGGTCCGCGCCGGGTCACAGCCGATCTCGCGGCAGGCCAGCAGCAGTCCCTCCGGGTCGGGCTTGGTCGCCTGCACCTGCTCCGGGCAGACCACGCTGGCGCAATCCGCGGCGATGCCGAGCCGTTCCAGCAGCGGGCCGGTGAACCGGGCCGGCTTGTTGGTGACCACGCCCCAGGGAATCGCTGCCGCCCGCAGCGCGGCAAGCAGCGCGGTCATGCCGGGGAACAGTTCGGTCTGTTCGCCGAGTGTCTGTTCGTAGAGGTCGAGAAATTCGGCCCGTAACGCGTCGTACTGGTCCGCCGGCGGTTCGCTGCCGAACGTGTCCAGCACCATGCTGCGGGCGCCGCCGGAGACCGTGGTCCGGAACGATGCGCCGACCGGGGGCATGCCGCGCGCGCTGCACATGCGGTTGATGACACGTTCGAACTCGGGCGCCGTGTCGGCCAGCGTGCCGTCCAGGTCGAACAGGACCGCGGCGGGCGGCCGGGGAGGCGCGGGCACGGGATCAGGCCGGCCGCGTGGCATGCACGAGATAGTTGACGTCGGTGTCCCGGCTCAGCCGGTAGCGGCCGGTCAGCGGGTTGTAGACCAGGCCGCTCAGGTCCTGCATGACCAGCCCGGCGGCGCGGACCCAGGCGCCCAGTTCCGAGGGCCGGATGAACTGGTCGTAGCTGTGCGTGCCGCGCGGGATCAGGTTGAGCAGGTACTCCGCGCCGACGATGGCCAGCGCGAAGGACTTCGGGTTGCGGTTGATGGTGGAGAAGAACAGGTTGCCGCCGGGCCGCACCAGCGCCGCGCAGGCGGCGATCACGGAGGCCGGGTCAGGCACGTGCTCGAGCATCTCCATGCAGGTCACGACGTCGAAGCTGCCCGGTTGCTCCGCGGCGAGGTCCTCCACCGCGATTTCCCGGTACTGCACGTCCTGTTCCCACTGCCGGGCATGTTCGGCGGCGACCCGCAGGGCATCGGCGGCGAGGTCGATGCCGGTGACCCGCGCGCCACGGAAGGCCATGCCCTCGCTGAGGATGCCGCCGCCACAGCCGACGTCCAGCACGGACTGCCCGTACAGGCGCACGCGCTCCTCGATGTAGTTGATGCGCAGGGGATTGATCTCGTGCAGCGGGCGGAATTCGCCGTTCGGGTCCCACCACTTCGATGCCAGGTCGTTGAAGCGGCCGATCTCGTGCGCGTGCACGTTGGCTGGTCCGGGTTGTGCGCTCATGCTCTAGGTTCCATCTTCTCTGCCGGCGGCGATGGCCTCGCCCCAGGCCGCCGCCCGCGATATCACGGCCGACTCCGGCAGCGTCTGCAACGCGCCGTCCGCGAGCAGCATTCTACCGTCGCACCAGGCGTGGGTCACTCGCGGCCGTCCGGCGTACACGAACTGCGAGACCGGGTCATAGACGGGCTGCTGGTCCACGCCGTCCAGGCGCACCGCGATGAGGTCGGCCCACTTGCGCGGCGCCAGCGTGCCCAGCTGTTCCTGCAGCCCGAGCGCCCGCGCGGCACCGGTGGTCGCCATGCGCACCACCTCCAGGGCGGGCAGCGCGGTGGCGTCCCGCGCCAGCCCCTTCGCGAGCAGTGCGGCGCTGCGCATCTCCCCGGCCAGGTCGAGGTCGTTGTTGCTGGCCGCGCCGTCCGTGCCGAGCACCACGTTCAGCCCCAGCCGCTGCATCTCCACGACCGGCGCGAAACCGCTGCCCAGTTTCAGATTGGATTCGGGACAGTGCACGACGTGAATCCCGCTGCCTTCGAGCAGCGCCAGGTCGGATGGCTCCGGGGCAACCATGTGCACCGCCTGCAGGCGCTCGTTGAGCAGGCCCAGCCGGTCCAGCAGCGCCAGCGGGGTGGTGCCATGCTCGCGCCGGAACTCGTCGACCTCGCGGGCGGTCTCGTGCAGGTGCATGTGCACCGGCCGGTCGATCTCGCCGGCCAGCGTGGCGATGCGCTCCAGCGTCCGGCGCGCCACGGTGTAGGGCGCGTGCGGCCCGAAGGCCACGTGCACGCGGTCACTGGATTTCCAGGTGTCACACAGCGCCAGGCCCTTGTCGAGGTACTCGTCCGGCCCGGCGCCCCACACGGTGGGAAATTCCAGCACCGGGAAGCAGACCTGCACGCGCATGCCCGCCGCACGCGCCTCCTCGGCGACCACCTCCGGGAAGAAGTACATGTCACTGAAAAAGGTGGTGCCGGATCGCAGCATCTCGGCCATGGCCAGCCGGACGCCGTCGCGCACGAAACCGGCGTCGACGTGACGTCCCTCGGCCGGCCAGATGTGGTCCTCCAGCCAGGTCTTGAGCGGCACGTCGTCGGCCAGGCCGCGCAGCAGGCTCATGGCGGCGTGGCCGTGCATGTTGATGAGGCCGGGCAGCAGCAGGTGCCGGTCCAGGTCGAGTGTATGCGCCGCCTGCCAGCGGCCGCATTCGGAGACCGGGAACACCCCGGCGATGAGCGAGCCACGGATCGCCAGCGCCATGCCGGTCTGCGCGCCGCCGCCGTCGGCGAGGGACAGCAGCCAGCGCGGACGGATGATCAGGTCGCAGTGGCGTCGGCGGCTGGGCGCGGGGCTGTTCAAGGCGCATTTCCGGCAGATGTGAGGAACCTTGCCATTATTCGCGTCCGGGGTACCGGCGTCGAGTGGAAAGGTGCCTTTTCCCGCCCCGAATCATGGTATGATCCGCGGCTTGCGAGGGGCCCGGGCCGGCCGATGCGGGCCATGTAAGACCCGGGGCAGAACTGCAAAACCGGGGGAAACCCCCGGGGAAAGGATTCCGGGAAACAAGAGCCTTCCCAGGGCGGACGAACAAGCAGGGATTTCATGTCAGATCTCGCGCGGGAAATTCTCCCCGTCACCATCGAGGACGAACTCAAGCAGTCCTACCTGGACTACGCCATGAGCGTGATCGTCGGGCGCGCGCTGCCCGATGTACGCGATGGCCTGAAACCGGTGCACCGCCGCGTGCTGTTCGCCATGAGCGAACTCGGCAACGACTGGAACAAGGCCCACAAGAAATCGGCCCGCGTCGTCGGTGACGTGATCGGCAAGTACCACCCGCATGGCGACTCCGCCGTCTACGACACCATCGTCCGCATGGCGCAGTCCTTCTCGCTGCGCTACCCGCTGATCGACGGCCAGGGCAACTTCGGCTCGGTCGACGGAGACCGCGCCGCGCAAATGCGCTACACGGAAATCCGCATGGCGCGCATCGCCCACGAGATGCTCGCCGACATCGACAAGGAGACGGTGGACTTCGTCCCCAACTACGACGAGTCCGAGCACGAACCGTCGGTGCTGCCGGCGCGGATCCCCAACCTGCTGATCAACGGTTCGTCCGGCATTGCCGTGGGCATGGCGACGAACATGCCGCCGCACAACCTGAAGGAAGTGGTCAGCGCCTGCCTGGCCCTGATCGACAACCCGGACCTGACCGTCGACGAATTGATGGAGTACATCCCCGGTCCCGACTTCCCGACCGGCGCGATCATCAACGGCCGTGCCGGCATCGTGCAGGCCTATCGCACCGGCCGGGGCCGCATCCTGATCCGGGCCCGGGCGGAGGTGGAGTACGACGAATCCACCAAGCGCGAACGCATCATCGTCCACGAGATTCCCTACCAGGTGAACAAGGCGAAGATGATCATCAACATCGCCGAACTGGTGAAGGACAAGCGCCTGGAAGGCATTTCCGACCTGCGTGACGAATCCGACAAGGACGGCCTGCGCGTGGTGATCGAAGTCCGCCGCGACGCCAGCGGCGAGGTGGTGCTCAATAACCTGTACCAGCTGACCCAGATGCAGGTCGTGTTCGGCATCAACCAGGTCGCGCTGCTGGACGGCCAGCCGAAGTGCCTGGACCTGCGCAGCATCCTCAATGCCTTCCTGAAACACCGCCGCGAGGTGGTCACCCGCCGGACCATCTTCGAACTGCGCAAGGCGCGCGAACGTGGTCACGTGCTGGAAGGCCTCGCCATCGCGCTGGTCAACATCGACCCGGTGATCGAGCTGATCAAGCAGTCGGCGAACGGTCCGGAAGCGAAGGCGAAACTGGTCGCCGCCGGCTGGGCGCCGGGTGCCGTGATGGGCATGCTCGAGCGCGCCGGCGCGGATGCCTGCAAGCCGGAAGACCTCGACGGGGACTTCGGCCTGCTCGACGACGGCCTCTACCACCTGACCGAGAAGCAGGCGCAGGCCATTCTCGACCTGAAGCTGCAGAAGCTGACCGGCCTGGAGCACGACAAGCTGCTCGAGGAATACCGCCAGGTGCTCGATCGCATCGTCGAGCTGGGACGTATCCTCGCCGACCCCGGCCGCCTGATGGAGGTGATCCGCGAGGAACTGGAGGAGATCCGCGAGCAGTACGGCGACGAGCGCCGCACCGAGATCATCCAGTCGCAGGAAGACCTCAGCATCGAGGACCTCATCGAGGAACAGGACATGGTGGTCACGGTGAGCCGTGGCGGCTATGCCAAGACCCAGCCCATCGTCGACTATCGCGCCCAGCGGCGCGGCGGTCGCGGCAAGTCCGGCGTGAAGCTGAAGGAAGAGGACACCATCGAGCACCTGCTGGTGGCCAGCACGCACGCCACCATCCTGTGCTTCAGCAACAGCGGCAAGGTGTACTGGCTCAAGGTGTTCCAGATTCCGCAGGCCAGCCGTGGATCGCGCGGCCGGCCGCTGGTGAACCTGCTGCCGCTGGAAGACGGCGAGTGGATCACGGCGATCCTGCCGGTCGAGGAATACACGCCCGGGCATTTCATTCTCATGGCGACGGAGCAGGGCACGGTCAAGAAAACCGAGCTGGTGGCGTTCTCGCGGCAGCGCAGCGTCGGTCTCATCGCCGTGAACCTGAACGAAGGCGACCGGCTGATCGGTGCCCAGATCACCGACGGGCGTCGCGACGTGATGCTGTTCGCGACCAACGGCCAGGCCATCCGCTTCAAGGAATCCGATGTGCGTGCCATGGGGCGTGTCTCCACCGGCGTACGTGGCATGCGGCTGAAGCCCAACGAGAAGGTGATCTCGCTCATCATTCCCGAGGATGAGGATCAGCAGATCCTGGTGGCGAGCGAGAACGGCTACGGCAAGCGGACCCTGGTCTCCGACTACCGCGTGACCGGGCGTAGCGGGCAGGGCGTGCGCGCCATGAAGGTGAACGAGCGCAATGGTCGCGTGATCGACGCGGTGCCGGTGAAGGAACAGAACGATTTCATGCTGATCACCGACCAGGGCACGCTGGTGCGCTCGGCGGTCAGCGAGGTGTCGCTGCTCGGTCGCGACACCCAGGGCGTCACCCTGATCCGGCTTGGCGCAGGCGAGAAACTGGTCGGTATCGAGGCCATCGAGGAGCCCGCCAACGGCGAGGGCATGGACGACGCCGTCGACGGCGCCGCTGACAGCGCGCCAGAAACCGAATAATCCCCGCCATGCGCGCCTTCAATTTCTGCGCAGGTCCCGCTGCGCTGCCGACGGCCGTGCTCGAGCGTGCCCGCGAGGAACTGCTGGACTGGCGGGGCGCCGGCTGTTCCGTCATGGAGATCAGCCACCGCAACCCGCTCTACATGGAAGTCGCCGGGAAGGCGGAGCAGGACCTGCGCACGCTGCTCTCCATCCCCGAACACTATGCCGTCCTGTTCCTGTCCGGCGGCGCCACCACCCAGTTCTCCATGGTGCCGTTCAACCTGGCGCGACAGGACGCACCGGCCGACTACATCGATACCGGGCACTGGTCCGCCAAGGCGATCCGCGAAGGTGCACGCTACACCCGGGCGCGGGTCGTGGCGAGCGCGCGGGAAGACGGTTACCGCAGTGTGCCGGAGTGCCCGCGGGAAGCATTCGACGAGGGCGCTGCCTACGTACACTACTGTCCCAATGAGACCATCCACGGCGTGGCGTTCCCGTTCATCCCGGAGACCGGCGACGTGCCACTGGTGGCGGACTATTCCTCGGCGATCCTGTCCGGGCCACTCGACGTGTCCCGTTTCGGAGTGATCTACGCCGGCGCCCAGAAGAATATCGGTCCGGCCGGCATCACGGTGGTGATCGTTCGCCGCGACCTCATCGGCCGGGCGCGCCCGGATACGCCGGCCCTGTACGACTATGCACTGCATGCCGGGCAGGGCTCCATGGCGAACACGCCGCCGACCTATCCGTGGTACCTGGCCGGGCTGGTTTTCGAGTGGCTGCTGGAGCAGGGCGGCCTGCCGGCCATCGAGGCGGTGAACGCGCGCAAGGCGGAAAAGCTCTACGCCTGTATCGATGGCAGCGATTTCTACCGCAACCCGGTGCGGCCGGACTGCCGCTCGAGGATGAACGTGCCCTTCACGCTGGCGGACGACCGCCTCGACAATGCCTTCCTGGAGGAAAGCGCGGCCAGCGGCCTGTTGTTCCTGAAGGGTCACCGGGCAGTCGGCGGGATGCGGGCAAGTCTCTATAATGCGGTTCCGGAAGAGGCGGTGGACGCGCTGGTGGCGTTCCTGCAGGAATTCGAGCGAACGCGAGGCTGAGGGACGCCGGACATGGCCGCTGACGACAAGGCACTGGAACAGAAGCGCGCCCGGATCGACGAAATAGACCGTCAGATCCAGGACCTGGTGAACGAGCGCGCCGGTTGCGCGCAGGCCATCGCCGGCATCAAGCGTGCGCAGCAGGGCGGCGTCGAGGACGCTGCAAACTATTACCGCCCGGAACGCGAGGCGCAGGTGCTGCGTGCGATCCGTGACCGGCAGCAGGGCCCGGTCTCCGAGGAGGACATGCTGCGGCTGTTCCGCGAGATCATGTCCACCTGCCTGGCGCTGGAGAAGCCGCTGCGCGTCGCCTATCTCGGTCCCGCCGGCACCTTTACCCAGGCGGCGGCGCTCAAGCACTTCGGCCACGCCGTGACCTGCACCGACCTGCCCACCATCGACGAGGTGTTCCGCGAGGTGGCGGCCGGCGCTGCGAACTACGGCGTGGTCCCGGTTGAGAACTCCACCGAGGGCATGGTCAACCACACGCTGGACTGTTTCATCGGTTCGAATTCGCTCTCGATCTGCGGCGAGGTGGAACTGCGGATCCATCACCACCTGCTGGTGAAGCCGGGCACCAAGCCGGAATCGATCTCGCGCATCTACTCGCACCAGCAGTCCTTCGCGCAGTGCCGCAAGTGGCTCGACAGCCACTGGCCCCGCGTGGAGCGGGTGGCGGTCAACAGCAACGCCGAGGCGGCGAAGCGCATGCAGACCGAGTGGCATGCCGCGGCGATCGCCGGGGACCTCGCGGCCGAGCAGTACGGCCTGGAGCGCCTGGCCGAGAAAATCGAGGACCGCCCCGACAACACCACGCGCTTCCTCGTCATCGGCCGCGACCGGGTGCCACCCAGCGGCGACGACAAGACCTCCATCATCGTCTCGGTGCGCAACAAGGCCGGCGCCCTGCACGAACTGCTCGAGCCGTTCGTGCGCGCCGGCATCAGCATGACCCGGCTGGAGACGCGTCCATCGCCGACCGGCACCTGGACCTACGTCTTCTTCATCGACTTCGAGGGACACCAGTCCGAGCCGAACGTGCAGAACATGCTGGCCGAGGTCGAGGTGCTGGCCGCCGACCTGAAGAACCTCGGTTCCTATCCTCGGGCAGTGATCTGATTTTGAAGGGGGCACGAGTGGTACGTGGGCGTCGGTACACGGACACAGTAAGGGCCGGGGCTGTGTGTGCGGTGAGCGGGCGTCTGTCGCGAGCGGTGCAGGGATGCACATTAGTGAGCGACAGCCGCCAGCGGAGCCGCCATGGACGGCGGCGGAGCGGTAGTGAACCGCACACACAGCCCCGGCCCGGGTCGCGTGCAATGATTGCGCCCCGCGCGGTTTTTCTGCCATGACCTGCGACTATCTCGCCCTCGCCCAGCCCGGCGTGCAGAAACTCAGCCCGTACCAGCCCGGCAAGCCGGTCGAGGAGCTCGAGCGTGAGCTGGGCATCCAGGGCATCATCAAGCTGGCCAGCAACGAGAACCCGTTGCCGCCCAGCCAGCGGGCGCTGCAGGCGATCGGGCGGGCCGGGCGCGAACTCGCGCGCTATCCCGATGGCAGCGGGTTCCGATTGAAGGCCGCGCTGGCCGGACGGCTGGGCGTGGACGCGAAGCAGATCACGCTCGGCAACGGTTCCAACGATGTCCTGGAACTGCTGGGGCGCGCTTATCTCGGGTCGGAGAGCGAGTGTGTCTTCTCCGCGCATGCCTTCGCCGTGTACCCGCTGGTGACCATCGCCACCGGCGCGAAGCCGGTCATCGTCCCGGCGCGGGACTGGGGGCACGACCTGCCGGCCATGGCGGGCGCGGTGACGGAACGCACGCGGCTGATGTTCATCGCCAACCCCAACAACCCGACCGGCACCTGGGTCGGTCGCGCGGCCGTGGAGGACCTGCTGCGGCAGGTTCCGGAAGAGGTGATCGTGGTTTTGGACGAGGCCTACTTCGAGTACGCCGGCGACGCGGAGTACCCGGATGGCGTCACGTTGCTGGACGCGCACCCGAACCTCGTCGTCACGCGGACGTTCTCCAAGGCGTGGGGGCTGGCGGCCCTGCGCATCGGCTACGGCATCAGCAATCCGCAGGTCGCCGACGCGCTGAACCGGGTCCGCCAGCCCTTCAATGCCAACGCCATGGCACTGGCGGCGGCCGAGGCGGTGCTCGGCGACGACGACTTCCTCCGCGAGAGCATCGCCTGCAACCGCAGTGGCATGCGGCAACTGGAAGCCGGCTGCGCCCGGCTGGGCCTGGGTTTCATTCCCTCCGCCGGTAACTTCCTGTCGATCGACGTCGGCCGCGCGGCCGGGCCGGTCTACGAGGCCCTGCTGCGCGCCGGTGTCATCGTGCGGCCGGTCGCGAACTACGGCATGCCGGCACACCTGCGCGTGACGGTGGGCACGGAGTCCGAAAACGCGCGCTTCCTGCAGGCGCTGGAACAGGTGCTGGCAGCATGAACGAGGGGATCGGCACGCTCGGCGTGATCGGCCTCGGCCTGATCGGCGGATCCGTCTGCCTGGCCGCGCGGGAGACCGGCGCCTGCGCGCGGATCGTCGGCTGGAACCGCAACCCGGCCGTTCGCGAGGAGGCGTGCAGGACCGGCGCCGTGGACGCGGTCACGGCAACGATCGCCGAGATCGCCGCCGAGTCCGACCTGCTGGTGCTGGCGGTGCCGATGCTCTCCTTTCCCGCGGTGCTGGGCGAGATCGCCACCACGCTGCGGCCCGGCAGCCTGGTCACCGATGTCGGGAGCGCCAAGCTGTCCGTGATCACTGCCGCCGAAGAGGCGCTGACCGGCGAACAGCTGGCCGGCCTGGTGCCGGCCCATCCCATCGCCGGGTCGGAACGCAGCGGCCTGGCGGCGGCGCGGGCGGATCTCTTCCGCGGCCACAAGGTGATCCTCACCCCCACCGGGAAGGAACGCGCCGGCGCGCTGGCGCAGGTGCGCGCGTTCTGGAAGACACTGGGCGCCGACGTGCAGGAGATGGACGCCGACCACCACGACGACGTGCTGGCGATGACCAGCCACCTGCCGCACCTGCTGGCCTATGCGCTGGTCGATTCGCTGGCCGGCGAGAAGGACAGCCGCGAGATCTTCCGCTACGCGGCGGGGGGCTTCCGCGACTTCACCCGCATCGCGTCCAGCGACCCGATCATGTGGCACGACATCTTCCGCGCCAACCGGGTGTCGGTGCTCAGCGGGATGGACCTGTTCCTGTCCCGGCTGCGGAACCTGCGCGATGCCATCGACCGCGCCGATGGTGAAGAGGTGCTGCGCGTGCTGACGCGGGCGCGCGCCTCGCGGGAGTATTTCCTGCAGCTGCTGGAGGAGCGCGAAAACCGTCCGGCGCCCCCGGTCACGTTCGTGTCCGCTGGTGGCGCGCCACTGCAGGGCACGTTGCGGGTGCCCGGCGACAAGTCGATCTCGCACCGTTCCATCATGCTCGGCTCCATCGCCGAGGGCATGACGGAAGTCGACGGCTTCCTGGAGGGCGAGGACGCGCTGGCGACGCTGCAGGCCTTCCGGGACATGGGCGTGGTCATCGAGGGGCCCGACCAGGGCCGCGTCCGCATTCACGGGGTCGGTCTGCACGGCCTGCAGCCGCCGCGCGCCGCGCTCTACGTCGGCAATTCGGGCACGTCGATCCGGCTGCTGTCGGGCCTGCTGGCCGGGCAGTCCTTCGATTCCGAGATGAGCGGCGACGAGTCGCTGGCCCGCCGGCCGATGCGACGTGTCACCGAGCCGCTCGCGCGGATGGGGGCGGTCATCGAAACGGCGGAGAGCGGCTGCCCGCCGGTGCGGATCCGTGGCGGCGGCAGGCTGCGCGGGATCCACTACGACATGCCGGTGGCCAGCGCGCAGGTGAAATCGGCGCTGCTGCTGGCGGGCCTGTACGCGCAGGGCGAGACCGCGGTGACCGAGCCGGCGCCCACCCGCGATCACTCCGAGCGCATGCTGCGCGCCTTCGGGTGTCCGGTCCAGCGCGTGGGCAACCGCATCTCGCTGCAGGGCGGTGCGACCCTGCGCGCCCAGCGCATCACGGTGCCGGCGGACATCTCCTCGGCGGCGTTCTTCCTTGTCGCCGCGAGCATCCAGCCCGGTTCCGAACTGCTGCTGACCGGCGTGGGCGTCAATCCCACCCGCACCGGCGTGATCGACATCCTGCGCCTGATGGGCGCGGACATCACGCTGGAGCAGGAGCGCGAGGAGGGTGGCGAGCCGGTTGCCGACCTGCGCGTGCGCCATGCCGCGCTGCGCGGCATCCCGATCCCGGAGGCGCTGGTGCCGCTGGCCATCGACGAGTTCCCCGCACTGTTCGTGGCGGCCGCCTGCGCCGAGGGTGAGACCGTGCTGACCGGGGCGGAGGAACTGCGTGTGAAGGAAAGCGACCGCATCCAGGTCATGGCGGACGGTCTCGCGGCGCTGGGCGTGGAGGCCGAGCCGAGACCGGACGGCATCCGCATCCGCGGCGGCGCGATCAGCGGCGGCCACGTCGACAGTCACGGCGATCATCGCATCGCGATGGCGTTTGCGGTGGCGGGATTGCGGGCATCCGGACCGGTCATCATCGCGAACTGTGCTAACGTTGCCACCTCGTTTCCCGGCTTCGTGGCGCTCGCCAACCGGGCCGGCATGAAGATACGCACGGAGGAAGCGGAGTCTTGAACGACAAGCAAGCACCCGTCATCACGATCGACGGACCGGGCGGGTCCGGCAAGGGCACCATCGCGCAGCTGGTGGCCCACGAGATGCACTGGCACCTGCTCGACAGCGGCGCCCTCTACCGGTTGCTGGCGCTCGCTGCCGTCCGGCACGGGGTCGACCTGGAGAATTCGGCCGGGCTGGAGGTGCTGGCCGGGCACATGGATGTACAGTTCCTGCCCACCTCGCCGGAATCGATGCCCGACATCATGCTGGAGGGGGAGAATGTCACCACCGAGATCCGCACCGAGGAGGTCGGCGCGAACGCCTCCCGGCTGGCCGCCTTCGGCAAGGTGCGCGATGCCCTGCTCGGGCGGCAGCGCCAGTTCTGCGAGCCGCCCGGGCTGGTGGCCGACGGCCGCGACATGGGCACGGTGGTCTTCCCGGACGCGGAGCTGAAGATCTACCTGGACGCCAGCGCCGAGGAACGGGCCCGCCGCCGCTACGAGCAGTTGCGGGAAAAGGGCCATGATGTTAGCCTCGCGCGCCTGCTCGAGGACATCCGGGCCCGGGACGACCGGGACATGAACCGGCCGGTAGCGCCGCTGAAGCCCGCCGACGGGGCGGTGATCCTCGACAGCAGCAGCATGAGCATCGACGAGGTGCTGCAACGGGTCCTGGAGGAGGCGCGCAAGCGGTCCCTCGTCTAGCCCGGCAGCGTGGCTGGCGCCGCTCCTGCGGGCAAGCAGCAGCGGCACAGCGGCCATGCAGGAGCGCCGGAAGGCGCGCAGGATTTCAACGTCCCTGGCGTTCCAATGACGGGTCCAGTTCCCGGAACACCAGGGTTTCAAAGGCAGGCTCCACCAACTGGGGTGAGAGAATAAAACGCCGGGTATCCCCTGCCCGGTGAGAGGTAATTTCCATGGCAGAAAGTTTTGCCGAGCTGTTTGAAAGCAGCCTGAATCATATCGACATGAAGCCCGGATCAATCATCCAGGGCGAGGTCGTGGACGTCGACGACGACTGGGTCATCGTGCATGCCGGCCTGAAGTCCGAGGGCATCATCCCGCGCAGCCAGTTCCTGGACGAGAACGGCCAGATCACCGTGCAGGTCGGCGACACCGTCGACGTGGCGCTGGACACCGTCGAGGACGGTTTCGGGGAAACCCGCCTGTCGCGCGAGAAAGCCAAGCGCGCCGAGGCCTGGCGCCGCCTGGAGAGCGCCTTCGAGGCGACCGAGGTGGTCACCGGCATCCTCAGCGGCAAGGTCAAGGGCGGCTTCACGGTGGACATCGAGAACATCCGCGCGTTCCTGCCGGGTTCGCTGGTCGACGTGCGCCCGGTGCGCGATGTCGCCCACCTGGAGGGCAAGGAACTCGAATTCAAGGTCATCAAGCTGGACCAGAAGCGCAACAACGTCGTGGTCTCGCGCCGCGCCGTGCTGGAGGCGGAGAACTCCCAGGAGCGCGAAGCGCTGCTGGCGACGCTGCAGGAAGGCGTGGTGGTCGACGGCGTGGTCAAGAACCTCACCGATTACGGCGCCTTCGTCGACCTCGGCGGTATCGACGGCCTGCTGCACATCACCGACATGGCCTGGAAGCGCATCAAGCACCCGAGCGAGATCGTCAACGTCGGCGACGAACTGAAGGTGAAGGTGCTGCGCTTTGACCGCGAGCGCAACCGCGTCTCGCTGGGCCTGAAGCAACTGGGCGAGGATCCGTGGGTCGACATCAAGCGCCGCTACCCGGAGAACACCCGCCTGCATGCGCGCGTCACCAACCTCACCGACTACGGCTGTTTTGCCGAGATCGAGGAGGGCGTGGAAGGCCTGGTGCACGTTTCCGAGATGGACTGGACCAACAAGAACGTCCACCCGTCCAAGGTGGTCCAGGTGGGCGACGAGGTCGAGGTCATGGTGCTCGACATCGACGAGGAGCGCCGCCGCATCTCGCTGGGCATCAAGCAGTGCCAGCAGAACCCCTGGGAAGAGTTCGCCTCGAAGTTCAACAAGGGCGACCGCATCAAGGGCGCCATCAAGTCGATCACCGACTTCGGCGTCTTCATCGGCCTCGACGGCAATATCGACGGCCTCGTCCACCTGTCCGACATCTCCTGGCAGGAACCCGGTGAGCAGGCCGTGCGCCAGTTCAAGAAGGGTGACGAGATCGAGACGGTCGTGCTATCGATCGACCCGGAGCGCGAGCGCATCTCGCTGGGTATCAAGCAACTCGACAGCGACCCGTTCGGGGCCTACGTGGCGACCAACGACAAGGGCAGCCTGGTCACCGGCACGGTCAAGGCGGTTGACGCAAAAGCTGCTATTATTCAGTTGGATACCGAGGTCGAAGG
>JBFKKR010000043.1:0-24404 GCA_041682035.1 Pseudomonadales bacterium | reverse complement strand
TGTCCGCAGAGAGTCAGCCGGTATTTTTCGCTCGCCAACCGGTGTTCGACGCGGATATGAACGTGGTCGCGTGGGAGCTTCTCCATCGCGATGGTCCGGAGAGCAACGAGACGCAGGGCGACCGCCCCAGCGCAACGGCCCGGCTGCTGGTACACCTCCTTTGTGACTTCGACATGCGCAAGGTGCTCGAGGGCCTGCCGGCGTTCGTCAAATTCCCGCCGTCGCTGCTGGAGGATCCGCCGGACATCGATCGCGGGCAATACATCATCGAAGTGGACGCGCGGTGCATGGACACCGCCCGGCACCTGGACATGGTGCAGAAGATGTGGGCTGCGGGGTACAGGATCTCCATCGATAGCTATACACCCGAAAGCCCGCTTCGTTCCATTGTTCAGCGCATGCCCTACGTGCGACTGGACGTCCGCGAGCTGGGCAGGGACGGGCTGCAGCGCGCCATCGGCAGCCTGGACCGATACCACGGGAAGATCGTCGCCAAGCGCATCGAAACGCACGAGGAGTTCGCAGACTGCCGTGATGCCGGCGCGCATCTCTTCCAGGGCAATTTCCTCTGCCGGCCGCGGATCGAGGGTGGCAGTCACATCCCGGAGAGCAAACTGGTGGTCATGCGGCTGCTGGACGAGGTCCGCAACCCGGACTGCTCCATGGAGCAGCTGCGCAACCTGCTGGCTCGTGATCCCAAGCTCAGCTATACGCTGCTGCGGCTGGTGAACTCCGCCAATTTTCGCCGTGCCGCGGAAATCAGTTCGATCCAGCACGCCCTCTCCGTGCTCGGGCTGAACCGGCTCCGGTCCTGGATCACGCTGATCGCACTGTGCAACCTGACCGACAAGCCGGCCGCGCTGCAGATGACCGCCATGCAGCGCGCACGCATGTGTGAACGCATGGCCCAGCAGATGAATTTCCAGGATTCCGAGCTCATGTTCACGGCTGGCATGCTGTCGCTGCTGGACGCTTTTTTCGATCGCCCGATGGCGGAACTGCTGGACATGCTTCATCTCTCCGGCACCCTGCGCGCCACCCTGGAAGGCGGGCCCGTCCCGGAGAGCCGGTTGCTGCAGTTCGTGATCGGCTACGAAAAAGCACAATGGGACCCTACGCTCTGGCATGGATTGCAGGAAGCCGGGGCCACTCCCGAGCACGTCCGCGAGGCCTACCTGGAGGCCACGCAATGGGCAATCGCCACCACGCGCGAACTGCTGCGTTGAACGCGCCGCCGCTGCCCCGCCGATTTCCGCTCAATTGGTAATCAGTGCATACTGGAACACCCGGTTTCCAGGACAGGACACGATGATCAGGACCGATTTGCCCACGGGCTGGCTACGCACGCTCCTTCTCCTGTTCCTGGTTCCGGCCACGACGCTCGCGGCACACAACGACCGCCACGAGAACGGCCCGACGCCGCAACTCGCGGCCGGCTGCACCAACCCGGGGGACAACCCCGAGACCGGCGTGCAGGGCCGGCGCTACCGGGAAGCGGAGCAGGACTTCGATTTCGACAACGACATCACCTGCAACACGCGGCGCGTCAGTTCGTACACCTTCATGAGCGACAACTTCCAGGCCAACGCCTTCGGCACGGTCGGCGGCTTCAAGGTGCACCGCTACGTGGACAGTTCCGGCAACGTGTGCGCCATCTACGACTCGACGCTGATGTATCCCACGAACGTCTTCGACACCGAGGGCGGCGTCAACATCCTCGACATGTCGGATCCGGCGAAACCGGCCCTCACGTTCCGCCTGCCGACGCCGGCGATGCTCTCCCCGCACGAGTCGCTGGTGATCAGCCACGAGCGCGGACTGCTCGCCGCGGTGCTCGGCAACCTCTCGCTGGGCCCCGGCGTGGTGGACGTGTACAGCCTGGAACCGGATTGCCGCACGCCCATCCTGCAGGCCTCCGCGCCGGTGGGCGTGTTCGGCCACGAGGGCGGCATGTCACCGGACGGGCGCATCTTCTACTCGGCCTCCCCCGGCACCCCGACGCTGACGGCCGTGGACCTCACCACGCCGAACGCGCCACGGCCGATCTGGACCGGCGAGATCTGCGCACACGGACTGTCGATCAGCGCGGACGGCCGCACCGCGTTCGTCGCGCACACGCCGTGTGACGGCGACAGCACCGGGTTCGCCGAGAACGGCCTGCTGATCCTGGATGTATCGCAGGTGCACGAGGCCGCCGGCGACCTGCAGAAAGTCGGCCATCCGTTGCCCGGCCAGGACCCGACGCCGCTCAGCAGCGAGCCGGAAGTGTCCGTGCTCGGCCGCGTGACCTGGGCCAATACGTCCATCCCCCAGAACGCCATCCCGGTGACCATCCAGGGCAGGACCTACGTCGTCGAGATCGACGAGTACGCGCGCGGTCCGGATGGCCACACCGTGGGCGCAGGGCGCATGATCGGGTTCCCGCACGATGCCGCCGGCAACCCGGACTACACCGCACCCGCGGTGCTGTCGGACATGCGCCTCGCCGTGCACGAACCGGCCGCACACGCCGAGTACGCGTCGGACCCCGGCGCTGCCACCATCGCGCAGGGCTACGCCGGGCACTACTGCGCGGTACCGACACCCGACAACCCGACCATCGTCGCCTGCGGCATGATCGTCTCCGGCCTGCGCATCTTCGACATCCGCGACCCGGCGCACCCGGTGGAGACAGGGTACTTCAACGCCAGCGTGCCACCGCGTCAGACCCCCCATTTCGTGGCCAGCAACTGGGTCATGTCGGCGCCGGCTTTCGACCCGGAGAAAAAGGAGATCTGGTACACCGACGGGTACAGCGGCTTCTACGTCATACAGGTGAACGACGCCGGCTGGCCGGACTGGGACGGCCCCTGTTCCGCCATGGACCAGGACCTGGTGTTCGACGGCCTGCGCTGCGACGGCAGCGAGGTCACGCCGGACGGATCACCGGGCCGGTCGGCCGGCAAGGGCAAACCGCAGAACGTGCCGCCGGGCAGGAAAAATCCGCCCGGCCGATGAGCCCGGGCGCGCCCCGGTCCGGCTGCGCCGAAACCGGGCTCAGGCGGCGTCCGACCGGGGCGGCGCCTTCCAGTTTTTCCGCGCCTCCCTGGCCAGTTTCACCACCCGGGCGATGTCCTCGTCGGTGTACACCCCGTTGACGCCGGAGATCGCCGCCAGCTTCATGCCGTGCTTCAGGCCGAGCTTGTAGATTTCCTTGACCTTCTTCCACTCGGTGTCACGACCGATGGTGAAGACCTCGAAGCGCCCTTCCAGTGCCAGCACCACGGTTTCCGCCAGGCATGCGTAGATCACGTTTGGCGGCAACTCGATGCTCTTCATGCGCACCTCGGAAGGCAGTTCGATCTCGCCGGACTCGATCACCAGCACGTCGGGCCGCTTGGCGACCTCGGAGGCCGGCAGGTCGAGCGGGCGCGCCACGTCGGTGATCACGCAGCCGGGCTTGACCCGGGTGATGTCGAGAATCTTCTTGCCGGCGCCGGAGGTCGAGGTGACGATCATGTCCATGTCGGCGAGGAATTCCTCGTAGTCCACGGTCGCGATGACCTTGGCGTCGGGCGTCTCCTTGAGGATGGACGCCTTCAGGGACTCCAGCTTCTTCAGGTTGCGGCCCGCCAGGTAGACCTCGTCGAAAGCCATCGCCAGCAGGCGCGCGCTGACCGAGCCGATCGAGCCGGAAGCGCCCACCACCATGGTCTTGGCGGCCACCTTGCCGTCCTTGCCGACCTTGACCAGACCCATGCGGCGCATGGCGTCGGCGGCGGCCCACAGCGCGCCGGAAGCGGAGTAGCTGTTGCCGGTGGTGACCGGGATGCTGGCGCGGCGCGCCACGGTCACCCCGGCATCACCGACCACCTTGGTGAACGCGCCCAGGCCGATGATCTGCGCGCCCATCTTCTCCGCCATCTTCGCCGCCGCCAGCAGGCGCCGGTAGGTGAACTCGGGATTGTGCGCCAGCATCTCCCTCGGTGTGCCACCCACCCCGATCAGCCAGCCTTCCGCCTCCGCGCCCGTGGGCGAGATGATGTTCTCCATGCGCGAGTAGACCCGTGGCGGCGAGTAGGCCGCCAGCTTTTCGACCTGGTCCATGAGCGGCTTGGGCGTGTTCTTGGGGATCGGCATCCCCATCTTGATCGCTTCCTGGCTGAGTGGGTGTACCACGAAGGCGAAGCGGCGGATATTGCGGAACTTGCCGGTCGGGTGCAGCAGCCGCGGTTTCACCTTCAGTTCATCGAGGATCTCGATGATGTCGTCGTCTGAGAGTTCTTCCGTGGTGGTCTCCAGCGCCGCCAGGATCATCGCCTGCATGGTGTTCAGACCGACCACGTGGTCGAACAGCTTGGGCGATACGTCCACCACCAGGTTCACCTTGCAGTCGCGGAAGAAGGCGAGCCGTTCATCGTCCACGGCCGAGGTGATGAGGGTCTTGCCCTCGAGGTTCTCGGCGGTTCCCAGACCGCGGATCTCGCCGAAGGTGCCGATGATCGTGTGCGACTTGCGCATCGCCTTGTCCAGCGCCTGCCGCTGGACGCGGTTGGGCCGGTCGGCCAGGAGCTTGCCGATCATGCGCATCGGCGCCAGGCTGGTCGCCAGGCGGTTGCCCTGCGCGAACAGTTCGAGTTGTTCCAGCGAGGTGAGCAGCGTCGGTGCGCCGGTCTGCAGGATCGCGTCGGCGAACTTGAGGTTGCGCGTGTAATCGGACATGGCCAGCGCCATCTCGTAGTTGCGCATGCCGGACAGGAACAGCGTCAGGTTGTTGTTGAAGTAGTTGACCAGTTCCTTCTGCACGTGGCGCACGGCACGCACCTGCAGGATGCGGCGCAGCGTCGCGCCGGTGGTCACCGGCACCCGCGTGACGACGTTCTTCAGCCGCTGCGTCTCGCGGTTGACGATGGTGCGCGAACCGACCTGGTAATCGTCACCGCTGCCGCCCAGGCCGACCACGTCTGCCTCCGACTGGGCCCGGCGCAGCAGTTCCCAGGCATTGCCGTCGTCGCCGTCCGCGCCGACCCGCTGTACCGAGAACTCCTGGTCGAGGAAGCGGGTCTGGAACTCGAAATCCCCTGCCGAGGAGCCGAGGGAAACGCTGATGACCTTTTTCATCGGGTGATTCTCCTTCTGTCGGGCGGAGCATCAGCATAAACAAATGGCAGGGGTTTCGCGAATGGCCCGGCGGGCCGCCTGACCCGACCGAACCAGCCCGGAAATGTCCTTTCGGGAGCGGTCATCGCGTCCGGCGCGGTGGCAGGCCGGTGTGCTGGGTGAGGATCTTGCGGCCGGACTTGCGCTTGGCGTGGGCCGATTCGGAGTTCTTGCGCCGCGGCGCCCGGTATCCCGCGTCCTCGCGGGGCTGCGTCCGGGGGATGAGCTGGTGATCGCCGTCCCCGACCAGGTCCGCCCGGCCCATGCGCTGCAGGGCCTCGCGCAGCAAGGGCCAGTTTTTGGGGTCGTGGTAGCGCAGGAAGGCCTTGTGCAGCCGGCGCTGCTCCGGATCCTTGACGCTCGCCACCGCCTCGCTCTTGTAGCGGACGCGGCGCAGCGGGTTCTTGCCGGTGTGGTACATGGCGGTCGCGGTGGCCATCGGCGACGGGTAGAACGCCTGCACCTGGTCGGCGCGGAAACCGTTGCGCTTCAGCCACAGCGCCAGGTTGAGCATGTCCTCGTCGGAGGTGCCGGGATGGGCGGCGATGAAGTAGGGAATCAGGTACTGTTCCTTGCCGGCCTGCTTGGAGAACTTCTCGAACATGCGCCTGAACTCGTCGTAGGCGCCCATGCCGGGCTTCATCATCTTCGACAGCGGGCCGTCCTCGGAATGCTCGGGCGCGATCTTCAGGTAGCCGCCGACGTGGTGCGTAACCAGTTCGCGCACGTATTCCGGGTCCTTGACCGCCAGGTCATAGCGCAGCCCGGAACCGATCAGTACCTTCTTCACGCCCGGCAGGGCGCGCGCCTCGCGGTAGAGTTTCGTCAGCGCCGAGTGGTCGGTGTCGAGGTTCGGACAGATACCCGGGTACACGCAGCTGGGCTTGCGGCACGCGGCCTCGATCTCGCGCGACTTGCAGGCGATCCGGTACATGTTGGCGGTCGGCCCGCCGAGATCCGAGATGACGCCGGTGAAGCCCGGCACGGTATCCCGGATCTTTTCGATTTCCTGCAGGATGGAGGCCTGCGAGCGATTCTGGATGATGCGCCCCTCGTGCTCGGTGATCGAGCAGAACGTGCAGCCCCCGAAGCAGCCGCGCATGATGTTGACCGAGAAGCGGATCATCTCGTAGGCGGGAATCTTCTCGCCCTTGTAGCGTGGATGCGGCACGCGCGCGAACGGCAGCGCGTACACGTGGTCCATCTCCTCGGTGGTGAGCGGGATGGGCGGCGGGTTGAGCCAGACGTCGAATCCACCGTGCTTCTGCACCAGTGCGCGCGCGTTGCCGGGATTGGTCTCCAGGTGCAGCACGCGGTTGGCGTGCGCGTACAGCGCCGCGTCATTGGCGACCTTCTCGTACGACGGCAGCCGGATCACGCTGGTGGCGCGATCGAGCCGGGAGGGCCGGATGCGGATGACCTGCTCGCCGCGCTCGTTGTACTGCACGCCAGCCAGCGGATCGTTGCGGCGCTCGCGCTCGCAGTCGTCCATTTCGCGCGGGTTGATATACGGGTTCACGATGGCGTCGATGCGCCCCGGCCGGTCGATGCGCGTCGAATCGATCTCCATCCAGCCCGCCGGCGTGTCCTGGCGCAGGAAGGCGGTGCCACGCACATCGGTGATCGCGTCGATCGGTTCGCCCCTGGCCAGCCGGTGCGCCACCTCCACCACCGCCCGTTCGGCGTTGCCGTACAGCAGCAGGTCGGCGGTGGCGTCGACGAGGATGGAGCGGCGCACCTTGTCCTGCCAGTAGTCGTAATGGGCGATGCGGCGCAGCGAGGCCTCGATGCCGCCGAGGATCACCGGCACGTCCGGCCAGGCCTCCTTGCAGCGCTGCGCGTAGACCAGTGAGCAACGGTCCGGCCGGCGGCCACCGATGCCGCCGGGGGTGTAGGCGTCATCGGAGCGGGGTTTGCGGTCCGCCGTGTAGCGGTTGATCATCGAGTCCATGTTGCCGGCGGCGACGCCGAAGAACAGGTTCGGCCGGCCCAGCGACTCGAAGGCGTCCTTCGATTCCCAGGCCGGCTGGTCGATGATGCCGACCCGGAAGCCCTGCTGCTCCAGCAACCGGCCGATGATGGCCATGCCGAAGGAGGGATGGTCGACGTAGGCATCCCCGGTGACGATGACGATGTCGCAGGAATCCCAGCCGAGCGCGTCCATCTCCGCCCGGGTGGTGGGCAGGAAGGGCGCCGGGCCGAAGCATTCGGCCCAGTATTTCGGGTAGTCGTACAGCGCCGCAGGGGCGGCGGGGACGGCAACGGGAATCGCGGACATCGGGGCTCGGGGGTTCACGCCGGGGGCGCGATTATATCAGTGCTCAAATAAAATACAGCCCGGCCCGGGAATTCCGCCCCCGCCTAGTCGTCTGGCTGCTCCACCGGGTGCGAGACCTCGCTGGACAGCTGCTGGACCTTGGGCTTGCGCTTCCTGCGGGCCTTCGCCGGCACCATCGCCCGCATCGACTCCAGCTTGCCGAAGCAGAGCAGCTTGTCCTCGGGCTCCAGCGTGCGCTCGTAGCGCGGGTTGGGAATGATCTTGTTGCCGCGGTACAGCGTGAGCACGTTGATGTCCTTTTCGGACGGGAAGGTCTCCCGGATGGTCTTCCCGATCATCTCAGAGCCCTCCGGCACGTAGATCTCGCTGACACCGTAGCCCTTGCTGACGGTGAGACGCTGGCGCACGTCGATCTCCGGGAAATCCACCTGCGCGGCGATGTACTCGACGATGGCGCCGGCGACATCGAGCTGGGTGGCGGTCTCGATGCCCTCCAGGCCCGGCGAGGAGTTCACCTCCATGATCTGCGGGCCATCCTTGCCCTCCAGCATGTCCACGCCGGCGACGTTCAGGCCCATGATCTGCGCGGCACGCACCGCGGTCTCGCGGTAGGTTTCGTCCAGGTCCACCGGCTCGGCGATCCCGCCGCGGTGCACGTTGCTGCGGAACTCCTGGCCCTGCGCCACCCGCCGCATGGCGGCCACGACCCGGTCGCCGACCACGATGGCGCGGATGTCCTTGCCCTTGCTCTCGGCCACGAACTTCTGCACCAGCACGTTCTGCTTCTGGCTCTGCAGCAGTTCGATGATGGCCTCGGCAGACTTGACGCTCTCGGCCAGCAGCACGCCGATGCCCTGCGTGCCCTCGATCAGCTTGATGATGACGGGCGCCCCGCCGACCCGCTCGATGGCCGGCAGCACGTCGGACTTGTCGCGCACGAAGTTGGTCTTGGGAATCCCGATGTGGTGGCGGCTGAGCAACTGCAGGCTGCGCAGCTTGTCGCGCGAGTTCTGGATGCCGTGCGCGGGGTTGGCGCAGTACACGCCCATCTGCTGGAACTGCCGCACCACGGCCGTGCCGTAATAGGTGATGGACGCACCGATGCGCGGGAGCACCGCGTCGTACTGGCTGAGCTGCTTCTGCCGGAAGAACAGGTCCGGCGAGCCGCGCTCCAGGTCGATGGCGAACTTGAGCGTGTTCAGCACCTTGACGTCGTAACCGCGCTGCTCGCAGGCCTCGCGGAAACGGCGCGTGCTGTAGGATTTCGGGCCGCAGGAAAGTATTGCCAGTTTCACGTCGTCTACCTCGGAAAGTTACTGCTGCCGGGATGTTCAAGGAAACACAGGTGCAAATCCAGAACAAGTGAAGAGAATTCCTGAACGGCATCATTCTGCTCGTCAGGTCGCCCCGTTGCACCTATTTTTAGTACATGCGAAGAACTTGCGCCTGCTTCCACCGCCTGTTGGCGATATTCTGGCTGGCGGGCCTGCACATGGCTCCCGGCAGCGTTCACGCGGACGTCGCCGAGATCGAACTGCTGATCGACACCGCCGACACCTACTTCTGGTTCGGCGTGTCCGAGCGCGGCAACGTCGAGGCGTTCGACAAGGCCGCCCAGTACCTGGAGCGGGCGAAAATGGCGCTGCAGGCGGACACCACGCTTGCACCCGCCAGGGCGCACGCGCTGAAAACCCGCATCCAGCAGGCGCGCCGCGACGTCGCCGCGCAACGCGAGGTGCACCACGACACGCTCTACGGCGTGTTCCCGCTGGCCCGCTTCTTCGGCGCCTCGCTGTTCCAGAGCGCGCGCGCCACCGGCAGTTTCGAACTGGTCGACGACCCGTCCGTGATGGCGGCCACCTGGGCCGCCGAACTGATGGCGACGGTGCAGGAGACCAACATGCTCCAGTACCACCAGCTGGACACCGTGATCCACAGCGTGCCCTACGATCCGGCGCTCGAAAACGAGGTCTTCTACGTCCTGCAGACCCGCTCCGATTTCTTCCTGTATTCCAAGGAGAACCTCCTGCGGCTGGTCGGCGAGGAGGAGCCGTTGCCCGACCTGCAGCAGCCCGTGTTCCCGCCCGACCTGGCCCGCCGCGCGGTGGCGGCGCTGGACACCGGCGCATTGCTGGTGGTCACCGTGGTCCGCAAGCCGTCCGAGCCCGATGACCGCTTCTACGTGGTGGACGGGGATCTCTACGTCGCCGGCGCCGAAGAGCCGGTGCAGCACAGCAGCCTGTACGGATTCAGCCGCGACCGGCGCGACCAGATGGAGCCGATCCTGTTGCTGCACCTGTTCCTGGCGCTGTTCGCCCAGGCCTACGCGGCAGCGACCTCGTTCTCGGTGCGCGGCGTGGCCGGCGCCTCCAGCGCCGGAGCGGTCATCCGCTTCCAGGTCGTGACGCTGCTGGCGTTCCTGCTCGGACGCATGATCCCGTGGGGCCTGCTGCCGACGCTGGCGACGCTGCTGCCGCTGCCGGAGAACCTTGCCATCCTCTCGTTCTGGTGGGTGGTGCTGGTCGGCGTGCTGCTGTTCGCGGGCCCAGCCCTGCCCGTGCGCGTACTGCAGAATCCGCGCATCAAGCTGGTCGAGCGGCTGGACCCGCGCATCAACGCCATCGTGGTGGCGGCCGCGCTCGGTTCGTCGGCATTCATGATCACGCCGGCGCTGGCCTACTACCGCGAGGCCGCCTACCCGTTGCTGGCGGCGATCCTGGCCGCGGGCACCGGCATCGCGCGATTCACCTGGCTGTGCCTGGACCGGCACGTGCAGGAGATCCCGCCAAGCTACACGCTGTTCGCGCTGACACTGGCGGGGCTGGCCGGCATGGCGGCGCTGTCCCACTCCCCCAATGACCTGTTCATCATCGCCGGCTTCGCCTGGGGCATCGTGCTGGTGCAGTCCTGGATCTACAGCCGCCGGTTCAGCGCACGCGTGCTGCCCCGCCGGAAGGCCGCCGCCCGCCTCAGTGACGACTTCCGGCTGCCGGGCCAGCAGCAGGTCATCGACGAACTGGAGCAGGTCCGCGCCGCCGGCGTCTCTGCCATGGTCTGCATCACGGCCGGCGCCGGGCGCGGCAAGTCGCATGTCGGGGAGTCGTTCTACGAGCGCTGGCCGCACCACGCCTCGCGCTACCTGGCCAGCTGCTCGAAGGAGGACAGCGCCACGCCATACCAGGCCATCTTCGAGGCGCTGGAGATCGACCTGCACGGCGATTCCGCGGCGCAGGACCCGGCCAACGAGAATCTCGTGGACGAAGGCGTCAGCCGCGTGCTGGACCCGATCAACACCTGGCTCGGCGACCAGTCCGGCTCGCTGCACCTGCAGCGTCCCGGCACCGTGCACGCCTGGCTCTACGGCATGTTTTTCAAGAGCGGCGACCGGCTCGGCGGCACCGTGACGCCGGTCCTGCTGGTGATCGACAACGCCCAGTGGCTGGACAGCGGCTCGCGCCAGTTCCTGCAGTTCGCGCTGGCCGCTGCCCAGCGCGAGAGCCGCGTGTTCATGGTCGTGATGCTCGCCAACGGCTCCGTGGACCTGCCCAACGTGACGGTGCTGGACGGCATCGACCAGGCCTGGTCGTCACTATCCACCGAGGCCCGCGGCAACATCCTGCGCGACTTCCTCATTGAGGTCGAACGCATCCTGCCGGACTCGGCGCAGATCCTGGTCTCGGCGCGGCGCTGGCACCAGGCGGCGGGAAGCAACGGCGCCGGTGGCGGATCCGGCGAGGGGAACATCATCCAGCAGGCGCGCATCGAGGTGAAATACTGGAAGGATTCCGAGGTGCTGCAGCGGGTCGAGGCCACCGGCAAGGCGGACGAGGACGCCAGCCGCAAGTGGGAGCTCGGCCCACACTACCAGTCGCCGGAACGCATCCCCAGTCCGCCCGGAAAGCAGGCGCTGATCCGCGCCAAGACCGATGCCCAGGCCAGCCTGCACACGGTGATCGGCATGGCCGCCTGCCTGGGCAGCCAGTTCAATGCCCGCATCATCGCCGAGGCCGCCGGCATGGACCGCATCCAGTGCCTGCTGCTGCTGAAGTCCTTCGAGCGCGAGACGGCGCTGATCCACGAATCGCCCGGCGGCGAGGGCGATTTCGAGTTCACCACGCCCGGCACGTTCACCGACGCGCAGCGGCTGTTCGGGCTGGACGGCGACCCCGATGACTGCCCGTCGCTGACGCGCGAGTACTGCGAGCGGCTGGCAGACACGCTGAAGCTGCAGGATGCCCAGGAAGTCGAGTGGCTGCGCCTGCGCCCGCTGCTGCTGCGCTATGCCGGCAAGCGGCGCGGACTCGACCACGTCGAGGCCTGCCTGCAGTTCGCGCGCTTCAACCGGCGCAAGTTCCAGTTCGCGGAGGCGCGTGAGCAACTCGCCATCGCGCGCGGTCACCTCGAGGAGCTCAACCGGCTGGACAGCGACCTGGCCCTGCAACTGGAGGCCGAGGAGATTCTGATCCTGTCTGAGCAGGCGCACATGGAGGAAGACCGACGGATGCCCGCAGTGGAATGTGCGGATCGCTTCGATGCGATCGAAGCCCGTATTCGCCAGGCCACCCTGCGCATGACGCTGGCGGCGGCCACCGTGCGGGCCCTGTTCGATGCATCGGAGTTCACGCGCGCTGCAGCCACTGCCCGGCGCCTGCAGGCGTTCGCCACGCAACAGGAAGCGCCGTTCTTCGTGGCCGAGGCGCTGTACTACCAGGCTGCCTGCCAGCGCGGCGCCAGCCCGGCGGATCCGGACGCGGTACTCGCCTGGCTGGAACAGGCGGTGAGCCTGCTCGAACCGCTGCAGGAGGAGGACGCGTGCAAGCTGCTGGCGCGGGTCTGCCACCTGGAGGGCGACCTGCTCGCCACCCGGGACCCGGACGGCAACCGCCAGCGCGCGGAATCCATGCTCCGGCGCAGCATCAGCCTGCGCACCCCGTTCAACGACCGCGCCGGCATCGCGCGGGTCCACGAACGGCTCGCCCAGCTGGCCCTGTCCGGCGCGTCGCCGGATTTCCGGGTGGCGCTGGAGCACCTCGAGCAGACCCACCGCATCGGCACCGAACTGCATGACGCGCTGCGGATCGCCAGCGCCGGCATCGCTATCGCGCGCCTGCAGCTGCGCGCCGGGCAACCCGGTGCAGCACTCGAGGCCCTGGCGGAGGCGATGGAGGAACCGCACGCCGCCAGCACCACCTGGTTCCAGGCGCTGGAACTGCTGCGCAGGATCACGCAGGACGGCACCTCCGAAGACACCCTGCCCGTGCTCGTACGGGCGCTCGTCACGATGCAGGAGCAGAAAGTCGACTGCGCGGGCATGGACGCCGGCCTGCGCGCGTTTCTAATCGACTGGCTACGGCGAGCAGACGAAGACGAATCCGGCGAGATTACGGAACTGCTGCAGTGGCTCACGCCCGAGCAGGAAGAGGAAGCCGGGGCGGCCGACACGGCCTGATCCGGCCTACCAGCGTGCCCGCTGGCCCCGCACGTCCACGTGAATGAAGGGCCCGTGCGCCGCATTGGCGCCGTACACCCCCAACCCGCCGATATTTTTTCCGAACAGGCCACGGTCGGAGAGGCGGTCCACGAAATCCGCGAACCAGCGCGCATCGCCGATGTCGATGCGGCCGTTGCCGTCCAGGTCGTCCATGCGCCCGTCCCTCGGCGCCTGGTCGATATAGATATCCGCGGCGCCCCCCCACACGTGGCGGCTGTAGGGCACGTTGCCGATGGAACGGTTGTAGTAGGGCGTCCGGTAGCCGCTCATGATCACCAGTTCCTGCGTGGCGCGGCCCTGGCGATTCAGTTGCGCGAGGATGGTCTCCAGTTTCAGCAGCAGTTCCGGTTGCAGCACGACGTACTTCGGGTAACCGCCCTGCTGCTTGGAAACGAACTGACCGACCCTGAAGTTTGGTGATACCCGTGTCTGTGCGTTTTTCTCAGTCACTTCGACAAAGCCGCGGGGCGGCAGGTAGATCTCCTGTCCGCGCAGCGGCTTCTCCGGGTAGTGCCCCATGCGGTATCCGTTGAGCATGCCGTCCTTCCCGCGCGCCCCGTGGGGCACCACGGTGAAGACGTTGATGCGCGCCACCTGCCCGCTCGGCTCGTGGACAATCTCCATCCGGGTCAGTCCGGGGCTGCGTGGCGCGCGCACCGGCTCGTTTCCGGTTGCGCGTTCGCTCCCCAGGTAGCGTACACGGCCCGGGCTGCCATCCTGCCAGCGCAGGCGAATCTCATCACCCGGCAACGGGTAGATGGCAAACACCGCGTGCGGCACCTGCAGGCCCTGGACCAGCAGGCGGGCAGGCAGGCGCTGGCTGTCCCACGCGAACGCGGCGGGAACCACGAAGCACGCGAGCAGCAGCGGGCTCCACCGCAGTTCCATCGATCAGCCCCTCAGCGCAGCCACCAGTGGCGCATCGCGCTGGTAGATGTCGCGCCGGTAGATGACCTGGCCGTCCTCGCCGGTGAACGCCGTGAAATACACGATGTAGGTGGGCACCGGCGTCTTCAGGTGGATGGTCCTCGGCTCACCCTGCCCCAGCACCGTACCCGGCTGCGGCAACAGCGCGTCCCGCCCTTCCCGACGCAACAGCCACTCGGCCAGCTTCAGCGGCTCGGATAGCCGGATACAGCCGGAACTGAACGCACGCTCCTCCTTGGCGAAAAGTTCCCGGTTCGGCGTGTCGTGCAGGTAGATCGCGTGCCGGTTGGGCAACATGAACTTGACCTGCCCGAGTGCGTTTTTCGGCCCCGGGCGCTGGCGCAGCAGGTAGCGGTAATTCGCGCGGGTCACCTGCGACCAGTCGACGGCATGCAGCGGCTGGAACGGGGAGCCCGGAGCCACGTTGACCTCGTAACCAAGCGCTTCCATGGACCACGGATCCTGACGCAGGATGTCCAGCTTGTCCTGCACGGCGATCCGGGTCGGCACGTTCCAGTAGGGATTGAAGACCATGTAGCGCAGCACCTCGGAGAAAACCGGGGAGCGGCGCGCCGGGCGACCGGCGATGATGCGCATCTGCAGGGTGGGCTCCCCGGCATCGAAGGCCCGCAGCGTGTAGGACGCGATGTTGACGCGGATACGGGTCTCCGGGTGCGTGCGCGGCAGCCAGCGCCAGCGCTCCAGGTTGGCGTCGATGCGGTCCAGCCAGTCCACCTGCCGCGCGTTCAGCGCCTGCAGCGTGGATTCCCCCACCAGTCCATCCGGTTCCAGGCCCGAGGCCCGCTGGAAAGCCTGCACGGCCTGCCGCAGGTCGGCATCGTAGATCTCAGCGGTGTCGAGGGGACCTAGCAGGCGCTGCCGCAGCTGGGCCACGCGGGGCCCGGCCTGCCCCGGACGGATGATGGGCCCGTCCGCGACCGGCGTGGTGACCTGGTCACCCCCTTGCAGGATGCGGGCCCGCTCCTGTACCAGCGCATGGTATTCCGCCGCTGACGGCCAGAGTGCATCCAGCGCCGTGCCAACGCCCTGCCCGGACCGCAACAGCCCGGCAAGCCATTGCATCGCATCGACCTCCGGTGCCAGCAGTTCCCATTCCGTGTCGAGCTGACGCGGTGAAACCACCCCGGTGGAGCGGTGCACAACCTGCTGCAGCAGGGCATCGGTGGCGAGCAGGTCACGCAGTGCGACCCCTTGGGGGGCGACGTCCGCCGGCCCGGCGAGGGCCGCAAGTGATTCAGCGTGGTAATTCGCGGGATTGAGACCGTGGCCGGCGCCGTCCCGGATCGCCTGCACCAGTTCCGGCTCCCGGCCCGACAGTTCCCCGCCATCCGCCCACAGCAGGCGGAAGTCACGCCCGGCATAGAATTGCTGCAGCAGCGCAGGACGATGCAGCGCCACGCCGGTCATGGCGCCCGTGGACTGCGCGTCGAGCAACTGCCGCAGCGACTCACTGCCGCCCGGATCTGCCCACATGACGGGCGAAAAAACAGCGGCCAGCAGTGAAAAACACCATCGGCTCAGGCCATTTGTCTTCATAATACGCTCCAACATGAATTCCAGGCACTCCAGCTGTCGATAACGGGAATGTATCCTGATTCATCCGCAACTTCACTGAAGGCATGGCGCACACCGTGAGCAATCCATGCATGGCCTGGTTGCGTGGTATCGCCTGCGCCACGTTGCTGGCGCTGTCGTGCGGGCCTGGCCCGGCACGGGCGGCGGTGTCGATCGACGTGGAGGGCGCGACCCAGGCCCAGGAAAAAAACATCCGCGCCTGGATCGGCGAACCGGCTGCCCAGACGGATGCGGCGATGCGGGCATTCATGCTGCGCGCGAAGAACGATGCGGCGCTCGCCCTGCAGGCGCTCGGTTATTACCATGCGAAGGTGCGGGTGGAGCGCGTCGAGGCGGGCCGCAATGGCGGCCGCATCGTGATCACGGTGCAACCGGGCAAGCCCGTGCGGGTGCACCACGTGACGTTCGTGGTCGCCGGCGACGCGGCCGATGACGGCACGTACAAGATCATGCGCGCACGGTTGCGGCTGGAATCCGGCGACATCTTCCACCACGGCAAGTGGCAGGAATCCAAGCGAGGCGTTGCCGAGGTGCTGCGCCAGCACGGTTACTTCGAACCCGAGGTGCAGGTGCAGGAGGCGCGTGTTCACCTCGCGGAGAAGAAGGCCGATCTCGATATCCGCATTCACAGCGGACCACGCTACCGCTTCGGGGAGACCCGCTTCGAGGGCGGCGAACTTTCCCATCCGCTGCTGCAGGGATACCTGCCCTGGCAGCCCGGGGACGACTACCGTGCGGAATCGGTGCGGCGGCTCGAGCGGCTGTTGCTGGACACGCGCTTCTTCTCCAACGTGGAGGTGCAGGCGCAGCCCGACGGGCAGACGCGACTGGTCGACGTCACCGTGCAGGTGCAGTCCCGGCCGCGCAACGAAATCAGCATCGGTCCCGGCATCGCCACCGACACGGGGCCGCGCGTGCGTTTCGGCTGGGAGAAGCCGTGGCTGACCCGCAGCGGTCACGCGTTCCGCAGCAGCCTCGACGTCTCCTCGGTCCGCAGCCAGTTCGACAGCGCCTACACCATCCCGCTGCAGCCGCCCCTGACCCGGGCGCTGGAGTTCAACCTGAACTGGCTGGACGAGGACATCGACGACCACAGCAGCGAGCGGTTGCGCACCGGCATCCAGCATCGCAGGCTCGGTCCGTGGAACTGGGAGACCACCTACTTCCTGCGCCTTGCCGAGGAGCGGTTCGACACCGGCAACGATGCCGGCACCACCACGCTGCTCCTGCCGGGCACCTCGTGGTCGCGAACGCGGCGCCAGGGCGGCGCAATGGCGACCTGGGGGGACCGCGTCTTCCTGGAACTGCAGGGCGCCGACGAGCGTGTTGTCTCCGACATCTCGCTGCTGCGCGCACAGCTCGGCCTGCGCTGGCTGCGCACGCTGTACGCCGACACGCGCCTGCACCTGCGGCTGGACGCCGGCACGCTGGTCAGCAACCGCTTCGAGGACGTCCCCACCTCGCTGCGTTTCTTTGCCGGGGGTGACCGCAGCATCCGCGGTTTCGCGTTCGAATCGCTCGGGCCGGAGGATACCTCCGGCGAGGTCATCGGCGGACGCAACCTGCTGGTCGGCAGCTTCGAACTGGACTGGCCGGTGGGACCGGAGTGGCGCGGCGCAGTGTTCGTGGACGGTGGCGGCGCGTTCGATTCCCCCAGCGATCCCTACCAGGTCGGTGTCGGCGGCGGCGTGCGCTGGCTCTCCCCGGTCGGCCCGGTGCGCCTGGACCTGGCGGTCGGCTTCGACGATGCGGACATCGGGTTCCGCTTTCACTTCTCGCTGGGCCCGGACCTGTGAAAATGCTTTCCCGCGTGATCCTGTCCGGCGTGGGCACCCTGCTCTCGCTGCTGGCGATCACGCTGCTCGCGGTCTACACCCTCGCTTTCACCGAGCCCGGTGCCCGCTGGCTGCTCGAGCAGGTGCTGGCGCGCGTCCCGGCGCTGCAGGTGGGCGAGGTGCGCGGCACGCTGGCTTCACGGCTCACATTCGAGCGCCTGTCCTGGCAGGACCGGGACAACCGGGCCGAAATCGGCACCCTGTCACTGCAGGGCGATCCGCAGTGCCTGTGGCGCGCGACGCTGTGCCTGACCGAGGTTGCGGCGACGCAGATCCGCGGGCGCTCCGCCACCGGGGACGACGCAGGCGCCGGCCCGCTGCAACTGCCCGCCTTCCTCTGGCCGATCCGGGTCGAGTTCCACGCGGTATCGGTGCAGGACCTGCAATGGCAGGTCGGCAATGCGCCGGACGCCGGCGTACATCACGTCGACGCGGTGCGGTTCCGGGCCGTGGCGCGGGGGCGGCGGGTCGCCCTGAAAAGCCTGTCGATTGCCCTGCCCGGCCGGCAGGTCACCGGGGAGATCACGTTACGGACCACCGCCACCTGGTCCCTGCAGTCGAAACTGGAGATGCAGTCGGACACACCGGCAGCGCTGCGGGACTGGTTACCGGACGAGCGCCTGCAACTCTTACTGACCACTAAAGGCCCGCTCGATGCACTGGCCTGCGAAGCGGACCTCGGCGGCAGCCTGCCCGTGCGCGCCTCGGCCACTCTGGACCTGCTGGCCGAGGAACTGGCACTGGAAGGTGCCTTGAACGTCCCGGCGTGGACGTTCAGCAGCGGGGACATCAGTGCCACGCTGCGCGAGCTGCAGGCAACCGTGGCAGGGAAGGTCAGCGACCTGCAGTTCGAGGCGGGCGGCCGCCTGCTCAGGCTGCAGGTTCCGGACGCACCCAGGGTTCCCGCGGGCGAGCTCACCGCCAAAGGCCGCTGGGCGGGTGGCGCGCTGCCGGAACTGGCGTTCTCGTACCTTGCCGCCGACGGTGCGCATGCACTGCGCTGGCAGGGATCGGTGCAGCCGGCGGGAGAGGAAACGCAAATCACCGGCAACCTGCACGTCCGCAGCGACCGCCTGTCGGACTGGGTCACCGGCCTGGACGGCCAGTTACGGGCGCGCTCCCCGCTGCAGGTGCAGCTGCGCGGCGGCGAGACACGGACAAGGCTGGAGATGGCGCGTATCGAGGGAGAGGCGCGTGGCGAGGTGTTCACCCTGGGCGCCACGGTGGACGCGCAGGCCGGCGCGGACGGTGTCCACGTCGTCCTCGAGCAGGCCGGCGGCGCGGTCGGGCCGGCCCGGTTCACAGCGCAGGGGGCAGTATTTCCGCGCATCGGGATCGACGGGCAGGTCGAGATCACACGTCTCGCCGCACTCCACGCGGACGCGCGTGGTGCGGCGCGGTCGAGCTTCCGGCTGGTGGGGGAACCGACCAGCCCCGGGCTCTCCTTCAGCGCCGACTTCCGCGAGCCGGGCTGGCAGGCCTACGGTGCGGGCAGCCTGCAGGCGACCGGGATCGTCAGCCTCGGTGCGCGGCCCACTCTGGAAATGCGGGCGACGGGTTCCCGCCTTGCCGGACTGCCGGAACAACTGCCGCTGGAAAATGCGGCCCTGCGGGTGGACGGCGACCTCGCGCAATTGCGGATCGCGCTCGACGCCGACGGCCCGGAGAGCCTGTTGCGACTGGCCACGACCGTTTCAAGAGACGGGCAGGACACCGACATCCTCATCGGGGAGGGCGCCCTGCAGGCACCACTGGCCGGCGCCTGGCGCCTCGCCGCCCCGGCCGCGCTGCGGTGGAGTCCGGCGGCAGGTTCGCTGCTGATCCGTGATGACACGTGCCTGTCCGGCGTGGCAACGCTGTGCGTGCTCGCCGAGAGCCGAATGTTCGCGGCCGGCGACGTGACCCGCCTGCGGATGCAGGACATCGGCGAATCCCTGTGGCGGGAACACCTTCCAGCCGGGCTGTCGATCCATGCCGAACTGGCGGGAGAGGGCGATGTAAGCTGGAGCAGCAGCGTACCAACGGTGCAACTGACGCTGCACGGAGAAACCGGTTACATCGCGCTGGCCGGTACCGCCGACCTGCCGGCGATGAAGCATCCGTTTGAACAGGTCGTGTTCCAGGGCACGGTCGATGCGGAAGCAACCCGCACCCGCCTGCGGTTGCAGTCCGCCGCGCTGGGGCAGGTGAACGCACAGTTGCAGCTGGCCCGCAGCGACGAGGCACTGGCCGGCAACCTGCGAATCGAGGGACTGCAGTTCGCGCCGCTGCGTCCGCTGTTTCCCGGCGTGGATGCACTCGCCGGACAGCTGGATGCGGACATCGACATCGGCGGCTCACGTTCGCTGCCTGTGCTCAACGGGTCGATCCGGGTTTCCGATACGCACGCACGTGGCGCCGCGCTGCCGCTGGAACTGCACGACCTGCACATGGATGCAGACCTGGCGGGTGAGCAGCTCGTGTTCCGTGGCCGTTTCAACACGCGCGAGGAAAGCAGCGGCGACAGCGCGAAGTCCCTTGCCGGGGCCGCCCGCTTCGACGGCGATGCCCGCTGGGCCGGCTCCGGCCGGGAACTCAACCTGCGCGTGGAAGGCAATGAACTGCAGGTCCAGGTGGGCGGGCAAACGGCCCTGGTGCTCGATGCCAGCCTGGTGGCGCAGGTGACTCCGGAACTGCTCGACGCGAAGGGGGAGGCGCGCATTCGCGAGGGGCGCATCCGGCTGCCGCGGCAGGGCGCCGACGCGGTCTGGCTGGCCGATGACGTCATCCTGGTGCCCGCCCCGCCACCGAAACCGGCTGCCAGGCCGCTGCCGTTCGCCACGGTCCGCACTGCGCTCAGCCTGGATCTCGGTGACCGCCTGTCGTTTTCCGGCCACGGCATCGACGGCTGGCTCGGCGGCAGCCTGCAGATCACCGACCTGCACAAGCCGCGACCACGCGGCCGGGGGACCATCGAGATCCGCGAAGGACGCTACCGCGCCTACGGCCAGCGCCTCGTGCTGCGACGGGGCAAGCTGCGCTTCCGGGGCGACCTGTTCGATCCGTCGCTGGATGTCGAGGCGATCCGCCCGCTGGACCAGATGGTGGCGGGTGTGCGGGTGAAGGGGCTGGCTTCGGCGCCGGAAGTACGGCTGTTTTCCGAGCCATCCATGCCGGAGGAGGAGATTCTCTCCTGGCTGATTCTCGGCAAGCCGCTTGGCGGCGGCAGCGCCCAGGACAGCCAGATGCTGTCCGCCGCCCTGCTCTCCTACAGCCTGCGCACCGGCGAGGAACAGGGCACGAAACTCGCCGAGCGCCTGGGCATACAGCAGTTCGAGGTGGGCACCAGCGACGTGGACGGCAATGCCGGCGTGTTCGCCAGTGGCTACCTGTCGCCGCGGCTGTTCATCCGGTACGGCGTATCCGGGGCCGAGGCGGCCAATTCGCTCACGCTCCGTTACCGGGTGCTGCCGAAGCTTTTCCTGGAAGCGAGCAGCGGCCTGCAGACCGCCGTCGACCTGCTCTACTCCTTCTCTTTCTGAGCGGCCGGTCAGGTCGCCAGTTTCTGCGCCAGCAGCACAGCGAAGAGGCCCAGCGAGGCCAGCAGCAGCAGGTTTGCGGGCAGCCCGTTGCGCTGCGGCCCCAGCCACACCGCCCGGTTGTTCATGTAGAGCAGCGTGGCCGCCAGGAACGGCATGAAGAAAGCGCCGGCCACTGCGTAGGTGACCACCAGCCAGATCGGCTTTTCCAGGTAGAGCATCACGAACGGCGGGAGGGCGAGGAAGAAGAGGAAGCAGCGATAGCCGGTTGTCCCGGTCAGGCTGACTTCTGCCCCGGCGGCGCCGGGCGCGGTGCCCGCACGCGATGTCTGCAGCAGGAAGTCGGCGAACAGGTACGGCACGCCGTGCCAGACACCCAGCATCGAACTGAACACGGCGCCCCAGAACCCGACCAGGAACAGCAGCGCGTAGGCCGGCCCGAGCAGTTGTTCCAGTTGGTCCGCGAGCGCGATCAGGATAGCGGTGCCCTGCAACGCCTCCGGCCGCGAATGAGCCGCGAGGATGACAATGCAGATGCCGAACAGCGCCGTGACGAGGTAGGCCAGCCACAGATCGACCCGCATGGTGTGCAGCTGTTCGACCCGTCGCCAACCTTTTTCGCGCATCCAGTAGCCGTAGCAGAGCAGGGTCACGCTGCCGCCGACGCCACCGATGACACCCAGCAACAGTTTCAGCGAATCCGCGGGCACTGTCGGGACGAACCCGGCCAGCACGACCGGCCAGTCCAGCGGGAGCCGTGCGGTTGCCGCCAGCACCGTCACGAACATCAGGCCGATGAACACCTTCATGAGCAGTTCGAGCGCAGCGTAACGGCCGTAAAGAACCAGCAGGGCCGCGGTCAGCGAATGCAGGAGTGCCCACTGCCGCACCGACAGGCCCGGGAACAGGGCGTGGGCGGCCAGCCCGCAGGCGCCCATCAGGGCGGCGGCGACCAGGAAGGACCACAGCAGCAGGTAGGCGCCGAAATAGTAGCGTACCCACGCCGGCAGCCGATGAATCCATCCCTCCAGCAGCGTGGTGCCGGTGGCCAGCTGCCAGCGCGCCAGGCCCTCATTCAGGGCGCCTTTCAGCAGCGCCCCGAGCAGCACGGCCCAGAGCAACGCGGTATGGAACTGCACCCCGGCGACCGTGGCGGCGATCAGGTCACCGGCGCCCAGCCCGGTGGCGGCGATGACGAAACCGGGGCCGAGATTTCTCCAGAAATAAAGCTGCATCTTCCGTGACTGCCATATCAGGGACGGTTGCGGCGACTGCACGGCCGCGTTGGCCGGCGCATTCCGGGGTCGAGCATACTCCGATATCATCCGGGTTACCGTCTTCGGTGGCCACCGGCCGCGAGTGAACCGGACATGACCGAACCCATGCAAAGCACCGCCTGCATCCTCTGCTCCATCAACTGCGGCATCAAGGTGCAGACGGAGACCGCCGGTGGGCAGCGTCGCATCACGAAGATCATCGGCGACAAGGCGCATCCGGTCTCGCAGGGCTATGTCTGCGAAAAGGTTCAGCGGCTGGATTACTACCAGAACGGCGCGGACCGCCTGCGCAGCCCGATGCGGCGCCGCGCCAACGGCACGTACGAGGCGGTGGACTGGGACACCGCCATCCGCGAGGTCGCGCAGCGGTTGCGCAACGTGCGGGACCTGCACGGCGGCGACAAGATCCTGTACTACGGCGGCGGAGGCCAGGGCAACCACCTCTGCGGCGCCTACGGCGACTCCCTGCTCAAGGCGCTCGGCGTGAAGTACCGGTCCAACGCGCTCGCGCAGGAGAAAACCGGCGAGTTCTGGGTCGGCGGAAAATTGCTGGGCGTCGGCACACACCCCGACTTCGAACACGCCGAGGTCGCGGTGTTCGTCGGCAAGAATCCCTGGCAGTCGCACGGCTTCCCGCGTGCGCGCGCCGTGCTGCGGGAAATCGCCAGGGATCCGGCGCGCTGCATGGTGGTCATCGACCCGCGCCGCAGCGAGACCGCCGCGATGGCGGATTATCACCTGCAGATCAGGCCCGGCACGGACGCATGGTGCCTGGCTGCGCTCGCCGGCATCCTGGCCCAGGAGAATCTCGTGAACCGCGACTGGATGGCGGCGCACGCGCGCGGGTTCGAGGACGTCGAGCCGGCGCTGCGCGCCGTACCGGTCGCGGAATACGCCCGGCAGTGCGGCGTGGACGAGTCGCTGCTGCGCGACGTGGCGCGGCGCATCGGCAGCGCCGCGTCCGTCTCGGTGATGGAGGACCTCGGCCTGCAGATGTCCGTGCACTCCACGCTGGGCAGTTACCTGCAGCGCCTGCTGTGGCTCACCACCGGCCACTATGGCCGCCCCGGCACCGCCAACCCGTTCGTGCCCTTCGTGGCGCTGTCCCAGGCCAGCAAGGGGGAGACGACGAAGCAGCAAGGGCCGCGGAAAGCCCGCGTCAGCCCGGTCGCCGGTGCCAGGATCATCATCGGGCTGATCCCCTGCAACGTGATTCCCGAGGAGATCCTCACCGACCACCCGAACCGTTACCGGGCGATGATCGTCGAGAGCGGCAACCCGGTGCACTCGCTGGCGGACTCGCAGCGCATGCGCGAGGCGATGCGCGCACTGGAGTTCTCGGTGGTGATCGATGTCGCCATGACCGAGACCGCGCGGCAGGCGGACTACGTGCTGCCGGCATCCAGCCAGTTCGAGAAGGCCGAGGCGACCTTCTTCAACCTGGAGTTCCCGCGCAATGCATTCCACCTGCGGCAACCGCTGTTCGAACCGCTGGCCGGCACGCGCAGCGAGGCGGAGATCCACGCCCGCCTGTTGGAGGCGATGGGAGAACTTTCCGGGCGCGACTACCGGCCGCTGCGCGCGGCGGCCAGGCTCGGCCTGTACCCCTTCACGGCCGCCTTCCTGGCCGCGGTGGCCCTGAAACCGCGGTTGATGAAGGTGGTCGGCGTACTGCTCTACCGCACCCTCGGTGCAACGCTGCCCGCCGGCATGGAAACCGCCGCGGTGGTCTGGGGCATGTGCCTGATGTACGTGCGCGCCTACCCGGCGGAGGCGAAACGGGCCGGCTTCGGCGGACCCTTCCCCGTCGCCGCGAACCGGCTGTTCCGGGCCATGCTCGACAACCCGTCCGGCGTCGTTTTCGGGGAACGGAGTGAGGCGGAGTGCTGGCAGGCCATCGCGCAGCCCGGACACCGCATCAACCTGCACATTCCCGAGATGATCGCGGAAATGGCCCGGCTGAACGAAGGGCTCGACACCACCAGCGCGGAATTCCCCTTCGTGCTGTCCGCGGGCGAGCGCCGCACGGAAACCGCGAACACCGCCGTGCGCGATGCCTCCTGGCACCGCAAGGGCATCTACGGCGCACTGCGCGTCAGCCCGCAGGACGCGGACGCGCTCGGTTGCGCCAGCGGCGACATCGTCCGCCTGAGCACGGCGCGCGCGTCGGCCTGCGTGGCGGTGGAAGTCAGCGACATGATGCAACCGGGGCACGTCTCCCTGCCCAACGGCACCGGGATCGATTATGTCGATGACCACGGCAACACGGTCCGCATGGGCGCCGCGCCGAACGAGTTCACGGACACCTCGCGGCGTGACTTCCTGGCCGGCACCCCGTGGCAC
>JBFKKR010000042.1:0-24549 GCA_041682035.1 Pseudomonadales bacterium | reverse complement strand
TTCACCCACCTGTCCGACCGCGCGACCACGCAGGCCATGGCCGATGCGTTGTTCGACGTGGTGACCCGCGGGGCGGTACGCATCCGGATCGGCCAGTCGTATCCACTGGAGGAAGCGCAACAGGCACACCGGGAACTGGAAGCACGCCACACCACCGGCAGCACCGTGCTCATTCCCTGAGAACCCGCGATGTCGCGCGCCGCATCGCGTGATTTTCCCGCGGCGCCGAAGCGTCTCGCGGACGTGACTGCTTATACTGTTTCGTGGGCTTCCAGGGCAGCACCCGTACGGACGGGCAGGTGGAAAACATCCGAAACGCGTTCTTGTTGATGCTGTGTGTGCTGGTGTTCGGTGCGCCCGCGTTCGTGCATGGCGCGGGCAGTGGCGCCGGCACCCTGCCGCCGCTGCCCGTCGATGCCGGCACGGACCAGGTCGACCTCGGCCCCTACCTGGAATTCTTCGTCGACGAATCCGGGCAGCTCGATGCCCGGCAGGTCATTGCCCACGGCGACGCCATCGCGTTCCGTGACCTGCCGGGCGATGCCGTGAACTTCGGTTTCTCACCACACCGGTACTGGTTCCGGTTCCGCCTGCAGAACCTGGAACCGAAGGATCTGCAACTGTTCCTCGAAGTGCGCTATCCACTGATCGATCACATGCAACTGCACGAGGTGCTGCCAGCCGGTGGCGTGCACACCGTGCCGCTCGGCGACATGCAGCCGTTCTCCGAGCGCCCGGTACAGCACCACCTGTTCACGGTGCCGCTGCAGCTGGCGGCCGGTGAGACGCGCCTGTACTACCTCGAGGTGCAGACGACCAGCTCCGTCAACCTGCCCCTGTTCCTGAGCGCGGAAATTCCCTTCCTGGAAAGCGTTCACGATACGCAGCTGCTGGTAGGGCTGTACTACGGCGTGGTGGTGGGCCTGCTCATCTACAACCTGTTCATCTACGTCACGACCCGGGAACGGGCATTCCTTTTCTATGTCTTCTACCTGTTTGCGACGCTCGGGTACGCGACCGGCCTGGACGGCATCCAGTTCCGCATGCTGCCGGACGCCATGAACTGGCAGCGCTACTCGGTCAACGTCTTCGTCAACCTCGCGACCTTCCTCATGTTCCTGTTCACGTTCGACGTGCTGGACCTGTGGCGCAGGCGCGACTGGATCTTCCATGCCCTGACCATCTTCATGGTTCTGAACGTGGTCGCGATCCTCAACCACCTCTACCTGGATTCGCACCTGGCGCTGCCGGTCAGCGTGATCACCGGGCTGCTGAGTTTCGTCCTGCTCATGATCGTCGGGTTTGTGCGCATGAAGGAGGGCCACCGTCCGGCCCGGACCTTCGTACTGGCCTTCGTCGTGTTCCTCTTCTTCGCCAGCCTCACCGTCCTCGGCGCACTGGGCGTACTGGAGATCTACGAGTTCAGCCGCTACGGGCTGAAGCTCAGCCTGGCGCTGCAGATGATCCTGCTGTCACTCGCCCTCGGCGGGCTGATCAACCAGCTCAAGGAGAAGCAGTTCCTGGCGCGGCAGGAGGTGGTCGAGGCGCACGCGCACAGCGAGGCGACCAGCGAGTTCCTCGCCAAGATGAGCCACGAGATCCGGACCCCCATGAACGGCGTGCTGGGGATGGCGGAGCTGATGGGCGACACCGACCTCGACCGGGACCAGGACCAGTACCTCAGGGTGATCCGCAGTTCCGGGCATGCACTGCTCAGCGTGATCAACGACATCCTCGACATCTCGAAGATCCAGGCCGGCAAGATGGAGATCGAATGGATCGACTGCAACCTCGAGGAACTGCTCGACGAGTGCATGTCGGTTTTCGCACTGACCGCCGAGGAGAAAAACCTTTCCTACCTGGCGTTCGTGGCGCCGGACGTGCCGCGCGCGCTGCAGCTCGACCCGACCCGCGTGCGGCAGGTGCTGCTGAACCTGCTGGGCAACGCGTTCAAGTTCACCGAGACCGGCGGCGTGCGGATCCGTGTCGAACCGGACCCGGAGACCGGTGGCCTTCGGGTCGAGGTGCGCGATACCGGCATCGGTATCCCTTTGGACGTGCAGGGAAAGCTCTTTTCCAGCTTTGCGCAGGCGGACCGGTCGACCACGCGCAGATACGGCGGCACCGGGCTCGGGCTGGCGATCAGCCGCCATCTGGTCGAACTGATGGGCGGCTCGCTGTTGCTCGAGAGCGAGCCGGGGCGTGGATCGACCTTCTGGTTCCGGCTGCCGCTGCTGCCGGCGGAGCATCCCGGCCATTTGCCCCCGTACCACGCATTGCGGAATTCTTCCTTCAGCGTGCTGCTGGTCAGCGCGGACCCGGACTGGCGCCTGGTGATGCGCAATGAACTGCGCGAAGCCGGCGTGGAGGTGGCGGTCGCGTCGGACTTTGGCGAGGCTGTCACGCGTTTTGCCGCGCTGCAGGCGAGCCCGCGCCTGGTGCTGGTCGAGCATGGTCTCGTGGATGCGGATGCGGCGGGCCGGGAGCGGCTGGTCGACCTTGCCGGAGACGCGGATGCACAGCTGGCGCTGATGACCGGCCTGCGCCATCGCATCGCGCCGCGGGACGTGGCGAACCGGGGCTTCGATGCCGCCGTCGGCCGGCCGTTGTCCGGTTCCATGTTGCGCGAGACATTGAACACCCTGCTGGCCGGTGATCCGGAGCAGCAGGGCGCTGAACAGCCGGGCGGGAACCGGTGCAACATCGCTCGCTTCGAGGGCCTGCGCGTACTGGTGGTGGATGACAACCAGGTCAACCGGCTGGTGGCGACCGGCATGCTCGATCACCTCGGTATCCAGGCCGACGTGGCTGCCGACGGGCGCGAGGCCCTGGCGAAGGCGTGTGGCGCGGGAGCGCCGTACGACCTCATCTTCATGGACTGCGAGATGCCGGGCATGGACGGCTACGAGACGGCGCGGGCAATCCGTGCCGGGGAGCCGGCCGGCCGGCGCGCGGTCATCATCGCGCTCACCGCGCATGTCCTCGTCGAGGCGCGGGAGAAGAGCCTGGCCGCGGACATGGACGATCACATGGGCAAGCCGCTGCGGCGCGAGGAACTGGCAGAGAAGCTGCAGCGCTGGTTCGGGGAGAAGGAAAAGCCGGCCTCGCCGGCCTGAATGACGGCGGCAGGCCGTGGGCCCGGCAGTGCGTGGCGTTGCAAGTGCCGCGGGAACCTCGCGGTTCCCGCGGCGTCTGGCCCGAGCGCCTACTTCTTCTTGGCGTTCTTGGCGGGCGCCGGTTTCGCCGGTGCCTTGGACGCGGGTTTGGCTTGCTTTGCCATGTGTGGCAGCCCTCACTTGAGCTGTAGTGTGCGTGCCGGTATTGGCACGATCTCAATCTATGCCCGAATTCACCGTCCGTACAAGGGGCTGTGGCCCCACCCGGAAAAATTTCCGGGGGCCGTCCGGCGCCGCGACCCGCGCGGGGGACCGGGGGGGCCACCTTTGGCCGCCCCTGTACTAAGATGGGCCGGCCCGGGGACGCGCGCAGGACGCATTGCATGGTTCAATTCCACAACTGGTGGGGAAAATACCGCCTCGCCGCCGGCCGCATGTCCAGCCTGGATGTCGGCAGTTTCTCGCTGCGCATCCTGCGCGAGAACGAGCAGTGGCTGCTGGCCTGGAGCAACCGCGGTGATCCCCTGGCGGAAACCTGCACGGTGCGCAACAACATCCCGGTCGAGCCGCTGGAAGAGGGCATGCAGCAGGTCCGCTTCGGCGCCGGTGACCGCGACGAGCGTATCGAGATCCGGCCGCTGACCGGCGACCGGCCCTTCGTCGCCAAGCCGGAAGTGCCGGTCTGCATCCTGCCCGGCGAGGCGGTCACCCTCTACATCACCATCCCGGTCAGCGTCGGCGTGGTGCTGCACGAGGCGGCGAAGCCGCAACTGGAGTTCCCGGCACTGCGCGGGCGCGACACCTGGTTCGGTCGTGACAACACCGAGGGCCAGCTCTGCTATGCCAGCCGCACCTGGGCGCACATGAACCGCGACAGCTTCCGGCCCTGGCCGCACCGCGCCGTCACCGCGGTGATCATCAGCAACCGCGCCCTGACGCCGCTCTCGCTGGATCGCATCAAGCTGCCGATCCCCAATTTCACCCTCTACCAGGATGACACCGGCTGCCTGCGCACCAGCGGCCTGCTGCTCAAGCGCAACGAGGGCCAGGAACTGGCCCACGCGCGGCTGCTGGAGCCGACCCCTGCGGAGCGCTGGACGCAACTGGCGCCGCCGCGCATGGTGCTGAGGAACCGTTTCCTGGAAGCCTTCGCGGAGGTGTTCTGATGGATCTCAACGTCGACATGACCCAGTGGTTCACGGCCTCCGCCCTGCTGGCCCTGCTGCGCGCCCTGGCGGTGCTGGTGGCCGGCATATTCCTGATCAAGCTGATCCAGGTGGGCATGCGCCGGCTGTTGCAGGACAAGCTGCCCAGGCAGCAGTACATGATCTTCAGCCGCATCGTCTTCTACGTGATGGTGCTGATGCTGCTGTTCGCCGTGCTGCACACGCTCGGGTTCAACATCAACATCCTGCTCGGCGCCGCCGGCGTGCTGACCGTGGCGGTGGGTTTCGCCTCGCAGACCTCGGCGTCGAACATCATCAGCGGCATCTTCCTGATCGGCGAGCGGCCGTTCCTGGTCGGCGAGACCATCCGCGTGGCGGACGTGTCCGGCGAGGTGCTCTCCATCGACCTGCTGTCGGTGAAACTGCGCACCTTCGACAACCTCTACGTGCGGGTGCCGAACGAGACCCTGATCAAGTCCAACATCACCAACATGTCGCGCTTCCCGATCCGCCGCTTCGACCTGCAGGTGGACGTCGCCTACAAGGAGGACCTCAACCGGGTGGCGAAGGCGCTCGATCGCGCGGCAGAAAACTGCCCGGTGTGCCTGGTCGATCCGAAACCGCAGATGATTTTTCAGGGTTTCGCCGATTCCGCCCTCAACGTGCAGTTCTCGGTGTGGGCGGCGCGGGAGAATTTCCTGGAGCTGCGCAACAGCATGCCGCAGCTGGTGCGCGATGCGTTCGAGGCGGACGGCATCGAGATCCCCTATCCGCGCAGCCTGCTGACCGGCTCGGACAGCGAGGCGCCGGTGCGGGTGGAACTGGTGACGCGGCCCGCGGAGCCGCCCGCCGCGCCGGACGGCGGGGTTTCCTCGCAGGCGTAGGCCGGAACCGCGCGCGGTGCACTGGCATCGTCATGGCCGGTGCCGGTGAAGATTTCTATACTGGGGCGATTGCGGGAAAGCACGGGTCGGGGATGAACCAGGGAATTCGGTTGGGTGGCGTGTTCCTCGGCGCGAGCCTGCTGGTCGTGGCGGGACTGTTCCCGGTGTCCGCGCCGGCGGTGGATCTCGGCGAATCCTGGCGCCTTGCCCTGCAGAGCGACCCGGAACTGGCCGCCGCGCGGGCCGAGCTCGATGCGCTCGGCGAGCGCGTGCTGCAGACGCGCGCCAGCCTGCTGCCGCAGATGGAACTGCAGGCCAACACCTCGGACAACAAGCGGGTGATCCACGGCCCCGGCAGCGACGAGGGATTCAACAACCACGACTGGGGCGCGACGCTCACGCAGCCGATCGTGGATTTCCCCGACTGGTACGGCCTGAAAGCCGCGCGCTCCGAAGACGGCCAGCGCCAGGCCGAACTCGCCGCACGCATCCAGGCCCTGATGGTGACCACGGCGACGGAGTACTTCGACGTGCTGCGCGCCATCGACGACCAGGCCTCGGCGCAGGCCGCCGAGACGGCGTTCGCCAGCCGGCTGGAACAGACCAAGGAAAAGTTCGATGTCGGCCTGATCGCGATCACCGACGTGCACGAGGCGCAGGCGGCCCACGACGCAGCCAGGGTGGAGCGCATCATCGCCGACGGCGTCATCGACATCCGCCGGGAGATCCTGGAAAGCCGCATCGGCCGGCCGTTCGAGCGCGTCGCCGCGCTGGTGCCCGACATGCCGGTGGAAATGCCCGAGCCGATGGACCGCGACCAGTGGATCGCGGTGGCGATGGACCGCAACCAGAACCTGGAAGCCGCGCGGCGGGCCGTGGAGGGCGCGCGCCTGGTGACCATCTCGCGGCGTTCTGAGCACCTGCCGGAGGTGGACCTGTTCGCCAGCTACATCCACAGCGTGCAGGGCGGTGCGAGTTTCCTCGGCGGCAAGGTGGACAACCGGGTGCTGGGGCTGCGCCTGACCGTGCCCCTGCTCAGCGGCGGACGGACCAGCGCCCGGGTGCGCGAGGCGCATTACCTCGAGATCTCCTCCGGCGAACAGGTGCGCGCGGTGGAGCGGGACATCCGCCAGTCCATCCGCCTGGTCCACCGGCAGGCGGCGACCAACGTGATCCAGCTGCAGGCACTGAAGCAGGCGCTGGTGTCCGCGCGCAGCGCGCTGCAGGCCACCGAGACCGGCTACGAGGTCGGCACCCGCAACGCGGTCGAGGTGCTGCAGGCGCGCCAGGCCATGCACCGGGCCGAGCGTGACCACGCCAACGCCCGCTACGACTACGTCATCAACATGCTGCGGCTGCAGGAAGCGGCCGGTACGCTGAGCGCCAATGACATCCAGGCGCTGAACCGCTGGCTGCAGTAGGCGTCCGCCGCAGGCTCATCGCCTGAGCCCGCAGCGGGCGTATGATGCCGGTGAAAGGGAAGAACCTGCGCCCCGCCGCTGCGGGTGGAGTCCGGCCGGAGGGAACCAGCCATGCAAAACCACCTCGATGCCCTGTTCGCAGCCCTGGACACCCCGGCCCTGGCCGCGCTGTGCGCAACCGCCGTGCTGCTCCCGGCGCTGCTGGCCTGGCTGGCCACGGCGCTGACGCTGGGCGGCCGGCGCGCCCGGCTGGAGGCGCAGTGCGCGGGCCTGGAAGCCCGGCTGGATGGCGCACTGGACGAGTTGGCGGAACTGCGGCAGGAGCTGTCCCTGCGGGAGGCGGAGCAGTCCACGCTGCGCGCGCAGTGCGTGGCGCTGGGGCGCGAGAACACGGGGCTGAAGACCCGGCTGGAGGAACGCGACCGCGCCCACGCGGAGCAGCGGGCCCAGTTCGAGGCGCAGAAGCAGGCGCTGGCGCGCGAGTTCGAGAACCTCGCCAACCGGATCTTCGAGGAGAAGGGCCAGCGTTTCACCGAGACCAGCCAGGCCCACCTGGACACGCTGCTGAAGCCGTTCCGCGAGCAGATCGACGGGTTCCAGAAGCGCGTCAACGAGATTCACGACCAGTCACTGGAGCGCAACTCCCGGCTCGGCGCGGAGATCCGGCGCGTGCTCGACATCGGCCTGCGGATGAGCGACGAGGCCAGCAGCCTGGCGACGGCGCTGAAGGGCGATTCGCAGCAGCGTGGCGCCTGGGGCGAGGCGCAGCTGGAACGCACGCTGCAGCTCAGCGGGCTGGTGGAACAGGATCACTACGAGGCGCAGACCGCGTTCCGCGATGAACACGGCCGCCGCCGGCAGACCGACTACCTGGTGAAACTGCCGGACGGCAAGCACCTCGTCATCGACAGCAAGGTCTCGCTGGTCGCCTACGAACGCGCCGCGTCGGCGGAAACGGACGCGGAGCGCACCGTCGCGCTCGGGGAACACGTGCGGGCAGTGCGCCGGCACATCGATGAACTCTCTGCCAAGGACTACACCAACCTCGTCGGCATGCGCAGTCCCAGCTTCGTCCTCATGTTCATGCCGATCGAGGCGGCCTACATCGACGCGCTGAGAAGCAACCGGGAGCTGTTCAATGAAGGCTACGAGAAGGGCGTCGTGCTGGTGTCGCACACCACGCTGATCCCGATCCTGCGGACGGTGGCCAACCTGTGGATGATCGAGCGGGGCAATGCTGAGGCGCGCGAGATCAGCGACCGCGCCGGCGACATCTTCAACCAGGTCTGCACCGTCGCCGAGCGCCTGCGCAGGCTGGGCGGAACCCTCGGCACTGTGAGCAATCACTACAACGACACCGTGACGGCGCTGGCCGGCCAGCAGGGGCTGGTGGGCAAGGTCGAACGCTTCGCCACGCTTTCCAGCAAGGTCAGCAAGCGGATGCCCGAACTGGAACCGGCCCACATCGACTTCCAGAGCGAGCGGCTGGCGCTGGTGGCGACGCCTGCCGACGGCCCGGACGGGGAGGCGGCAGACCCCAGCACCCGGGTGGAAGGTGCCGGGGTGATCCTGGCGCAGGACTGAGCAGACAGCCGCCGGCCCGGGCATAGCGGGCGGTGTGCCGGCTGCTAGACTATCTGCAACTTTCCGCCGGCCGGAGTCTGTCCGCATGCCCAAGTTCAGAAAGACGTTCACGCCGATCAAGGTGTCGCAGGGAGACCGCAAGGTCGTCTACAAGCTGTCGCAGCACGGCTTCTACGACATGACGCTGGACGAGCCGGCGATCAGCCTGATGACCGACTTCCGGCTGCTGCACGCCAAGCGCATCAGCATGCACGCCTCCATCGAGGAGGCGCTGCAGAAGATGCACGAGATGAACATGCGCATGCTGGTGGCGATCGACCCTGCGGACGGGCACGTCGTCGGCCTGACGACGGCTTCCTACCTGCAGAGCGAGGAACTGTTCATTACCCTGCAGCGCAAGGGGCTCAAGCGCAAGGACGCCCACGTCAGCGACGTCATGATGGACAAGGAGCGGATGAACTTCGTCCGCTACGACGACGTCTGCAAGGCGCGCATCGGCGACATCCTGGAAACCCTCTCCGAACTCCAGATGCAGTACGCTTTCGTCACGCATGACGAGGCGGGCGAGCACTGCATCCGGGGCCTGTTCTCGGCGCGCGAGATCTCGCTGCAACTGGAAATCGACATCGATCCGAACGTGACCACGCCGCCGCGCACGTTCGCGCAGCTGATCGGCGCGATCCACAAATCACGGACCGGTGGCTGACCGCTGGCTGCCACGGTCATGAGGAGGCCTGTGTGACAGATACACACGAACACCTGGACGCCGCACAGGCGCTGGCCCGCCTGCGCGAGGGTAATGAGCGGTTCGTGTCCGGGCTGCAGAGCATCGATACGCTGCTGAGCCAGTCCCACCGCGCGGAGACCGCGCACGAGCAGCACCCGTTCGCAATTATCCTCGGCTGCTCCGATTCGCGCGTGCCCGCCGAGATCATCTTCAACCTGGGACTGGGCGACCTGTTCGTGATCCGGGTCGCTGGCAACATCGTCGCGCCATCGCAGGTGGGCAGCGTCGAGTTTGCCGCCGCGCGCTTCGGTACCCGGCTGGTTGTGGTGCTGGGGCACACGCAGTGCGGTGCGGTCGAGGCGACGCTGGAATCCCTGCGCCAGCCGGCGGAGGCGCCGTCCCGCAACCTGCGTTCCATCGTCGACCGGATCCGCCCGGCGATGCAGGAACTGTACGATTCGGACATGCGGGACAACCCGCAGGAACTGCTGCGGCACGCGGTGCGCGCCAACGTGCGCGCATCGGCTGACCACCTGCGTAACGGGTCGGTGGTGCTGGAGGAACTGATTCGCAACGAGGGGCTGCGCGTGGTCGGCGCGGAGTACTCGCTGCAAAGCGGCGTGGTGGATTTTTTCGACGGCGTCGAGGACGTCTGACGCGGCGGCCGGTTCCCGGCCTACTTCTTCAGCAGGTTTTCCAGTTCCATCACCCGCCGCTGCTTCGAGCGCGCCAGGGCGAAGCCGACCGATTTGAGCAGTTTCTCCTGGTTCATGCCGGTCTTGCTGACGAAATCCAGTGCGCCCTTGCGGATGCAGTCCTCACGCAGGCTCTCGTCCTCGTTGCCGGTCACCACGATCACGGCGGCATGCGACGGGTGGGACAGCAATCCCTCGAGGGTGCCCAGTCCGCGCGCGTCCGGCAGGTTGAGGTCGAGCAGCACGACGTCGACATCCAGTTGCCGGTCGTTCAGTATGCGCGTCGCGTCATCCAGCGTACGTTCCTTGATGACCCGGAACTTGAAGTCCTGGTTCTGCGACAGGGCATCGGACACCACGGTCTGGTCGTCGACGTCGTCCTCCACCAGCAGCACCGTGAAGTGGCGCATCATGTCGTCCGTTCCCGACGACCCGCTCAGTTCCTCGCGTGCCCGGTCGCCGAGCAGGACCTTCACCTCCTCGATGCCGATCTTCTCGCACCAGCGCACGGCCGTGTCAGCGGTCATGAATACCCGGGAGTCGCTGCCGCGCTTGGTCTCGAGGAAATGGCGCTCCCCGCGGACGCGGTCCACCACCTGGACCCGCCACCCGTTGTTCGGTTCATCGCGCAATACCTGCGCGTGATGCCAGTAATTGCTCTCCTGCATGATCTTGATATCACGCTCTTCCATTTCTCGGTGCTCCCGTCGTCCACCGCCACCAACAGGTCATTTTTGGGCCGGCCATGACCGCACGGCCCGGCCCGGCAAGACCATTCTGAACCCCATGATAGGCCCAATTCAGGGGCCGGGAAAGACGATTTGGTGCCCGTGGTCTTTTTAAATCACTGAAATTTCTGTTATTTGCATTCCTGTGAGTGAACATTATTGAATTTTCGGGCGTTTTTCGGTGCCTGTGGCCGACGCTATCGACATCCCGGTTTCGGGCTATGGTTCAATGAGTGCGGAGGAGGATCAGAATGTCGTTCCCGCGGCATCGAAAGTTCCGGGGCAGGCGGGTCTGCAAACCCGCCCCCCTGCGTGGCTTCGCCACCGGTCTCCTCGTCCTCCTGTGCCTGGCGCCACCGGTGCAGGCCGGCATCGTGGATGTACGGGTGCTGATCGACGTCTCCGGCAGCATGCGGGAAACCGACCCGCACAACCTGCGGGTGCCCGCCGCGCGCCTGCTCATCAATCTCCTGCCCGACGGCGCGCGCGCCGGTTTCTGGACCTTCGGCACCGAGGGCGCCGTGCTGGTGCCTGCGGGGACCGTCGACGATGGCTGGCGTGACCGGGCGATGGTGCGGGCGGAGCGGATCGATTCCAGCGCCCGCTACACCGATGTCGCTGACGGGCTCTACCTGGTGGACCGGAACTGGGCGGAGACGGGCGAGGCGGATGCGCGCATCGTCATCCTGCTCACCGACGGGCAGGTGGACGTGGACGACGACCCGCGTCTCGATGCACAGAGCCGGCTGGAGATTCTCCGGCAGCGCGTGCCCGCCATGCAGGAGCGCGGGGTGCGCCTGTACGCGGTCGGGCTGTCGGCCGACGCCGACGTGCGGTTGCTGGAGGAAATGGCCGTGGTCTCGGGTGGCTTCGCGGTCGTGGCTGCGGACGCCGACGCCCTGCTGGGCGCTTTCCTGGATATCTTCGCAGCGGCAATGCCGGTCAACGCGGTGCCGGTCGAGCGTCAGCAGTTCCGGGTCGATGCCAGCGTTCGCGAACTGACCGTGCTGGCCATGCACCCCTACCGCCACGAACCGGTCAGCCTGCGGTTGCCGGACGGCTCCACATGGCACGGCGCCGATCACGGCAGTGCCTCGCGCTGGCTGGCGCAGGACACCTTCACGCTGGTCCACGTCAGTGACCCGCCGCAGGGGGACTGGGTGCTGCTCGGCGGTGGCCGCGATACCCGCGTACACATTCATTCCAATCTCGGCGTGTCCCTGCAGGGGGTGCACCAGCACGCCCTGGCCGGCGAGGTGCAGCAGGTGTCGGCGCGACTGGAAAGCGCGGACGGAACACCCCTGAGCCAGGATTTCCTCGACCTGCTGCACTACCGGCTGCGACTGGTACCGCCCGCCGGCGAGCCGGTGGAACTGGCGGGTTCGGCGCTGCCGGAGGGTGGCGTCGAGGTCTCCGTGCCGGTGCCGGAGGCGCCCGGCCTGTACCGGGTGGAAGCAGTGGCGACGGCGGGCATCATCCACCGCCAGGCGACCTCCCTGCTGCGGGTGTACGAGGATGCCTGGCGGGTCGGGGAGGAGGAGATCGAAGGGGCTGGCGGAAAGGGACGGCGTTTCACGCTGCGCGTCCGCGCGGATGTCGTCGATACCGGCGGCCTGCGGGTGAGCGGCATGCTGCGCGGCCCCGACGGCAGGACCGCACCGGTGTCGGTTGCGCAGGCCCCGGACGGCTGGACGGCCGAGGTGGCGGGCGTGCCCGGCGTCCAGGAATTCCGCTACCGGCTGGAGGGCCGGATGCGGGACGGGCGTCGCTTCCAGACCCTGACCCCGGCCCGCCTGTTCGGCGAACCGCCTGCCGCGTTCCCGGAGGAAGCCTCCGCGGAGCCGGCGCCAGCGGAGCCGGCGCCGGAAGAGCCCGCCGATCCGGCCTGGGCGATGATCGTCGGTGTCCTGCTCACGCTGCTTGCAGTCGGCGGGCCGGGCCTGCTGCTGTTTCTGCGCTGGCGGTCCGGGAAACGGGCAAAACCACCGGGGGAGGAAGGGCGGGGCGGCGCCCGGGAACGCGAATCCGGGCCACCGGCCGGGGGGCACGACCTGCCGCCGATCGTCGAACTGACCCAGTCGCCCGGACAGGCAGGCCCGGACCAGCGCGGCGGACGCTGAACGAAAGCGCGCCGTCAAGTCGCGCCGAGCGCGCCGGGCTTCGTTACAATCGGTCCAGTCGAACTCAGCGAGGGGTCCGGGATTGACTGCCTCCTTCGTACATCTGCACGTGCACAGCGATCACTCGATCGTCGACGGCCTGCTGCGGATTCCCGAACTGGTCGGCGCCTGCGCCGAACTCGGCATGCCGGCGGTGGCGCTGACCGACCAGTCCAACCTGTTTGCCCTGGTGAAGTTCCACCAGGCCGCCCGCGCCCGCGGCATCCAGCCCATCGCCGGCGCGGACATCTGGCTGGAGGGCGCCCACGCCGGTGACGACCCGTCCCGGCTGGTCCTGCTGGTCGCCTCGGAGGCCGGTTACCGCAACCTGCTCTGCCTGTGCAGCAGCGCCTGGCTGGAGAACCAGCGCCAGGGCCGCGCCATCGTCCGGCGCGACGACCTGAAGGCTGCGGCGGAAGGGCTGCTGGCGCTGTCCGGGGGCACGCAGGGCGAGATCGGCCGCACGCTGATCGCCGACCAGGCCGACGTGGCGGCTGGACTGCTGCGCGAGTGGCAGGGCGTCTTCGGTGACCGTTTCTACCTCGAACTGCATCGCGTCGGGCTGCCTGGCGAGGACACCTGCAACGAGCAGTCCCTGCGGCTGGCCGCGGCGCAGGCCTGCGCGGTGGTTGCGACCAACAACGTACGGTTCCGTCATCCCGACGATTTCGAGGCGCACGAGGCGCGGGTCTGCATCCAGCAGGGACGCGTGCTGGACGACCCGCACCGGCCGCGGGGCCACACCGAGGAACAGTACCTGCGCAGCACCGAGGAGATGCAGGCGTTGTGGGCGGACGTGCCCGAGGCGCTGGAGAACAGCGTCGAGATTGCCCGCCGCTGCGTCTTCGAACTGGAACTGGGCAACACCAGCCTGCCGCGCTTCCCCATCCCGGGGGAACTGACCGAGGAAGAATACCTGCGACAGAGTGCGCGCGAGGGCCTGGTCGAGCGCATCGACGAACTCGGGCTGGACGAGACGCAGCAGGTGGAGTACTTCCAGCGGCTCGACTTCGAGCTGGAAGTGATCACCTCGATGCACTTCTCCGGGTACTTCCTGATCGTCAGCGACTTCATCCGCTGGGCCAAGAAACAGGACATCCCGGTGGGCCCCGGGCGCGGTTCGGGCGCCGGCTCCATCGTCGCCTGGGCGCTGAAGATCACCGACCTCGACCCGATCGCCTACGACCTGCTGTTCGAGCGCTTCCTCAACCCGGAACGCGTGTCCATGCCTGACTTCGACGTCGACTTCTGCATGGACGGCCGTGACCGCGTCATCCAGTACGTGACCGAGCTCTACGGCCGCGAGTGCGTCTCGCAGATCATCACCTTCGGCACCATGGCCGCGAAGGCGGTGGTGCGCGACGTGGCGCGCGTGCAGAGCAAGCCGCGCGGGCTGGCCGACCGCATGGCGAAGGCGATCCCCTTTGCCGTGGACATGACGCTGGAGGCCGCCTGGGAGCAGGAGGAGACCCTGCGCGAGATGCTGGAGGACAACGACGCGCGCGAGATCTGGGACATGGCCCTGAAGCTGGAGGGCCTGACCCGCAACGTCGGCAAGCACGCCGGCGGCGTGGTGATCGCGCCGTCGGCGCTGACCGACTTCGTGCCGCTCTATACGGACGGATCGTCAGGTGTCGTCTCGCAGTTCGACAAGGACGATGTCGAGAAGGTCGGCCTGGTGAAGTTCGACTTCCTCGGGCTGCGCACGCTGACCATCATCGACTGGGCCGTGAAGGCCATCAACGAGCACCTCGAGGCGGGCAACCAGCCGGAGCGCATCGATATCGCGCACATCCCGCTGGATGACGAGGAAACCTTCGGGATCCTCAAGGTGGCGCAGACCACGGCCATCTTCCAGCTCGAATCCGACGGCATGAAACGGCTGATCAAGGACCTGCAGCCGAGCTGCTTCGAGGACATCGTCGCCTTGGTGGCGCTGTTCCGGCCCGGTCCCCTGGAGACCGGCATGGCCGATGACTTCATCCAGCGCAAGCACGGCCGGCAGAAGGTCGTGTACCCGCACCCGGAACTGGAGCCGGTGCTGTCCAATACCTACGGCACCATCCTCTACCAGGAGCAGGTGATGCAGATCGCGCAGGTGCTGGCCGAGTACACGCTCGGCGAGGCCGACATGCTGCGGCGCGCCATGGGCAAGAAGAAAAAGGAGATCATGGACCAGCAGCGCGGCATCTTCACGGAACGCGCGGTCAAGCACGGGGTGCAGGAGAGCACCGCGGTCCACATCTTCGACCAGATGCAGGAGTTCGCGAAGTACTGCTTCAACAAGTCGCACTCCGCCGCCTACGCGCTGGTTTCCTACCAGACCGCGTGGCTGAAGCGGCACTACCCGTCGCACTACATGGCCGCGGTGCTGACCGCCGACATGCACAACAAGGACAAGCTGGTCACCATGATCGACGAGTGCCGTCGCATGGAGATCACGGTGGTGCCGCCCAACGTGAACACGAGCAACTACCGGTTTGTCGCCGGCCCGGCGGGCGAGATCATCTACGGGCTCGGCGCCATCATGGATGTCGGCGAGGCGCCGGCGCAGGCCGTCGTCAGCGAGCGCGAGGCGAACGGCCTGTACCGCAACCTGGACGATTTCGTGGTGCGGGTCGACCTGCAGCGCGCCAACAAGCGCGTGCTGGAAGCGCTGGCCTGCGCCGGCGCGCTGGATGGCCTGGGCGCGCACCGGGCCGAGATCCTCGCCGCGTTGCCCGACGCCGTGCGCGCCGCGGAACACCGGGCGCGTAACCAGGCCGCCGGCATGGGCGACCTGTTCGGCGCGCTGCCGGAGTCGGACAGCGCCGAGCTGCGCCCCGGCCAGGCGCCACGGGTGCGGCCGTGGCCGCCGCGCGAGGTGCTGGCGCGTGAGAAGAAAAGCCTCGGCCTGTTCCTGACCGGCCACCCGATCGAGCACTACGAGTCGGAACTGGCGCGTTTCATACCACAGCGCATCGCCGACGTGCGGCCCGGCAAGGATGCACAGACCGTCGGCGGCGTGATCACCGCGTTCCGCGTCCGCCGCAACAAGCGGGGCGAGAAGTGGGCCGCGCTGCGGCTGGAAGATCGCAGCGGCCGGCTCGAGGTCACGCTGTTCGCGAAGGAATACGCCCAGTTCGAGTCCTGCATCGCGGAGGACCGGCTGGTGGTCGTGACCGGCGAGGTGGTGCCGGACGAGTACACCGAGAAGAGCATGCGCGCCGCGCGCATGCTCACGCTCAGCGAGGCGCGCCAGGCCTACGCGCGGCGGCTGCGGCTGCACCTGGACGGCACGCACGCCGGGGTGCCGGCGGTGGAGCGGCTGCGCGGCGTGCTGCGGCGGCACAGCACCGGCTCGACGCCGCTGGTGCTGGACTACCGCAACCCGGTGGCGCGGGCGGAACTGGCGCTGGATGCGGACTGGTCGATGCTGCCGACCGACGAGCTGATCGAGGATCTGCGCGAACAGTTCGGAAACGAGGAAGTCGAACTGGACTACGCTTGACGAACCCGGACCGGGTCCGGGCCCGCAGGACGGAATTGGGGACCCATATCGCATGGCGATCAACAGCAACTACCTGGAATTCGAGCAACCGATCGCGGAACTGGAAGCGAAGATCGAGGAACTGCGCCTGGTCGGTTCCGATTCGCAGGTCAATATCACCGAGGAGATCGGCAAGCTGCGCGAGAAGAGCCTGGCGCTGACCGGCGAGATCTTCTCCTCGCTGACTGCCTGGCAGGTCGCGCAGATCTCGCGCCACCCGCGCCGGCCGTATGCGCTGGACTACATCCCGCGCGTGTTCGACGACTTCGACGAACTGCATGGCGACCGCCAGTTCGGCGACGACAAGGCGATCATCGGCGGACCCGCGTGGCTGGAGGACCGGCCGGTGATGGTCATCGGCCACCAGAAGGGACGGGAACTGCAGGAGAAGATGCACCGCAATTTCGGCATGCCGCGGCCGGAGGGCTACCGCAAGGCGCGGCGGCTGATGCTGATGGCGGAACGCTTCCGGCTGCCGGTGATCTCCTTCATCGACACGCCCGGCGCCTACCCCGGCATCGATGCGGAAGAGCGCGGACAGAGCGAGGCCATCGCCACCAACCTGCTGACGCTGGCCGGGCTGAAGACGCCGGTGCTGGCGGTGGTGATCGGCGAGGGTGGTTCCGGCGGCGCGCTCGGGATCGGCGTCTGCGACCACCTCGTGATGTTGCAGTATTCCACCTACTCGGTGATTTCGCCGGAGGGCTGCGCCTCGATTCTCTGGAAGGACGCCGCCCACGCCGAGGAGGCGGCGCAGGCCATGGGCATCACCGCCCAGCGGCTGCGCAAGCTGGGGCTGGTGGACCAGGTTCTCGAGGAACCGCTGGGTGGCGCGCACCGGGACGCCACGCAGATGGCGCGGGCGCTGAAATCCTGCCTGCTCGCCAACCTCGAGCGGCTCAGCGAGATGCCGCTGAACGACCTGCTGGCCCGCCGCGAGCAACGCCTGATGGGGTTCGGCGCGCCGGCCGCCAACGACTGAGGTGAACTTTTCCGAGCAGGTCCTGCTGCAGGCGCTCGGGCCGCTTCCGGACCAGCGCTATTGCGTGGCGTACAGCGGCGGCTGTGATTCCACGGTCCTGCTGCACGCCGCGGTGAAGTTGCGCGACCGGGGCCATATCGGTGCACTGCGGGCCCTGCACATCCACCACGGCCTGCATCCGGAAGCCGACCAGTGGGCGGCGTGCTGCGAGGCATTCTGTGCCCGGAGGAAGGTGCCGCTGACGGTCGTGCGCGAGGCGGTGGCCGAAACGCGGCAGGGTCCGGAGGCCGCCGCCCGGCGCGTGCGCTACCGGGTCTTCCATGCCCACCTGCAGGCCGACGAGGTGCTGCTGCAGGCGCATCACGCCGACGATCAGGCCGAGACCTTCCTGCTGCGGGCGCTGCGCGGCGCCGGGGTACGGGGTCTCAGCGCGATCCCGCAGCGGCGCGAACTGGGTGCGGGCTGGCTGGAGCGGCCATTGCTCGATATTCCCCGGGCGGACCTGGTGCGGTGGGCCTGCCTGGAGGGGCTGCACTGGGTCGAGGATCCCTCCAATGCCGGCAGCGAGCACGACCGCAACTACCTGCGCAACGAGATCATGCCCCTGTTGCGTGCCCGCTGGCCGCACGTGGGCACGAGCCTGGCCGTCTCGGCGGCGCTGGCCGGGGAGACCGAACGGGTGGTGCGGGCCGCCGCCGCGCAGGCGCTGCAGGCCGCACGCACCGGCGCCGGGGGGCTGGCCATCACGCCGTTGCTGGCCGCGGACAGCGCCCTGCAGCGCGAGGTGGTGCGCACCTGGGCGGAGGACTGCGGATGCGACGTGCCGGACCGGCAGTCGCTGCGGCGGGTGCTGGCGGAGGCCGCGCTGGCCGGGCCGGACGCCGCCCCCTGCCTGCGCTGGGGGGATGCGGAACTGCATCGTTTCGCCGACACCCTCTACCTGTCCCCGCCGCTGCCGCCGCCACCGCGGGGGCGCACCTGGGACGGCGCCGGCCGGATCGCGCTGGGCGCGGGGGCGGGCACCCTGTGCATCTCGCGCGGTGCGGGGCCCGGGCTGCGTCCCGACTGCCTGGCGCCGGGACGCACGGAGATCCGTTTCCGGACCGGCGGCGAATCCTGCCATCCCGCCGGCCGGCCCGGCAGCCATCCACTGAAGAAGGTGCTGCAGGAACTGCGGGTCGCCCCGTGGCTGCGCGATCGCGTGCCGCTGCTGGTGGATGCAGGCCGGATCCTGGCCGCGGCAGGTCTTTTCCACGCGCAGGACTGTCACCGGGCGGACGGCGCCGACAACTGGCAGGTCACCTGGGAGCCCGATCCCGCGCACGCGGCGCCGCTGGAGCACGCAAGATTCATGAACCCGCCGTCACTCGATTGAGTGCCGACACTTCATCTGCTAGCCTTGACGCCGACTTCCCGGGGCGCCATGCCGGCCGCCCGAACGCCACCGGAGGCGCTGTAGATCACCCATGGCCCGCTTCATCTTCGTCACCGGTGGGGTGGTCTCGAGTCTCGGCAAGGGCATCACGTCGGCATCGCTCGGCGCCATCCTCGAGGCGCGTAACCTCAATATCACCCTGCTGAAGCTCGATCCGTATATCAACGTCGATCCGGGCACCATGAGCCCGTTCCAGCATGGCGAGGTGTTCGTCACCGAGGACGGCGCCGAAACCGACCTCGACCTGGGCCACTACGAGCGTTTCGTGCGCACCACCATGACGCGCTCGAACAATTTCACCACCGGCCGTGTCTACGAATCGGTGCTGCGCAAGGAGCGCCGTGGCGACTACCTCGGCGGCACCGTGCAGGTGATCCCGCACATCACCGACGAGATCAAGCGCCGCATCGTCCGGGGCGCCGGCGACAGCGACGTCGCGCTGGTGGAGATCGGCGGCACGGTGGGCGATATCGAGTCCCAGCCGTTCCTGGAAGCGATCCGGCAGATGCGCCTGGAACTCGGCGCGCAGCGCGCCCTGATCATGCACCTGGTGCTGGTTCCCTACATCGCCACGGCGGGCGAGACCAAGACCAAGCCGACCCAGCACTCGGTCAAGGAACTGCGTTCCATCGGCCTGCAGCCGGATATCCTGGTGTGCCGCTCCGACCACACCATCGCCGCCTCGGCGCGCCGCAAGATCGCCCTGTTCACCAACGTGGAAGAGCGCGCGGTCATCGGGCTGGAAGACACCGACACCATCTACCGCATCCCCTCCCTGCTGCACGCGCAGGGGCTGGACGACATCGTGGTCGAGAAGTTCGGCCTGCAGTGCTCCAAGGCGGACCTCAGCGAGTGGGCGCGGGTGGTCGATGCCAAGCTGCACCCCGAGCAGGAAGTCACCATCGCCATGGTCGGCAAGTACATGGACCTGCTGGATGCCTACAAGTCCCTCAATGAGGCACTGGTGCACGCGGGCATGCAGAACCGCGCGAAGGTGAAGGTCCGCTACGTCGATTCCGAGGAGATCGAGAACGACGGCGCGGCCGTGCTGCGCGACGTCGACGCGATCCTGGTGCCGGGCGGGTTCGGCCAGCGCGGCATCGAGGGCAAGATCGAGGCGGCGCGCCACGCGCGCGAGAACCGCGTGCCCTACCTCGGCATCTGCCTCGGCATGCAGGTGGCGGTGATCGACTTCGCCCGCAACGTGGCCGGTCTCGACGGCGCCCACAGCACCGAGTTCAACCAGCAGACCCCGCACCCGGTGGTCGGCCTGATCACGGAGTGGAAGGACTCCACCGGCAGCGTCGAGAAACGCGACGAGTCCTCCGACCTCGGCGGCACCATGCGGCTCGGCGGCCAGACCTGCCGCCTGATGGAGGGATCCCGCTCCGCCCAGTGCTACGGCAAGTCAGAGATCGTCGAGCGCCACCGGCACCGTTACGAGGTGAACAACAAGTACGTCGAGCGGCTGGTCAAGTCCGGCCTGACCATCGCCGGGCGTTCCGGGGACGGCGAACTGGTCGAGGTCATCGAGATCGCCGATCACCCCTGGTTCGTCGCCTGCCAGTTCCACCCGGAATTCACCTCCACGCCCCGCGACGGGCACGGCCTGTTCACCGGCTTTGTAAAAGCGGCGCTTCTGCACAAGAATAAAGAGTAACCGCATCGCTTTTGGCAGGGAGGCTGCATGTCCCAACGCTGCATCGATGTTGCCGGACTGAAAGTCGGCAACGACCGCCCCTTCGTCCTGTTCGGTGGCATGAACGTGCTGGAGTCGCCGGAACTGGCGATGGAGATCTGCGCCGCCTACGTCGAGGTCTGTGGCCGGCTGGGTATCCCCTATGTCTTCAAGGCCAGTTTCGACAAGGCCAACCGCTCGTCCGTGAATTCCTTCCGGGGGCCGGGCATGGAGGCGGGGCTGAAGATCTTCCAGGACATCAAGGACCGCTACAAGGTGCCCCTGATCACCGATGTCCATGAACCCTACCAGGCCGCGCCGGTGGCGGAGGTGGTGGATGTCATCCAGCTGCCCGCGTTCCTGGCGCGCCAGACCGACCTGGTGGTGGCGATGGCGAAGACCGGGGCCGTGATCAACGTTAAGAAACCGCAGTTCATCGCGCCGGCCGAGGTCAGCCACATCATCCGCAAGTTCAGCGAGGCGGGGAACGAGCAGATCCTGCTGTGCGAGCGCGGTTCCTGCTTCGGTTACAACAACCTCGTGGTGGACATGCTCGGCTTCGGCATCATGAAGAAGACCGGTTTCCCGGTCATCTTCGACGTGACGCACGCGCTGCAGCAGCCGGGCGGGCAGGCGGAATCCGCCGGCGGCCGGCGCGCGCAGGTCACCGAGCTGGCGCTGGCGGGCATGTCGCAGGGCATCGGCGGGCTGTTCCTGGAAGCCCATCCCGATCCGGAGAACGCGCGCTGCGACGGCCCCTGTGCATTGCGGCTCGACCGGCTCGAACCGTTCCTGGCCCAGGTGAAGGCGATCGACGACCTGGTCAAGAGTTTCGAACCGCTCGACACCGCGTAAGGATTACAGATGTCAGACTGAAGTCTGACCTACAGGGTGTTGTGAGAACGTCAGACTGAAGTCTGACCTGCAACCACATAAACCAGGTACCAAGCCAAAGGAACCCCATGTCTGAAATCGTAGCAATCAGGGGACGCGAGATTCTCGATTCGCGTGGCAATCCCACCGTCGAAGCCGAGGTCCGGCTGGCCAGCGGCACCGTCGCTCTGGGTTGTGCGCCCAGCGGCGCATCGACCGGCACCCGCGAGGCGCTGGAGATGCGTGACGGCGACAAGGGACGCTACCTCGGCAAGGGCGTGCAGAAGGCCGTGGGGGCCGTGAACGGGGCGCTGGCCGACCTCCTGAAGGGGCGCGAGGCCGCCGACCAGCGCGCGCTGGACCAGGCCATGATCGAACTCGACGGCACCGAGAACAAGTCGAAGCTCGGCGCCAACGCGATCCTCGCGGTCTCGCTGGCCGCCGCCAGTGCCGCGGCCGCCGAGCAGGGCATGCCGCTGTACCGCCACGTCGCCGGGATCGCCGGCAACACCCGGCTGACCATGCCGGTGCCGATGATGAACATCATCAACGGCGGTGAGCACGCCGACAACAATGTCGACATCCAGGAGTTCATGGTGCAGCCGGTGGGTGCGCCGACCTTCGCCGAGGCCCTGCGCCATGGCGCCGAGATCTTCCACGCGCTGAAATCGGTGCTGCGCGCGCAGGGCCTGAACACGGCCGTCGGCGACGAGGGCGGTTTCGCGCCCGACCTGCCTTCCAACGAGGCCGCGCTGGAAGCCATCGACAGCGCCGTGGGCCAGGTCGGGCTGAAGCTGGGCAGGGACGTGACGCTGGCGCTGGACTGCGCCTCGTCGGAATTCTTCCGGAAGGGGAAGTACGACCTCGCCGGCGAGGGCAAGAAATTCGACGCCGCGGGCTTCGCGGAGTACCTGGCCGGTCTGTGCGACCGCTACCCCATCATCTCCATCGAGGACGGCATGGCCGAGGGCGACTGGGATGGCTGGGCGCTGCTCACGGAGCGCATCGGCGATCGCGTGCAACTCGTCGGTGACGACCTGTTCGTCACCAACACGAAGATTCTCAGGGAAGGCATCGAAAGGAAGATCGCCAATTCCATCCTGATCAAGTTCAACCAGATCGGCACCCTGTCCGAGACCCTGGACGCGATCCGCATGGCGCAGGATGCCGGCTACACGGCGGTGATCTCGCACCGCTCGGGCGAGACCGAGGACACCTTCATCGCCGACCTCGCGGTCGCCACCGGCGCCGGCCAGATCAAGACCGGCTCGCTGTGCCGGTCCGACCGCGTCGCGAAGTACAACCGGCTGCTGCGCATCGAGGAACAGCTCGGCGCGGACGCCCCGTACCGCGGCCGCGCCGAATTCCGCGGACTGCAGGGCTGACATCCGTGCGTCCGGCCATCCTCCTGCTCTTCGTCGTGCTGGCGGGGCTGCAGGTGCGGCTGTGGGTCGGGCTGGGCAGCCTGCACGAGGTGAAGGAGCTGGAAGCGGCCATCAGCGTGCAGAACACCGAACTGCAGCGGCTGCAGGTGCGCAATGACCTGTTGCGCGCGGAGGTGCACGACCTGCGCAACAACCTGGAGTCGATCGAGGAGCGGGCGCGGTACGAACTGGGCCTGGTCCGGCGTGGCGAAACCTTCTTCCTGATTCCCGAAGAACCTTCCTGAGGCGTGGGCATGGCCGCGCCGTCTGCCGGCAGGTTCTGGGTGGTGATTCCGGCGGCCGGTTCCGGCAGCCGCTTCGGTTCGGCAACGCCCAAGCAGTACCAGCGCCTCGGAGACCGCACGGTGCTGGAGCGTACCCTCGGCCTCTTCACCGGCCATGCCGATGTGCTCGGCATCGTGCTGGCCCTGTCCCCCGACGACGCCTGGTGGCCCGCGCTGGAGCACGTCGACCGCACCCGCATCCGCACCGTCGCCGGCGGCGCCGAGCGCTGCCATTCGGTGTTGAACGCGTTGCGGGCGCTGGAAGGAGAGGCGCAGGCGGAGGACGTGGTGGCGGTCCATGACGCGGCGCGCCCCTGTCTCACGCCAGCCGCACTGGGGCGCGTGGCCGAGGCGGCGCTGAACCACCCGGTCGGCGCGTTGCTGGCGCTGCCGGTTGCCGATACGCTCAAGCGGGCGCAGCAAAACGGCGAGGTCGCCGGCACACTGGACCGTGCCGGGCTCTGGCAGGCGCAGACGCCGCAGGTGTTCCGTTTCGGGTTGCTGCGCGATGCGCTGGCGGACGCGCTGGCGCGCCCGGGCGGTGCGGCCGCGATCACGGACGAATCCTCGGCCCTGGAGGCAGCCGGTCACCGGCCGCTGCTGGTGCACGGTGAGGCCACCAACCTGAAGATCACGCGCGCGGGCGATCTCGACCTGGCGGCGCGCATACTGGGAGTACAGGCGACATCATGATGCGGATCGGCCATGGCTACGACGTGCACCGGCTGCAGGCGGGCAGCGGTGTCGTGGTGGGCGGCGTGCGCATTCCGTGCGCTTACGACGCGGTCGCCCACTCGGACGGCGATGTCGCCATCCATGCACTCTGCGACGCACTGCTCGGGGCGGCCGGTCTCGGCGATATCGGCGGGCACTTCCCGGACAGCGACGCGCAGTGGCGTGGTGCCGACAGCCGCCGTTTCCTGCGCCGGGTGCGCGAGCTGCTGGCGGAGGGTGGCTGGCAGGTCGGCAACGTCGATGTCACCGTGGTCGCGCAGGTGCCACGTCTCGCGCCGCACATCGGGGCCATGCGCGCGGCACTCGCGGCTGACCTCGCGGTCGGGACGGCGCAGGTCAATATCAAGGCAACGACGACCGAGAAACTCGGCCCCATCGGGCGCGCGGAAGGGATCGCCGCGCATGCGGTCGCCCTCATCGCGGAGGCCGGTCCATGATGCGTCACGACGAACTCGCCTGCGCGTACGCCTGGCCGCGGACGCCGGCCGTCCTGCGCATGGAGCCGGCGGATTTCCGGGTCGTGGAGGAACTCGGGTTCGAACCGGACGGCGCCGGTGAACACCTCTGGCTGCAGGTCGAGAAAACCGCGCTGACCACGCCGCAGGCTGCGCGCGAGGTGGCCCGGTTGCTGGGTATCGCGCCGCGCCAGGTCAGCTGGTCCGGGCTGAAGGACCGCAACGCCGTCACCGTCCAGTGGCTGAGCGCGCATCTGCCCGGGCGCGAGGCTGCCGGGCTGGAGGACCTGCAGCGCGGTGCCGTGCCCGGCCTGCGGCTGCTGCGTGCGGCGCGCCACGGGCGCAAGCTGCGCCCGGGCACGCACCGGCGCAACCGCTTCGAGATCCGGCTGCATGACTGCCAAGCGGATGCCGCGCTGCTGGCGCAACGGCTGGCGCAGGTCGCGCGGCAGGGTGTGCCCAACTACTTCGGGCCGCAGCGCTTCGGCAATGATGCGTCGAACCTGGAGACGCGCCGGCGCGGCCGCCAGGGCCGGGCGATGCACCTGTCGGCGCTGCGCGCGCTGCTGTTCAACGCGGTGCTCGACGCCCGCGTCCGCGCGGGAAACTGGAACCGGGTGCTGCCCGGGGACGTGCTGCAGTTCGCCGATGGCAACAGCGTGTTCGTGGCCTGC
>JBFKKR010000041.1:0-25539 GCA_041682035.1 Pseudomonadales bacterium | reverse complement strand
AGTCGGCACTGGTTAATAAACGATCTATTGCTGGTCATTGGATAGAGCCAAACGGATACTTGGACAGACCAGCGGCAGTCCTCTTGGCTTAACTGGGAGCGATGCTCGTATCGGTCATTTTTTTATTCAGTCGTAGAGCAGTCGGGAGTCGTCCAGGGGTCGATTTGGGACTGTGGGTAGGGCCGTGGTCACTTGAGGGCTAAAGATGCCCTGTGGAGTCCCTGGATGGCTGCCTGGAAGCCTTGCCATAGTAGTAGGAAGTCCCTAAAATTCGCCCCTCTCCAAGCGCCGCAACGGTGCTGATGCCGAGATAAGCGGGAATAGCTCAGTTGGTAGAGCACAACCTTGCCAAGGTTGGGGTCGCGAGTTCGAGTCTCGTTTCCCGCTCCAAAATCAGATACTTACCCACACCCAAAAGCCGTGACATGCGTAATGTGCTTTGTGCCGTTCAGCGGCAGTTGTTCGGTCCGGCGAAGTTTGTGGTCTAGTCTGGGCAGTAGCTGATTCGCCAGGCCATGGGGCTTGCGCTACCAGAGGCCTGTTCCACATGAACATTCGGGCAACATCCTGAACCGCCAGAACCAGGGAGACATGCAAGCATGAAATGTGCACGTTATGAGCAACGCGGCCCGGTCCCGCAGGATGTGATACGGGCTGTGGAATTCGAGAAGCCGCAATTGGAGCCGGGACAGGTCCTGGCGGAAGTACTTGCCGCGCCCATCAATCCCAGTGATGTGCTGACCCTCACCGGTCAGTACGGCATGCTCCCGCCACTCCCGGCGGTTGGCGGTTCTGAAGGGGTCGGCCGCGTGATTGAAGTCGGTCCCGATGTGCAGCAGATGGCGGTCGGACAAACCGTGCTGCTGCCGGTGGGCAGTGGGACGTGGAGTACCCATATGGCGGTACCGGCTGACAAACTCATTCCCCTGCCCAACGAGGCGGACCCGCAGCAGTTGGCCATGATCACGGTCAACCCGCCAACGGCTTCCCTGATGCTGAGCGAGTTCGAGAGCCTCGCACCGGGTGACTGGGTCATCCAGAATGCCGCCAACTCGGGTGTCGGCGGTTACCTGGCGCAGCTGGCAAAGATTCGGGGCTACAAGACGGTGAACGTGGTACGCCGCGAAACCGCGATCGACGGGGTGAAGGAATCCGGTGGGGATGTCGTGCTGGTCGATGGCGACAACCTCGCGAAGCGCGTTGCCGAGGCGACCGGGGGAGCGAAAATCCGGCTCGGGATCGATGCCGTCGGTGGAGCGGCCACGGAGCGCCTGGCTGCGTGCCTGGGCGAGAACGCAACGCTGGTCAATTACGGCGCCATGAGCGGGGAACCCTGTCTCGTCTCTCCCAGATCCCTCATCTTCAACGGCATCACTTTCAAGGGTTTCTGGCTGGCAAAGTGGTTCCGGAGTGCGTCACAGAAGGAGCAGATGACAGTATTCGGGGAGTTGACCGCCCTGATCGCCAGCGGAAAACTCAAGGCCAGGATTCACGCTACCTATGGGATCGACGAGATTCAGGAAGCGGTCGCTGCAGCCGCCCAGGGCGAAAGGGATGGAAAAATTCTGGTCGTTCCGAATCAATGACAGTGACTGGCGGGATCAGGGCTCGCCTGGATTGCGTTGTCGATTGATTGTGTTTTCGAAATTACGGCTCGGTGCATCCTGTATCCCATGTGAGTTCACCTGAATCCGCCAGCGGCGGGGTTGCCGGTTCGGGTAATGGAGCATGGAAAAAGACCCACGGCAGTTCGAGGCTAAACTGTAACAGGATCGGTTACTTCACAGTGCGGGGCAGCGTCGATGAAGAAGCAGGAGGAAACCCGGGAAGAGCGCGCCTTTGCCTGGCGCCTGATCGCGGAGGTCATGGGGCAGGTGCCCGAGGATGCACGTGAGCAGCTGGATCCGGTGGCGGCCGACTGCTGGAAGATCGTGCTGGCGGCACCGATCGGAAAATACGTGAGCTGGCAGCGGTCCTACCGGGAATGGGAGGCGCGCAGCGGCTGGAAGTCGCCGGGTGGCTTGCTGGAGAAGTTCATTGCGTGGGTCGGTGAGGCCAAATACAAGAAACTGAAGGCGGGTGGCTATCACGCATTGATTCCCGTGATACAGCAGTTTTTCGCGGTTGAGTGTCCCGAGTTGACGGAACCGCCGGACCTGCCGGCATTCTGGATGCCGCCGTGCTATGGCTGCACGCACTGCAATATTCTCATCACCCAGAGCGCCGGAAAGTTCGGCGGGGGGATGAAGTTCGAACTGCATTGCGCGGCGCCGGGAATCGAACGGCCGGCCGTCGGCAGGCTGGCGGATACGCCACGATTCTGCATGGCGCGCAGGGGACGTCCGGCTCACGGTCAGGATGCGGTTGCCTGATACCCCGAACTGTTGGGCGGTGAAACCCCTGCGGATATCGATGCGGGCATGAGGCTGGCCCGGGAGAATCCGCTTTTATCCTGCTAGCAACTCCCGCAGGCCCTTCCTAGACTCACCCTATGCGACTTCCTGGGCGAACATCGTGACCTACTGCCTCGCAATCAAGGTGCAAACCGGGCTGGTTCTGGCCGCGGATTCCCGCACCAGTGCGGGGGTCGACAACATATCCACCTATCCGAAGATGCACCTGTTCGCGCGCCCGGGGCAGGCCGTTATCGTGTTGTTGTCGAGCGGCAACCTGGCGACGACCCAGTCGGTGGTGCGCCAGCTCAACCGCGAGGCAAAGAACGGGGAGGGTGATGACAGCATATTCGGGATGGACTCCCTGGAGACGGTCGCGGATCACGTCGGGCAGATCAGCCGGGCGATCCAGCAGAGCACTGGCCGCAGCGGCATGGAGGCGTCCTTCATCGTCGGCGGGCAGGTGGCCGGCGAGACGCCGGAAATCCTGATGGTGTACCCGGAGGGCAACCACATCCGACCGTCCCCGGAATCGCCGTTCTTCCAGATCGGCGAGATCAAGTACGGCAAGCCGATTCTGGATCGCATCATCAACGAGCAGACCAGTCTCGAGGACTGCGCCCGTTGCGCGCTGGTGTCGCTGGACTCCACCATGAAGAGCAACCTGACCGTGGGTCCGCCCGTCGACCTGCTCGTCTATCGCCGGGACGCGCTGGCGGTGAACCCGGCCGAGCAACTGCACCTGAAAGCGGATGACGCCTTTTTCCTGGAGCTGTGCGCCGAATGGTCCACCGGGCTGCGGCGCACCTTCAATACGTTGCCGCGGATGGCGTGGGAGCGCGCGGGGCCTGCTTCCTGAACCGGAAGCCTGGATCAGTCCCGTTCCCGTCGCATCCTTGCACCGCGGAAACGGTTGCTCTCTGCCTCACCCCACCCGCGCCATGATCCGGCTCACGAGCCGCTCGCGCTCCAGCCGCAGGGCGGCCTCCCGGGCCCGGTAGCGTGGCTGGATCTCGCCGTGTGTGGCCCAGCTGGTGAGGCCGTTGAAGAACGCCCAGCGGGTCTGCCCGAGCAGCGGAATCTCTTTTTCGAAATGCTCCAGCAGTGTCTTGCGGCGCAGCTTCGAAAGGTCGGGAACCCGCTCCAGCATCGCCTGCGCGGCTGGATGCGTGAACGCCTGCAGCCGCCACTTCCGCCACTGCGCGGAACGGCGCCGGTACACCCCGAGGCCCTCGTTCAGCGACGAGGTGAAATGGTCCATCAGCAAGCCGCCGGTATGCCGGTGGCTGTAGCCGGCGTACTCCTCCCCGATCATCATGCCGTTGCTGCACACGAAGCGGAACGCGCCGACCACCACGCGCAGCGCGCTGGACTGGTCATAGCTGTTGACCACGACGATGCGCAGGCAGACCGCGTCGCCCTGGGCAAGGTTCGTTTGTTCCGCGGGAAAGTGATACGCACAGAAGGCGCGCGCGCCGTGATGGGAGAAGCTCACGTGGGTTTCGCGGCCCTCCTGCCGGATGGAGGAGGCGGACAGGCATTGCTCCACGGCCGCGAAGGCTTCCTCGTGCGTGATCAGCCGGTAGCGGCTGCCATGCATGCCGAGCACGCGCCGGTCCGTGGTGGAGACGATGGCCCGGTAATCCGGGACCGGGCTGCCGTGCACGGTGATCGGGACCAGTTCCACGGCTGGGAAAGCAGCCACCCTTTCGTGATCCGCCACCCCCGGGGCGGCATGGGCGATTTCCCTCTCTTCGGATTCCAGGGCCGCGGCGGACCCGGATGGCGGGTTGGTCATATGGATTGCTCCTGGATTGCCCCGGATGACAGGTTCACGGTCAGCGTAATCGGGTGACTGGCTCATCGAATGAGCCATGTTGCCTGGCCGTCGAACGGTTTCTTCACAGACCGGGAGACAGGCTCACTCCCTGAGCCAACCGCCCCCGCATACTGGCAATGGTTGAAGCAAGGGGGTGAGCCAATGACCGAAATCCACAAGCTCCTGAAGAACATCAGCGCGCGGGAGCCGCTGACCTGCGAGGGCCTGGAGATGGTGCCGTTCCACGGACCCGTCTCCCCCGCGCATTACCTGCTGCTGGAGGAGGCGGTGAACGCCGGCACCGCGGAGGTCGGCGAGATCTCCCACAGCGGATCCGTCCCGAACCTGCGGTTCCTGAACCACGGGGAACTGCCGGTATTCCTGCTGGACGGCGAGGAACTGACCGGCGCCAAGCAGAACCGCATCCTGAACGTCACGGTGCTGGCGGGCAAGGGCGAGACGATTCTGCCGGTGTCCTGCGTCGAGGCCGGCCGGTGGCACCATGAGAGCGCGATGTTCCGGGTCTCGGACCGGGTCCTGTTCTCCGAACTGCGCAGCAAGAAGCTGCGGCGCGTGAGCGCCCGGCTGGCTGCCAGCGGCGAGCGTTTCAGCGACCAGGGCGAAGTCTGGGACGACATTGCCGCCAAGTCGGCGCGCATGGAGAGCCGTTCCCCAACCGGCGCGGCGGAGGCCATCTACGAGCGTCACCGGGTGCCGCTGGACAAGTACGTCCAGGCGCTGCGCCCGCAGCAGGACCAGACCGGTGCAGCCTTCTTCATCCGTGGCGCATTCGCCGGCCTGGACCTGTTCGACACGCATCACGCGTTGTCGCACTGCCTGCCCAAGCTGGTGCGCAGCTACGCGCTGGATGATATGGACCGTGGCGCGCGCGGAACCAGCGGCGAGGTGCAGGGCGTGGATGATCTCGTGCACGCACTGCTCGACGTGCGGCAGAACCGGCATCCGGGCGTGGGGCTGGGCGAGGATGTCCGCTTCGCGAACCGTCGCATCGAGGGCGCGGCGCTGGTGCACAGGGATCGCGTGGTGCACCTGTGCGCGTTTCCCAGTGAGCAGGTCGAGCACGAATCCGGCTCTGCGGAGGAACACGGGATCGCGGCGCCGAAGCGGCGGCGGCAGTTGCTGCGTGGTTCAGGCCGGATTGGTTGACGCAGGGGAAGGCCGGCTCCGGGGCAGGGATGCCCCGGAGCGGCTTATGATGAACATGATCAGGGTGCTCTTGATAATCTGTTGTCGGCCGGCCTGGCGAGGGTGCTGATCCATGAGCTGGTTCTGGTGGCTGGTGATCGCAGCGGTGCTATACGGCATTTTCTCCGGTGGCGGGGGCGGTGATGGCCCGGGCGGCGGTGGCGGTGGTTCCGACGAGGACGATGAACTGCTCGAGATGGAAGTGGTGGATGATTTGCTGGACAAGTGAGTGCGGCGGGCCCGTGTGGCGGTCCTGTTGCTCCGGGAAGCAGCGTATCAACCGCAACAGCTCCGTCGGGTGATGAACAGTTCAGGCGAGGCCTGGGGAGATTCCCCCTATCCTGTGGTGGGCTGGTTCAGGTGGTAAATTCCGCAGTCTGGATGGTCATTGTATCCTGAGCGCCTGGCCGCCGAATCCAGAAGAGCACACCTGAAAAGGCAGCAAGTGTTTAAGTTCCTTCACGCCGCCGACACGCACATCGACAGCCCCCTGCGGGGCCTGGACGCTTACGAGGGTGCTCCGGTGGAGGCGCTCAGGCATGCCACCCGTACCGCGTTTCAGAACCTCATCGATGTCGCCATCGGGGAGGAGGTGGACTTCGTCCTGCTCGCCGGCGACATATATGACGGGGACTGGAAAGACTACGGGACCGGCCTGTTCTTCGTGCGGCAGATGGCGCGGCTGCAGGCTGCGGGCATCCCGGTATACATGATTGCGGGCAATCACGATGCGGAGAGCGCCATATCCAGGAAACTTTCCCTGCCGGACAACGTGCACAACTACTCGACACGGAAGGCGGAAACGCGGGAGCACGAGCTTCTGCCCGTCGCAATCCATGGCAAGGGATTTCCGAACAAGGCGGTCCCGGAAAACCTGGTTCCCGCCTACCCGGATCCCATCCCCGGCAAGTTCAACATTGGCCTGCTGCATACCAGCCTGACCGGGAATCCCCAACACGACACCTACGCACCCTGTTCAGTCAATGATCTGGTGCAGAAGGACTACCAGTACTGGGCGCTGGGGCACATTCATCAACCGCAGGTCGTTCACAAGAACCCCTGGATTGTCTTTCCGGGCAATACGCAGGGGCGTCACGCACGTGAAGTCGGGGCGCGTGGGTGCCGGTTGGTGGAGGTGGACGACAATCTCGAGGTCATTGCCTGCGATTTCGTGCGGCTGGACGTGGTGTGCTGGGCCGAAGTGCGATGCGATGTTTCGGTGCTCAGCGCAAGAGATGCAGTCGTCGATTTAATCGGCGATGCACTGCGTTCCGCGTACGAGGAAACCGGTGAGCGCATGATGGCGGTGCGCGTCGTGCTGGGAGGGGCCACCGCGATGCACGGTGAACTGCACCAGGAGTCGGAGTGGCTGCGCGCCGAGTGCATCGCCCGGGCGCTGGCTGTTGCCGGAGAGCAGGTTTGGATCGAGGACATTCGTGTTGAAACCACGCCTACCTACGACCTGGCTGAACTCGCGGAGCGGGACGAACTGACCCGGGCACTGCTGGAAACGCTCGAAAATGCAGAGGCGGGCGCACTTGAAGTGCCGGACGAAGTCGATGCGATGCTCAGGATTCTCCCCGGCGAGATCGCCGGCGATATCAGGAGCCTGCTTGAACCCGGGCAGCGGGAACAATTGACGGAGGCGGTACGGACGCTCCTCATCGATGCGTTGCAGCGTTACGGGGGTGAAGCATGAGATTCCTGCACATCGGCGTGCCCCGGTTCGGACACTTCACCGACTATGCGCTGGAGTTCCCGGCGGGCGAGTCTGATTTTCACCTGGTGTTCGGCCCGAACGAAGCAGGCAAAAGCACGCTGCTGCGTGCCGTACGCGGGTTGCTATATGGTATCCCGCCGCGCAGTGATGACAATTTCCTGCATGATTACAAGCAGATGCTGATCACCGCCGCGATCCGGTCGAGTGCTGGCAGGGAGTTGCGGTTCCGGCGCCGCAAGGGCAACAAGAACACGTTGCTGGACGAGGAAAACAAGGAACTGCCAGACAACGTACTGCTTTCATTCCTCGGCAACGTGGACGAGCACTACTTTAATGCACTTTTCGGCCTGAACTCGGCGCAGTTGCGGGAAGGGGCCGATGATCTGCTGCGTGGAGAAGGGGAGATCGGCAAGGCGCTGTTTTCCGCCCAGATGGCGGGAACCTCGGTGCACCGCATCCTGGGCCTGATGAACGACGAGGCCCAGACTTACTTCAGGGGCTCCGCGAAGAAGGATATTTCCCTGCGCATTGCCACCGACGGATACAGGGAGGCACTGAAACGCAGCAAGGAGCAACAGGTCCGGCCGGAAAGCTGGCAGCAGGTGCTCCGGCAGATTGAAGAGCGCGAAACCCGAAGAACCGCACTCGAGCAGGAACTTGCGGAAGCACGTCGGCGCAAGGACTGGATCGATCGGTGCGCCGGCGCGTTGCCCCTTTACGGCGAATTGCAGGAACTGGAGCAGGCCTTGGCGGCGTTGCCCGTGGTGCCCGATCTCCCGGAAGGCTTCCTCGCGGAGTCCCGTGCGGCACTGGACGAGTGGGAAGCAGCAGGTGAGGCGCTGCGCCTGGTGGAGCATCAGATCGGCAAGTTGCAGGAACGGCTGGGGCAATGCCAGCCGGAAACCGTGGTGCTGGACCGGGAAGCGCGTATCAAGGCGCTATCCGGGCAATTGGAACTGTACCGCAAGGCGTGCAGGGAACGCAGTCGCCTGCAGGTAGCCCTCGGCGAGACTGAGCGTTCCCTGCGGGCGGGCATGAAGGAAATCGGTTTCGAGGGTGAGATCGAGGCAATCGAAACGCTGCGTCTCCAACAGCTGCAGGAGGGCCGAATCCGCGAGACGGCCCGGGCGCTGGATGAGGCCGTGGCTGCCCTGGAGCTGGCGCAGGCCGAGTTGGGCAGGGCGGATAGCGGTATCAAGGCTTGCGACGAGCGCCTTGAGAAGCTGAGCGTGCAGGACGTGGATCTTCTCCGTACCGCGCTGGATGATTCCGAGGGCGCCGGTGAGAAGTTCAGCGCACTGCCTGCACTCCGGCAGGCGTTGGAAGACGCGGAAGCAGAGTTGAAAGGCCAGTGGAGCCTGTTACAGGGGGTGACGGGAAGCGTCGAGGAAATCATGGCGTTGAATGTCCCCGCCGAGTCCACGCTGCGGCGCTTCGCGCGCGAGAAAGAGCAGGCCGGGTCTGCACTGCGGGATGCGCAGGGAAGACTCGATGAAAACCGGGATGCCGAGCGCGAACTGCTGGAAAAGATCACCCGCCTGGAACGCGGTGGCGAGTTGCCTGGGTTATCGGACCTTGCGCAGGCCCGTGATACAAGGGACGAGACCTGGCGCAGGGTGCTTGATGCCTGGAGAGCCAACCGTCCCGATGAAGACGATTCGGGCAACCCGCTTTCAGACGTTTACAGTGAGCAGGTCGTACACGCGGATGATGTGGCGGATGTCCTGCGGGAGGAGGCCGGGGTGATTGCCCAGGCCAATGAGTACCGAATCCAGCTTGCCCGCCTCTCGGAACACCGGGCAGCGCTGGATGAAAAGATCAGGGGCCTGCAGGCAGCGCAGGCCGGGTGGTCGAAGAACTGGGACGACACCTGGTCGACAATCGGTATCGAGGCGGGTGATCCGGACGAAATGGCGGAGTGGCGAAAGAACTGGCTGGAATTTCGCAGCCTGGCCGGTTTGGCAAGGAAAGCCCGTGCCGTCTTCGATGCGGCCGAGGCGGAGGTTTCGCGGGCGACGTCCATGCTTGAGCCGCTGGTGGATTTGCAGGGCGTGTCGCTGCCCGCGCTCAGGAAGCAGGCGATTGAGCTTGTCAGGGCGGCAGACGAAGCAGCCGGGGAACGCAAGGCGATCCAGAAGGAACGAGAGCGGTACGTGGAGATCCGGGATAATCGCGCCGCGGAAATCCCGGGCCTGGAACAGGATGTGGCAACGGCCGGGAATGCGTGGCGAGCCGCCTGCGGGGCCGTGCAACTGCCGACGGAACTCTCGTCCGCCATGGCCCTTGACCTGCTGAGCACGAGAAAGGAACTGGTCAGTGCGTTTGATCGCTGGGTCGATGCCCGGGAGACCCTGTTGTCCGAGCAGAAAACCATCGATGATTTTGCATCGGAAGCCGCCGCGATCGCGGAGATCGTTGCTGTAGACACTTCCAACATCGAGACGATCGCACGGGATGTTGCCTCCCGTCTCGATGAGGCGATTGCGGCGCGTGCGCGGTACCGGGGCATCGAATCTGACCTCGCGGAGGCGCATGAGGGCAGGAAATCACTCCAGTTGGAGCACGCGGCCGCACAGGAAAGGGTGCGCGCCTGTTTGAGCGCCAGTGGCTGTGCTGACCAGGCTGCGTTGCGCGCGTTGATGCTGGTGCTGGAGCAGAGAAACGATGTCCGCGAACGCATCGCCGGAATTCACAAGTCCATGCATACCCACGCACGTGGGGAGCCCCTGCCGCGGTTCATCGAGCGGATCAAGGCGGAGGACGCCGACACGCTGAAGAGCGAGGCCGAAGGCCTGGATGACAGGATCCGGGTAATGGAAGCGGCGAGGGACGAGCTCATCGGCGCTCTGCGTGACCTGCTGGGACAGAAAAACGAGCTGGAGTCTGTCCGGACCGGTTCCATCGATGCCTGCCAGGACGCGCAGAATCTCGTGCCGCGCATCCGGCGCGATGCGACCCGGTTCCTCCACCTGCAGATCGCCATGAGCCTGCTGCGAAAGCACATCGACACGTTCCGGAAAAAGAACCAGGGCCCCATTCTGCGCCGGGCAGGCGAGTTGTTCGGTGATATCACGCTGGGTAGTTTTGCCGGCCTGGCGGTGGGTTACGACGAGAGTGACAATGCCATCATCGTGGGTGTTCGTAACGATGAAAGCGAAGTTGCCGTGCCCGGCATGAGCGAAGGTACGCGCGACCAGCTGTACCTGGCGCTACGACTGGCCGCGCTGGAACAGCACATCGAAAACCATGAACCCATGCCCGTGATCCTGGACGATCTGCTTGTCACTTTCGACGACAAACGGGTGAGGGCGCTCATTCCCATACTTTACGAACTGGGGAAGCGCACGCAGGTCATTCTCTTCACGCATCACCGGCACATCGTGGAGTTGGCGAGAGAGGTGCTGGGTACTGCCAGGCTGCACCTGCACGAGATCGAGGATCGCGAAGAAATTCTGGCAGCGCCGGCATGAGGAACAACTGCATCGCGCCGGGCGGTCGCCAGGCGTCCACTGCGTCAATGACTCCAACGGGTTTTCCATGTCGCGCAGGAAATTGCATGGCTCATACCAGCCGCAATACCCCCGACACCACCAAACACCCCCCCGCCCCCACCAACAACCAATAAACCACCCGTCGAAAACCGTTCTCATCCACCCGGTGATGCAGCTTCTCTCCCGCCCAGATGCCCAGCGGAATCAGCGGCAGGTAGGCCAGCAGCGGCAGCAGCACCGGTTGCAGCCTGCCCTGCACCAGGAACAACGTCGTCAGCAGGCTGTTGAGCGTGAACCAGACCACGATCAGCGTGGCGCGCAGACGGGACTTGTCCACGTCGGTGCCGGCCAGTCCGTATACGAGGAGGGGGCCACCGGAGGCGAACAGGCCGTGCGTGACGCCGGCGCCGGTGATGATGCCGCGGCTCAGCCAGGTCGGGTGGGCAGGGGGGCGGAGCGTGCCGCGCATGCGCAGCAGTTCGCGCGCCGCGAACCAAGTGATCAACAAGGCGAACAGCAGCTTGGTCACCTCCCCGCCGAGATGGGGTTGCAGCAGGGTGCCTACGATCAACCCCGCCAGCATGAAGGGCAGGACCAGCTGCCCGAGCAGGGTGCGGTCGATGTGCGCTCGGTGCCGCCACGCCATGTACCCGGTCATGCAGATGTTCAGCGGCACCAGCAGCGGAAGGAGGAAGTCGATCGGGAAGAACAGTGCGCCCAGCGACAGCGCGATCACGATGCTGCCGAAGCCGGACATCGCCTCCGCGGTGTAGGCGAACAGGATGAACAGTCCCAGCAGGATGTAGGCGAAAGTCATGCGGGCGCCCTGGTTACGGACTGGCGCGAATGTTCTCGGTCGAACACCCGTGTCCCAGTCTGGCACATCGGGGGCTTTCCGGGCGTGGCGACCCGGACCGGGCAGGAACGGAATCGCGAACCGGCGGCTGGCCTGGCGGGGTGGTGCAGGCCGGGTGGGTGCGTTCATTGGACAGGTCTGGCAAGCTCTGTGCGTCCCCGGGATGGAGCCTCTTCACTTGCCTGAAGAACAGCAAACGCGGCGCCACATCTTCGTCCGATGGAAACGCGCGTGGTTGCTCGTGCTGCCCCTGCTGGCGGGCTGCGTGGCGTTTTCCGAGCTCGGGGAAAAGAGCACCGACGTCTCGGAGATCGAGGTCGGCATGTCTCGCACGGCGGTCGAGCAGCGGCTCGGACCGTGCCGCGGCGCGGAGCCGGACGAGGCGGGGCGGGTGCGCTGTGTCTACAACGTCCGCACGGTCGATCACCGGCCCTTCCTGCGCGCGGGCACCTTCGTTGCGGACGTGCTCACGCTGGGACTGGTCACCGGTGTCTGCGGTTCCGGTTTCGCCTGCGACATGACGGACGAGGAATTTGCCCGGCTCTACCTCGTGTTCGGACCGGACCAGGTGCTGGAGTCCATGACGCTGGAACCGGAGCCGTCGCGCTGAAGCCGCGCAGCGCCCGTCACAGGTATTGCGTCACCCGCGTGACGCCGGTGGCCCCCGGTCTTTTTCTCTTTCGATTTTAGCTCGTCGCTCATGGCGCACACCCCTCGTCCAGGCAGCCGAGGCAATCGAGCATCACGCGGCTGATGGTCGCGAGGTGTTCGTCATCCACTGCCGCAGAGGCGGCGGCCTGGTCCAGCAGCACGGCAATCTTCATGCGGAAGGCAGCCCGCCGCAGCAGGTCGGACTGCACGGTGCCGCACGGCTTTGGGTACGGGGTGGACAGGGCGGCCGGTGGTTGGGGCACGCGGCAACTGCTCCGGGCTGCGGACCACTGCAGTTAAGGTCACGACCGCGCCGGGTGCCCACCAAATGCGACGGCTTGCGGCATTGGAATGCGAAATCCGAGAAAGATTGGCGCATAATCCTGCCACTCCCCCGGGACCGGAACCCGCATGTTTCAGGCAGGCTGGGCCAAGACAGAGATCGCGATCGAACCGCGTGGCTACGCCATGTTCGGCTATGGCCGGTGGACGCATCGGGCACGTGGGAAGCGCACGCCGCTCTATGCCCGGGCGGTCGTCATCGGGGATGCTGCCGGCGGCCTGCTGGCGTTCTGTTGCCTGGACCTCGGCTACGTCAGCTGGGCCATGCGCAAGGGGCTGGTGGAGCGCCTTGCCGCGACCCCGGGCGCGCGGTTCGACGAGGAGTCGCTGGTGCTGACCTGCACCCACACCCATTCCGGGCCGGGCGGCTGCTCGCACGAGGCCCTGTACAACTTCGTCACGCCGGGATTCCTGCCCGATCACGTCGAGGCGATCGTCACGGCTGCCGCCAGTGCGATCCTCATGGCCTGGGAGAATCGCGCCGAAACCGAGGTCGGCCTGCAGGTCGGGCACGTCGCCGCCGAGATCCCGGTGGCCTGGAACCGCTCCATCCGGGCCTGGAACCGCAACCCGGATGTCACGCGCTATCGCGAGAACGAGACCAACCTCGCGCTGAACCGCGACATGCCGCTGCTCGTCCTGCGCCGCGAAGGACGGGTGCAGGCGTTCATCTCGCTGTTCGGCGTGCACGCGACCTGCCTGGGCAACACGCTGCCGTTGCACGATGGGGACAACAAGGGCTATGCGGCGGCCCATGCCGAGCAGGCGCTGGTCAACAGCGGCATCGAAAGGCCGGTGGCGATCTTCGCCCAGGCGACGGCGGGCGATGTCTCCCCGCATTACCACGGCCCGGGCGACATCGATCGGCGGGCGGCCCTCCAGGGGGAGGCGGAATACGCCTACGCGGAGCGCAATGGCCGCCTGCAGGCGGAAGCCGCGCTCGCCGCGCTGGGGGAAGGGGACGCGGTCGTGCTCGATGGGACGGTGTCCGGGCTGTTGAGCTATGCCGACTTCACGCAGGTGGAGGCCGATGCGCGCTTCACCGGGGGGCGCGAGGGGGCCCGCACCAGCGACCCCTGTCACGGCGTCGCCTTCTTCGCCGGGGCCCGTGTCGACGGCCCGGGCGTGGCGCCGCCGGTGGCCGCGGCCGCCCGCCGGCTGGCGCGCCTGGTGCGCCGCCTGCGGCTGTCACCGCTGTCGCTGCTGTCCCGGGAAGAGCGCGCCTATTACCGGCAGCTGTACGCCTCCCAGGGACCGAAGGACATCCTGCTGGAGACGGGCCGCAAGCTGGCGCTCGGCCAGTCCATTCGCGGTTCCGCGCTGGCCGGCCTGCTGGATCCGATCGTGCGCGAGATGGGCCGGCAGGTGCGCATCGGCGCGGTCCGGGAAAGCGCGCTGGTGCCGACGGTGCTGCCGTTGCAACTGGTTTCGATCGGTGGCCTCGTCATCGCCTGCTGCCCGGGCGAGATCACCGGCACGGCCGGAAAACGGATCGTCGCCACGGTGGCCGAAGCAATGCGGGCCGCGGGACGCCCGGCCGCCCGGGTGCTGCTGTGCTCCTACTGCAACGAGTACATGGGATACGTCACGACCGGCGAGGAATACCAGGAGCAGGCGTACGAGGGCGGGCACACGGTCTTCGGCCAGTGGACGCTGGCCGCCTTCCAGACCCTGTTCGAGCGGCTGGCCGACCAGTTCGCCCGACCTGCCGCGGAACGCGATTACGACCGGAGCCTGCGGCCGGTGGAGCCGCCGGCGCAGGAACTTGCACTGCGCAGCTGCCTGCCGGTGCCCGACTGACTGCCGTCCCGGTCAGTTGCCGAACGCGCTCGACTGCGTGCAGAACTCCGATCCGCCGTCCTGGTCATCGACGCAGTGCTCCCGGTACGGGATGGCCAGGTCGTATTCGCCGGCGATCAGTTTCGCCAGTTGCTCGAAGGAGGCGCGCATGACCGGGTGGGTGTCGTCGAAGTCGGCGGCGTGCCCGGCCAGGCCGGCCACGTTGGTGCTGTCATCGGCGCGCTCGCCGCTGCCGGCCCCCGCGCGTGGATTGGATTCGTTCGGACTGCCGAAGATGGTGTTGGTACCGGTGTAGTCCGGGTTGTTGCCGCCGGGGCGGTCCGGGTTGTCGCCCACGCCGTGCGAATCCGCCTTGCGCACGACCGTGAAGAGTTGCGTCGGCATGCCGTTCGCAACGGCCGCCGCCGCCATCTCGCGCACCTGGTTGTATGGCACCAGCCCGTCGTTGATCGCGTGCACCAGGGTGACGCTCTTCAGCCCCGCCGCGGCGATGCGGTCCGCGTTCATCACCACCGTGCGGCGTTTGTATTCCCCCGGGACGGCATCGGGCGTACCGCCGGCATCCCGCTCCATTTCACCGGCCAGCTCGGCCAGCTGGAAGGCGCGTGCTTCCAGGTAGGACTCGCCGAAGTTCACCAGCGGCTCCACGCCGACCCAGTGGTCGAACACCGGCTGGGCAGGATCACTGACCACGTACAGCGCCTCGGACAGCGCCGTGCCGGAGATCGCACCGCCCATGGAGATGCCCCAGAGGTAGGTGGTCTGGATATCCCCGCGCAGCGACTGCCGGTTGTTCGCGCCGGCAACCGCCTCGCGGCCCCGCTCGCTGCGCTGCTGCTGTCCCTTCGCGCTGCCCGGCGGCAGACCGTTGCGGATGCGCTCCTTGGCCGCCAGCGTGCCGGCGATCACGTCGTGCGCGCCGAGCGCGACCGGGAACAGGAAGTTGTTACGGTAGTTGAGCGCCATCACGGCGACGTCCGGGGAGGCGAAGCGGGCCAGGTGATGGTAGAAACCGCGGTAGGACTCGTTGCTGCCGAAGACATCGCCGTTCAGCCCGTGGCAGAGCACCACCAGGCGGGTCGGGCTGCTGCCCGCCACGTAGCCCAGCATGGCTTTCGGCTTGTCGATGAAGGTGCCGTGCTCGTCGATGTCGGTTTCCGGGTCCGGCGTCGGCAGGCGCGCGGCGCCGGCGGCGTGGGCGGCGTCGTCCACCGGCGCCGGATCAAACGTGAATGTTTCCACGGTAATCCCGTCCCGGGATTCCGGTCCTGAGAGCAACTGGTAGCCGTAGCCTTCCGCACTCGCGGAAACGGGCCAGAACAGGGCGAGGAGGGCAACAGGCGCAACGCGGAACCACTGGGACATTGTCTAGACTTCTCCGGAAGCGGTACTTCGACACACGGGGTTCCCAGTGTAATCCGCTTTGAGGGTGTGTGCACAAAATGAGCAGGCGATGGCCGCAATGAATCCGGTGCCACGTGCGGGCCGGGTCCGCCGGGACTAGCGGGGGCTCCGGATGGCAAAGGTCCTGCGCGTCGCAGTGGTGGATGACGAGGAGGACGAATACCTCGCCCTCGCCGGTATGCTGCGCCAGGAACCGTTCTACAGGGTCTCCGCGGACTGGCTGGGCCGCCCGGCCGAGGCCGTGCAGGCGATCCTCGACGGGGATTACCAGGTCGTGCTGCTCGATTACCGGATGCAACCGGTCAGTGGACTGGCGGTTGCGCGCGACCTGCGCGCCATGGACTGCGAGGTCCCCATCATCATGGTCAGCGGCGCCGCGAATCCCGCCATCGAACGGGCCGCGATCCACGCGCACATCGATTATTTCCTGTGGAAGGACCAGATCAACGCCGCGCAGCTCAGCACCACGCTGCACTTCGCCATCGCCGGCTGGCGCTACCAGGGGACGATGAGCCGCAGACGCCACGTGCTGACCGGCCTGCCCGGGCGCCGCCTGTTCCAGGAGTTCCTCAATACCGCGATCCGCGTCGCGGCGCCCACGCAGGTGCTCGAACTGGGAATGCTGGAGGCGGACATCGTGCCGGTTGATTCAAAGCAGGACGCGGATTCCCTGGAGGCGCAGCATGCGTGGCGCGAGTTTGCCCTGCGGGTGCACGCTGCCCTGCCGGACACCGCGCTCGTCGGGCACCTGGACCGGCGTACGCTGGGATGCATGCTGCTTGGCCCGGATGCCGAACGCGCGCGCTGGCGCGGGCAACTGGAGTCGGTATCGCAGGGCCGGCTGCGCGCTGCCGGGCAGGAATGGCAGGTCAGCTGCCGCCTGGACTGGCAGCACCACCAGCCGGGCTGGACGGGCACCGAATGGATTCTGCACGCGGGCGTGCGGGCGCCTGCAAAGGGCAGCGGCGGGGCCGTTGGTGGCCCGGCGGCCGACCCGGCGCTGCGCTACTACGGCCGCCGCGCGCTGATGGTCGAGGACAACCGGGTAAACCAGGTACTCGCAAAGAAGATGCTCGACGGGCTCGGTGTGACCTGCGACATTGCCACCAACGGCGAGGAGGCCGTACAGCGCGCTGCACAGGATCACTACGACGTCATTTTCATGGACATCGAGATGCCGGTGATGGATGGCTTCGAGGCGGCCAACCTGCTGCGGCAGCAGCGGCTTTCCGTCACGCCGATCGTCGCGCTGACCGGGCGCGAGGACGAGGGCATCCGCGCCCGCTGCCGCAAGGTCCACATGAACGGCTACCTCGTCAAGCCGCTGAAGAAACCGGCCCTCACGCGCGTCCTCGACCGTATCTTCGACCTCTGAGCCCCGCCGCCACGATTTTGCCCGGCGATCCTTTACAATCCGTCCGTGGACGACCGACCTGCAGGAAGCACGTGCAATCCGCGATTTCCATCCAGCAACTGGGCAAGACCTACGCCGACGGGCTCTGCGCGCTGCAGGGCATCGACCTGGAGATCCGCCGCGGCGAGATCTTCGCGCTGCTCGGACCCAACGGCGCCGGCAAGACGACGCTGATCAGCATCGTCTGCGGCATCGTCAACGCCAGTACCGGGACCGTGCACGTCAACGGCCATGACAACGTGCGCGATTACCGCGCCGCGCGCGCGCTGATCGGGCTGGTGCCGCAGGAACTGTCCACCGACGCCTTCGAGAGCGTCTGGGCGACGATCAATTTCAGCCGTGGCCTGTTCGGCAAGCCGCGCAACGACGCCTACCTGGAACAACTGCTGCGCGACCTCTCCCTGTGGGAGAAGCGCCGCTCCCGCATCATGGACCTGTCCGGCGGCATGAAGCGGCGCGTACTGATCGCCAAGGCGCTGGCGCACGAACCGGAAATCCTGTTCCTCGACGAGCCCACCGCCGGCGTCGACGTCGAGCTGCGCCGCGACATGTGGAACATGGTGCGGCTGCTGCGTGACCGCGGCGTGACGGTGATCCTGACCACGCACTACATCGAGGAGGCCGAGGAGATGGCCGACCGCGTCGGTGTGCTGCACCAGGGCCGCCTGGTGGTGGTCGAGGAAAAGGAGAAGCTGATGCGCCAGCTCGGCCGCAAGCAGCTGACTTTGCAGTTGCAGGCGCCGCTCGCCGCGGTGCCGGAGGAACTCTCGGCACACGCGCTGGAGCTGTCGGCCGATGGCCTGGAGCTTTACTACAACTTCGATGTGCAGGGCGATGACACCGGCATTGCGGAACTGCTGCGGCAACTGGGTGATCTCAACATTGATTTCCGCAACCTGCATTCCAGCGAAACCTCGCTGGAAGAGATTTTTGTCAGCCTGGTGAGGGAGCGCGCATGAACTGGTTCGGCGTCTGGGCGATCTACCGCTTCGAAATGGCGCGCACCGGTCGCACGCTGATGCAGAGTATCGCCTCGCCGGTGCTGTCCACCTCGCTGTATTTCGTCGTTTTTGGCGCCGCCATCGGCTCCCGCATGGGCGACATCGACGGCATCAGCTACGGCGCTTTCATCATTCCGGGGCTGCTGATGCTGTCGCTGCTGAACGAGAGCATCTCCAATGCCTCCTTCGGCATCTACATGCCGCGTTTCACCGGCGCGATCTACGAGATCCTGTCGGCGCCGGTGTCCAGCCTGGAGATCGTGATCGGGTACGTCGGCGCGGCGGCGACCAAGTCGCTGATCCTCGGCACGCTGATCCTCGCCACCGCGCGCCTTTTCGTCGACTACGACATCGAGCACCCGGTGTGGATGGTGTGCTTTCTCGTGCTCACGGCGGTCACCTTCAGCCTGTTCGGGTTCATCATCGGCCTGTGGGCGGACGGCTTCGAGCGGCTGCAGGTGGTGCCGCTGATGATCGTCACACCGCTGACCTTCCTGGGCGGCAGCTTTTATTCCATCGACATGCTGCCACCGCTCTGGCAGACGCTCTCGCTGTTCAACCCGGTCGTGTACCTGGTGAGCGGTTTCCGCTGGAGTTTCTACGGCAGCGCCGATGTCAGCCTGGCGGTCAGCCTGGGCATGATCGGCGTCATCCTGGTCGGCAGCCTGGCGGTGATCGCCTGGGTGTTCCATACCGGCCGGCCGCTCAAGAACTAGCCGGCGGTCCGGGGACCGGGTCCGCTGCGGGTTGCCGTTGCCCCGGCCTTCGCGGTAGCTTGGCCGTCACTTTCATGCAGACGAGGGCAGGGCTTATGAGTGCGCTCACCAAAGTGCGGTCGAAATCCCTGGACTGGTTCGAGCAGTACGGCAAGCCGATCCGGCCTTTCGTGAACCGGCAGTTGCTGGAGCGCGGCATCGGTTTCGTCCGCCGCGCCGGCCTGCGCGTGGAGGAGATGAAACGCGGTTACGCGCGGCTGCGGATGCCGCTCAGGGGCAACCGCAACCACATCGGCACCATGTACGCCGGGGCGCTCTTCACACTGGCCGAGGTGCCGGGCGGGGCGCTGTTCCTCAGCTCGTTCGACACGCGCCGCTTCTACCCGATCGTCACCGAGATGAACATCCGCTTCCTGGCGCCGGCCAGGGGACCGGTGACCGTCGAGGTGCGGCTCGATGACGCCGAGATCGAACGCCTGCAGGCCGAAGCGGAGCAGGCGGGCAAGGCACGGTACGTGCTGGAAGCGCAACTGAAGGACGGCAAGGGCGTGATCGTCGCAGAGAGCCGGGCGCACTACCAGTTGCGCCGCCACTGAGGCGGTTTTTTCAGCCGGCCAGGATGCCGGCGAAGGTGTAGTGGGTCTGCACCAGGCCCAGCCCCAGTCCCAGCAATGCGCCGGCCCCGATCATCGCGGGCCGGTAGCGGTTGATGACCGGTTGCAGGATGCCGGCGAACTCGTCCGCAGAGACCTGGTCCGTGCGTGCCTGCAACAGCGCGTCGATACCCAGCGTCTGCTGCAGCGCGCGTTCGATTTCGCGCGCGGACTCCGGCAGCCGGTGCATGACCTGCCGCGCCGTCGCCTGCTTGATGGCGTCGTAACCGGCCCGGCCGTCCCGCATGCTGATGTACGTGCGCAGCAGTCCGGAGTGCTCATCCAGCGCGCGATTCACGCTGCGCGTCACCAGTTGCTCCATGTTCGCCGCGCCCGGACCGGTCAGGATCTCCTGGGTGATCTGCCGTCCCGTGAGCAGGGTGTCCGACGCGGCGCGCGCATAGGCCGCGACCATGTCGGCATGCCGGGCAGGGATGACGCCGGTGATCGGCCGGCCCAGCAACTGCACCGTCTCGCGCGGCTGGAACAGCAGCCAGAGCGCCAGCCCGGCGGACAATCCGCCGACGACGATGCCCAGCAGGGGCAGGGTGAACGCACCCGGGGACACGATCCACCAGCCCATGCCGGCCAGCCCCAGCAGGAAGCCCAGCAGCAGGCCGTGACGCCGCACCCGGGCCAGTTCCGGCCCGGCCGTCCGCCGCACCGGGTCCGTGATCAGGCGCTTCTCGTGCGGCACCCGGGTACTGGCGAAGTGGCGCACGTCGAGGACCGCGTGCGGATCCTCGCGGACCGCATCGAGGATCTCGCGCACCTCGACCGGTATCTCCCGGCCCACCTGCCGCACGATGCGCCGTTTCACCGGGACCGGCAGCACCGTCCAGAGGCCGGGCTGCAGTTCTGTCATGACTTCGTCGATGACCTCGTCGGCGAGGCGCAGCAACGGTTTCTCGATGGCGTGGACCAGCACGTCCGCATCCACGCGCCGGAAGAGTTCCTCCGGCGGGACCACCTTGCGGGCAAACAGCTCCGCCATGTCCGCGGAGAGCGATTCCTTGCACCGCGGCAGCACGCCCTGCCAGCCGATCCATGGTGGAAGTCCAATAAAATCAATCGGGTAGAAGATCATGCGGAGCGCGAGCGCGCTGGCCGCCCAGCCCAGGACGGCGGCGGACGCCGGGATGCCGAGGAACAGCAACGGATGCTGAAAAAACTGGGCGTAAAGATTGTCCAACGTGAGGATTACACTATATTTGCATGGCTGACCGGAAAGCTTAGCGTGAAACGGAGCCGCTGCACCCCGGAAAACCGTACCAGTAACAAGGCCCTACGGTACGTCTTGTTTCGCCCGGACGCTTGCCATAGCTTGGGGGATGGAGTGTGTCCTCCCTGCCGTTGAAGTGATTGCTGACAGGAGTTTGCCCGCCCATGCCGCATGTCCAAGGTGGTTATGAACATTGTGTTCGCCAGTCTGAACTGGTGAGCTGGTCACTGGAAGAAGAGAGCCGCGACATCTCGTTCGATTTCGACCGGGACTTCCTGCCGGAGTCGCTGGTCTGCCAGTCCGGGGTTCAGTTCCTGACCCCCCGCGAGAAGCGCGCCTACAACCAGCTGATGGGCCATGCCTACGCGCACCTGTTCATGTTCGTGGAGGAGTTCATCATCCGCCAGGTGCTGCGCCAGAGCGGCAATCACATTCACCGCAACCCCGAAGCCATGCGCGCGCTGCTCCGTTTCTGCGACGAGGAGATCAAGCACCAGGCGCTGTTCCGCAATTTCAAGCAGGCATTCAGCGTCCGTTACGGCATGCCGTTGCGGGTGATCAGCAACGAGGTCGAGGTGGCCAAGAACATCTGCTCATTCTCGCCGGTCGCGGTCATGCTGTTGATCAGCATGCTCGAATGGATGACGCAACGGCACTACCTGCTCTGCTTCCGCAACCGGCCGGAGTCCGTGGATCCGGGTTTCAGCCGCCTGTTCTACCTGCACTGGATCGAGGAAGCCCAGCATGCCAGGCTGGACTCGCTGGAACTGGCGCACATGACCGCCGGTCTCTCGCGCGAGGAAATCGATGCCGAGTTCGACCAGATGATGGAGCTGTGCGACCAGCTGGCGCTGCAATTGTTGCGCCAGTCGGAACTGGACGTGCTGAATCTCGGGGACGCCACCGGCCGCGGCTTCTCGGCGGACGAGAAGGAGGCGCTGGGTGCGGCCATGTTCGCCACCTACCAAAACGCCTTCCTGGGCATGGGCCTCACGCACCCGATCTTCCTGCAACTGGTCGAGGATCTGGCGCCGGGCCGCGAGGCGGAGCTGCGCGCCCGGGGCCGGGCCTGCAGCATGCCGACCGACGCCGTCCTCGATGACGGCCTGCCCCGCGCGCACTGAGTTCAGTCCAGCCCGGGGCGCGTCTCGCGCCAGGCCGATGCGTTTTGTCGCGCTGATCAGCAGCGCGCGTGCACCCACTGCGTGGCTTCCACGAAGCCGTCGATACTGCCGCAGTCGAAGCGGCGGCCCTTGAACCTGTACGCCATGACGCAGCCCTCGTTGGCCTGGGTGAGGATGGCGTCGGTGATCTGGACCTCCCCGTTGGCGCCCGGCTCGGTGCGGCGGATGATGTCGAAGATGTCCGGCGTCAGCACGTAGCGGCCGATCACCGCGAGGTTGCCCGGTGCTTTTCCGGGTGCTGGTTTCTCGACCATCTGGGTGACCCGGATGACATCGTCCTTGAGCGCCTCGCCGGCGATCACGCCGTACTTGTGCGTCTCGGAGTCGGGCACCTCCTGCACCGCGAGGATGGTGCACCGGAACTGCTTGTACAGGTCGACCAGCTGGGACAGAACACCCGGCGTGCCGTTCTCGGTCACGCACAGGTCATCCGCCAGTACCAGTCCGAACGGCTGGTCGTTGATCATGGTCTCGCCGGTGAGCACGGCGTGGCCGAGGCCGAGCATGCGCCGCTGCCGGGTGTAGGTGAAGGTGCAGTTCTCCATCACCGCGTTGATGCTGTCGAGCAGTTTCTCCTTGCCGCTGCCGGCGATTTCCTTTTCCAGTTCGTAGCTGATGTCGAAGTGGTCGGCGATGGCGCGCTTGTTGCGCCCGGTGACGAAACCGAGATCGGTCAGGCCCGCCTCCATTGCCTCCTCGGCCGCGTACTGGATCAGCGGCTTGTTGACGATGGGCAGCATCTCCTTCGGCATGGACTTGGTCGCCGGCAGGAAACGGGTGCCGTACCCGGCCACCGGGAACAGGCACTTGTGGATGATGGAGCGGGTGCTGGGCTGATCTGGCATGATGCGGCAAACTGACAGGCGGACGATCCGGAAACTATAGGGTCCGGCACACCTCGATGCCAGCATTATGCGTGGGAATGAAGACGATTCGGTGACAACGGCGCCGGTGCAGGACGGCTTCGACCGGCGGCTCGCGGAGGCGCTGGTGCCTGACCTCGAGCGGCTCTACGGGGCGCGTGCCGGCGAGACGGCGGCGCGCATCGCCAGCGTGGTGGCCGGCCGGGGCGGGCCGCTGCCGGCGGGAAGTCCGCTGACGGCGCGGGATATCGTCCTGATCACCTACGGCGATTCGCTGCGTGACGGGGACGCCGCGCCACTGCGGGTGCTGTCGGAATTCGCCGCGCAGGAATTGCGGGGCGTGTTCAGCACGATCCACCTGCTGCCGTTCTACCCCTACAGTTCGGATGACGGCTTTGCCGTCATCCACTACGACCGCGTCAATCCCGACCTGGGCGACTGGCCGGACATCCACGCGCTGGCCGGCGAGTTCAGCCTGATGTTCGACCTCGTCATCAACCACGTCTCGCGCGAGTGCCTCTGGTTCACCGACTACCTGGCCAACAGCGGCCCCGGCCGCGACTTCTTCATCGAGGTGGATCCGGACACCGACCTGTCGGCCGTGGTGCGTCCGCGCAGCTCGCCGCTGCTGACGCCGGTCGAGACCCGCCGCGGTACGCGGCACCTGTGGGCGACTTTCTCGGAGGACCAGATTGATCTGAACTTCGCCAACCCGGATGTACTGGTGATGTTCTCGGGCATTCTCGTGGATTACCTGCGCCACGGCGCGCGCATCGTCCGCCTGGACGCCATCGCGTTCCTGTGGAAGGAGATCGGCACCCGCTGCATCCACCTGCCGCAGACCCACGCGGTGGTGCGGCTGCTGCGGCGCATCGCCGGGGCGGTTGCGCCGGGCAGCCTGCTGCTGACCGAGACCAACGTGCCCAGTCCGGAGAACCTGAGTTACTTCGGAACGGGCGACGAGGCCCACATGGTGTACCAGTTCCCGCTGCCGCCGCTGCTGCTGGAAACCATGCTGAGCGAGAATCCCGGGCACCTCGTGAACTGGCTGTCGCAGCTGCCGGAGCCGCCGGCAGGCTGCACCTATTTCAATTTCACGGCCAGCCACGACGGCATCGGCGTACGGGCGCTGGAAGGCATCCTCGACGAGCAAGGGCTGGCGCGGCTGCTCAGCGCCATGCACGGCTTCGGCGGCTTCGTCAGCATGCGGGCCGGCGACGACGGGCGCGACCGGCCCTACGAGATCAACATCGCCTGGTTCGACGCCATGGCGGGGACCTACGCCGGCGCGGACGACTGGCAGGTGGCCCGCTTCCTCTGTTCGCAGGTGATCCTGCTGGGCCTGCAAGGCGTCCCCGCGATCTACATCCACAGCCTGCTGGCGACCGGCAATGACATGGAGGGTGTCGAGCGCACCGGCCGGCTGCGTTCGATCAACCGCAAGCAGTGGCAGCGCGCCGAGCTCGATCCGCTGCTGCGGGCGGAGCGCACACCGCAGCACTACGTATTCAACGAACTGCGCCGGCTGGCGCGGATTCGCGGCGCCGAGCCCTGCTTCGACCCGGCGGCGCCGCAGCGCGTGCTGGATTGCGGCGACGGCGTGTTCGCGTTCGAGCGCCGGCAGCCCGGAGGAGGGCGCCGGCTGCTGGCGCTGCACAATGTCACCCGCTCGGTGCGCCCGGTCACGCCCCCCGCGGATGGCGAAGACCTTGCCGGTCCCTGGCACGATCTCATCAGCGGCCGCAGCCACCGCGACGGTCTGTCCGGCCTGGCACTGGATCCCTATCAGGCCGTCTGGCTGCTGACCGCGTGATCACCCCCCACCGGTGATGCGGGTGTTACGCGTGGGCAAGGCTGCAGCCTGACCTACATTTTTGAATCGGCCTCCACGGCTTCGTGCAGCCGTTCGAGCAGGTCCGGGCAGGCGGCGCGGATGCGATTCCAGCTGGGCAGGAAGGGCTGCTCGAGCGGGTGATCCAGGAAATACGCGCCGGCTTCCATGATGTTCGCCGCGAACAACTCCACGGCGCGTTCCTCGGCGTGCCGGTCGGTGCGCAGGCCATTCATGCGCGCATCGTCGTGGTAGGCCTCGATCAGGTCGAGGGCGACCCGGTAGTAGGTGGCCTTGATGGTGCGGAAGGATTCGCGGTTGAACTGCGTGCCGAGCGTGGCCATCTTGCGGAAGATCGCCAGCGCGATGTCCCGGCTCATACGCGACAGGCCCGCCTGCGGGTCGTTCTCGGACAGCGGCTGGTGCTTGTGATCGTAGATGTCGGCGATATCCACCTGGCACAGCCGCTTGGTCGTGTAGTTGCGGTGCACCTCGGAAAGGATGCCGATCTCCAGCCCCCAGTCGCCGGGAATGCGGATGTCGTCGAGCACGTCGGTGCGCATCGAGAACTCGCCGGCCAGCGGGTAGCGGTAGCTGTCCAGGTACTCCAGGTAGGGCATGGGGCCGTGGATTTTCTTCAGCGCGCGCAGCAGGGGCGTGACCATGAGCCGGCTCACGCGGCCCTTGAGCTGTGCTTCGGCGATGCGCGCGTAGTAACCCTTGCAGAACTGGTAGCTGAAGTCCGTGCTCGCGACCGGGTAGATCAGCCGCGCCAGCAGGCTGCGGTCGAAGGTGACGATGTCGCAGTCGTGCAGCGCTACCGCGCCGGGCAGGTCGGTGGCCAGCACGTACCCGAAGCAGTACCAGACATTGCGTCCCTTGCCGGGTTCGCGCGGCGCCAGTTCGATGGCCTGCAGTTCGTCGTGCAGCGCGCGCAGGCGCGGACCGTCGTTCCACAGGATGCGGTGCTGCT
>JBFKKR010000040.1:0-25923 GCA_041682035.1 Pseudomonadales bacterium | reverse complement strand
TTCCAGGCCCACCGCCAGGTCGCCCAGCGCAGTCGCAAACGGCACCGCGCGCGGACCCAGCTGGCCGCTCGGATCGTTCTCGGCCGGCAGCATCTGCGCGCCCTCGATCAGGCCGGCACGGAACTGCTCCGCCGGGGTCGGGCCTTCGCCAGCATCAGGCGGACTCACCGGAGGCCCTGCCGGCGGTTCGCCGGACGGTCCACGCGCAAAGGCCGGCGTCGCACCGCCGTAATTGCCATCGTTGTAGCCGGTCTTGTTGTCCACGCCCGCGCGGGCCGGGCCGACCGCCAGGCCGTCCTGGCTGTGACCGGAAACCGCTGGCGTGGACACGTAGGGTCGCGCCGTGCCGACGCTGGGATCGTTTTCGTCGCGGGCCACCGGCACGCCCAGAGCGCCGGGCTTGAGGGTGGCGTCGGAGGGCCCCTCGGATACGCTGAATCCAGCGCCGTTCTCGTCCGGGTTGGCGTCCACGGCGAGGTCCGGGTCGATGCTGAAGTCGACGGCCTGGGACTGCCCCTCCAGCGCGAACGCCTCCTGCTCGACGCTGCCTTCCTGCGGATTCACACGGGGATCGGGCGTCCTGCCATCGGCGAAGCCCAGTTCGACCGGCGATGCCTGTCCACCACCCTGCTCTTCGCCTGCGCCGGACTGCTCGCCTGCACCGGCACCGGACTGTTGTTCCTGCGCCTGGCGGGCCTGCTCCTCGTTATGGGCGGCGACCCGTGCGTTGTACTCTTCGGAGGTCTCGCCTTCCCGCGGCCGCTCCACCCCGTAGTACTCGTTGTAGGCGTAGACGGACTCGTTGTAGGCCGCAGCCTCCTGGTTGTATTCCTGGACTGCGGCGTTGTATTCCGCGTCGGAACCGTAGTCCTCGCGGTTGGGGGCCTGCGGCGGCTGACCGGGACGCTGTGGGGCGTCATCGGCAGGCGGCTGCGAGGCATCCTCGTCTGCCGGCTCTTCCCGGGCCGGGCTGAACATCGAGTTCAGCACCCCGCGCACCGAGGACAGGAACGTCTGGGTCGGTCCCGGTTGTCCGGACGACTCCGCTGACTGGGATTGCTGAATCCCGGGAATGACCGGCAGCGCGCCGGCCGGGCTGCCGGCAGCGGCGGACGAAGTCGGGTCCGGGGTGGTGACCAGCACGCCGTCCGTGTCGGAGACCGTGACGTTGGGCGCCGTGCCACCGAAGTTGCCGCCGGCATCCCCCGAGGCCTCTCCCGAGAACGCGCTGATGCTGCCGTAGTCTTCGTGACCGACTTCCGCGCCCACGTGGCCGGAGGAACCGCCGGACCCCTGCTGGCTGGGCAGCACCACGTCGGTGTCCGCGTAAGGCGGCTGGCTGCCGCCCCCGCCACCCGGAGCCGGCGTCTCGACATCGATGTCGCCCAGCATGTCCGGATTCACGTCGATGGCGTCGGCCGGGTTGGGCACGCTCCCGCCACCGCCGCCACCCCCGCCACCGGGAGGGGCGGAAGGTGCACCGGGCAATCCACCGCCACCGCCACCACCCCCGCCACCGGCGAACGGAGAGCCCTCCGGGGAGGCCTGCCGCGGATCGTAGTCCCCGGGGCTGTCGTTGCTCATACCCTGCAGGTTCGCGCCCATCTGCGTCAGGGCCGACTCGGTCTCGCCGCCGGCGCCCGTCAGGGAGGACTGCATGTCGCTGCCGAACTGCTCACCGCCAGCCCTGCCCGCAGCCAGGCCGTCGGAAAAATCCTGTTCCGCCTGGTCCTGGTCGAACGACTGTTCCAGCAGGCCGCGGTCCACGTGCCTGGCGCCGGCCTCGGCGCTGTCGAACGTGGTGTCGATGATATTGGCCTTGCTGCTGTCCAGCGCGGTCAGGATCGGGTCGTCCGGCGCGGCGCCGATGCGCACCAGTGCCTCGCCCACGCCGATGCCATCGGAACCGAGTGTCTCGCGGGTGAGGAAGGCGACTTCCGGCGGCAGTTCGGTCGGGTCCGCCTTGTATCCGGTTGCGCCCGTGAAGGCCTGCCCCGGCGCCGAGGCGGCGATGGCGTCACCGACATCGGACACGAAGCTGTCACTGCCGATGTTGGGCTGATCCTGCAACACCGGTACCTGGCCCTGGCCCTCGCCCAGCAGGTCGCGCAGGCCCTGTACCGGGGCGCCCTGCAGCACGGCCGCCAGTTCATTGCCCAGCACCGCGATGCCAATGCCGTTGATTCCGTTGTCAGAGAACAGGTCCGTCAGGCCGGATTTGACGGCCGCATAGAGATCGCTGATTCCGGGCAGTTCGAGCACGTTCACACCGAGGAACTCGGCCAGCTCGTTGGCGACCGTTTCGACCAGGTTGAACAGGTAGGCAACCGTCATCTGCAGCGTGTCGATGGTCGCCTCGAGCAGCGTGCCGAGATTGCCGAGCACCTCGTCGAGCAGGTCGATCCCGGCATTGAGCAGTGAATCGATCGCCTTGCCGATATCGCCGTCGTCGATCAGGTTGGAGATGAGCTCCAGCAGGGCATTCTTGAATTCGAGGATGTCCTCGATGGTGTCGCGGATGAACTTGAAGACGTCATCGACGATCTTGCGGATGATCTCGATCAGCCCCTCGATAGGCCCCTTGGTCCCGGGGTCCCGGGCGGTTTCGACCAGCGTCTCCAGGCCGAACAGCAGGTCGGGCGGCAGGGCCGCCTCGATGCTGTGGCCGGCAAACACGTCGGTCAGCAGGTTCCCGCTTTGCGCGGTGGTCGCCTGGCCCGAGCGGGACAGGAATACGGCCGAGTGGCCGCCGTCGTCGCCCTGTGCACCCGCCGCGGTGGCCTCGGCCTCCTCGCTCGGGTCGGCGCCCTCCTCGATGGCCTGCTGGATCGCGGCCACGTCCTCGTCCAGTGCCTCGACGTTTTTCACCGCACCCGGCGCGAAGTCCCGCGCCTTGCGCGCGGACGCCGGCGTGACGCCCGCCACGTCCACCTTGCCCATACCGGCGGACGCAGCCTCCCCGGCATCCGCCACCGCCCCCTCGGACGGCTCACCCCGCGCCGCGCGGATGGCGGCCAGGTCGAGCGATTTCTCGTTCAGGGTGACGGTGGAATTGCTCGCCAGGCCCTTGGTGGTGCCGTCATAGAAGCTGAAGATCGCGGTGGCGTCCTGACCGGTTTCCACGGTTTCGTCGGCGTTGATCTCGTCGCCCGCCTGCAGCTTGCGCTCACTGCCGTCCGGGCCCCGCGCGACGACAACGCCACTGGCGGCCGATACCGTGCCGACCGGGATGCCGGTGCCGAGCGCCACGGCTTCGGCGGCATCCTCGGCCTCGGCTGCGGTTTCTTCGGTGACAGCCCGCTCCGCAACCCTCGACCCACTGCCGAGCAGCACCGTCGCATTGCTGGAAAGACCCGCCGAAGACCCGTCCATGTACTGGATGATGCCGGTGCTGGCATCGCCGGATACGATGGTGTCGCCGGCGAACAGGGGATCACCTTCTGCCAGCGACCGCTCGACACCATCCGCACCAATCGCCGATATCTTGCCTGCTGCCGCGGTCAGCGTACCGATCTGCGCGGCGGCTTCCCCGCCTGCGGCGCTCGGGGCGGCGGCCATTTCGGCCTCGATCTGTTCCGGGGTCGGTGCTCCGCCCTCGGCCAGCCCGGCATCACCTGCGAGCCGCACGCCCTCGAGATCGAAACTGGCGTTGCTCGCCATGCCCTTGCGGGATCCGTCGGAGAACTCGAAGATCGCCAGGCTGTCCCCGGCGGTCGTGATCACGTCGGTCGCGAAGACCTCGTCACCCGCCTGCAGCGGCCGCTCCTCACCGGTGGCTTTGTCCCTCGCAACCACCTCGCCAGTGATGCTGGATACCGTTCCTATCGACTGGTCTGCCTGATCCGCCATTTCTTCGATCCCCCTGCCGGAACGAAAGACGCCCCCGCTGAAATTAAACTGTGTCCTGCCGTTTCAATCGTTCGTGAACAACCGCGACAATCCTGTCCCCAGGCCGCCATGCGCCCGGAAAATTGCCAGAATGCCAGCATATGCAGGGTCACGCCGGTACTCGCCTATCCAAAGATAGGTTTTTGGATAATCTCCAACTATCAGCCACTTGTGCGCGCCGTAAAGCAGCCGGAACGAATCCGGGGAGCGGCCGCAGGCGGGCGGCAAAGCGCCGGCAAAATGTGCCGGGCGCAGCGCCCGCTCATTATAGGAAAGGTTGACGGAAAGATTAGGAAAGAGACAGCGGAAGCGCCGGGTCAAAACCGGCCGTCAGCCTGCCGGCGTGGCGCCCGCCTGCTTCAACGCCTCGGCGTACTCGGTACTGCTCTCGTGGGTGGCGACGACCTGCAGCAGTGTTTCGCCGTGCTCGTTGCGGGCATTGATGTCCCGGCCCGCCCCGACGAAGACCGCCAGGAATCGCTCGAAGTCCGGCGCGGTCAGGCCGCGATAGGCGCGCACCAGGCAATGAAAGTCGGCGTGGACGTGGACCGGCGGATGCGCGGCCAGGAAGCCACGAATCTGCTCGTCGGACATCTCCTCGTTGAGGACCTTGGCCTTGTCCTTCTTCACGCCTCGCTCTCCGGCCGGTTTCGGGGGCGGCAGATTCTACCAGCTAATGCCGGGGCATGGGCATTGCGGCCAGGCCAGGGCAAAGGAGCGCCTCGTCACCTGCTGTGACAAAGCCGTGAACGGGCGATACACTCGCGGCATAACAATCATCACACATTCCACGATGCCATGAACTGGCCCGATCCATTCCGGATTGACGGCCGGGACTATCGCCCGGCCGGCGTCCTGCACCGCACCTTCGTGTCCGAGAACGTACGCTATCGCTGCGCCGGGCACCCTGATTTTGTTCTGAAAATCAGCCGGTTCCCCGGCCTCCTGACCTGGCTGCTGTGGCCGTTGCTGGTCTACATGTCGTGGCGTGAAGACCGGATTCACCGCCGTCTGGAGGGGATTGCCGGCATTCCCCGGCGGGGCCCGCGCCAGGGCCTGCGCGGCTACAGCCACGAGTACGTGCCGGGCGCCACGCTGGAGAGCTATCCACGTGGCACACGCCTTCCTGACGGATTCTTCGTCGAACTTGCCGGCATCATCACCCAAATTCACGCCCGCGGCGTGTTTTACGCCGATCTGGACCGCAAGGCGAACATCATCGTCGCCGAGGACGGCAAGCCCTGGCTGATCGACTACCAGGCCAGCATGGCGTTCCGCGGCCGCGGAAGCCCCTGGGGCCGCCTCACCGACCGGCTGTTCCGGCGACTGGCGCGCGAGGATCTCTATCACCTGCTGAAACACCGGCGCTGCTACGGGGACCACCTCACGGACGAGGAGGAACTTCAACTGGAACGCACCGGGTTCGGCCGCTGCTGGCGCCGGTATGTCCGGCTTCCGCTTCGCAGCCTGAGAAACCTGCTTGGCCTGCGCCGCACCCACAAGGCCGATACCCGGCCGAAGCAGATGCTGATGGACGAAACACCACGCGACCCGGCGGTCTGAGAGGAACCCGGAATGAACGAAGCAGACGATGGCGCCAGGCAGGCGCGCGAACTCCTGGCAGATTGCGCACTGGTGCTGGACTGCCCGGTCTGGTGGGGAGAACTGGATGCATTCCAGCACGTGAACAATACGGAGTACTTCCGCTTCTTCGAACACGCCCGGATCGCCTATTTCGACCGCGTCGGCTGGGGAGAAATCATGGCGACGGAAAAAATCGGCCCCATACTGGCCCATACCGAGTGCCGTTTCCGCATCCCGCTGGCCTACCCGGACACGGTCTCGATCGGCACCAATGCCGTCGATCTCTCCGAGACCGGGTTCATCATGGAATACAGGGTGACCAGCCACCGTCACGGCAAGCTGGCGGCCGAGGGCACCGGGCGCATCGTCTCCCTCGATTACAGGACCAACCAGAAGGCCCCGATTCCGGGGCCGGTACGCGATGCCATCGAGAAACTGGAGCAGGGAAAAAACTAGTGGGGGGCTTTAGCCCTACTGGTTCCTGGCCAGATATCAATGTGCGGCTGAAGTCGTACCCACATCAACAGCACGGCTCTGATCAACAGCAGCACCGCTGAAAGGCGCCACCACGCGCGGGATGCCCACCTGCGGGACCCAGAATTCCCCGGCGGTGATCCCCGCCGCGCCGAGCAGGGCCAGCAGTTCGTCGCGGGCGTGGTACTGGCCGTCGTCGCCCAGCTCGAAGGTGCCGAAATGCACCGCCATGCTCTCGCGTGATTCCAGTTCGCGGTGCGCGACCAGGGCATCGGTGGGGGAGAGGTGGTTGTCCTTCATGAACCAGCGCGGCAGGAAGGCGCCGATCGGCAGCAGCGAGAACCGCATCGGCCCGAAGCGTTCCCGGATCATGCCGAAGTGGGGACCGGCGCCGGTATCGCCAGCGAAGAACACCGGTCCGCCGGCGCTCTCGATCACGTAACCCATCCACAGCATGCGGTTGATGTCGAAGCGCGTGCGCGTCGACCAGTGTTGCGCGGGCACGCCGTGAATGCGCACCCCCGTCGTCACCTCGTGGGTATCCCACCAGTCCAGTTCGACGATGCCGGATTCGATGCCGGCCTCCCGCAGCAGGGGTGCATTGGCCAGGCCGACCAGGAACACCGGCCTGTCGCGCCGGAACAGCTGCCGCAGCGTGGGCAGGTCCATGTGATCGTAGTGATTGTGGCTGACCACCACCACGTCGATCTTCGGCAGCTGTTCGAAGTCGATTCCGGGCGGGTGGTGGCGGCGCGGCCCGGCGAACTGCAACGGAGAACAGCGCTCGGACCAGATCGGGTCGGTCAGGATGTTCACACCGGCGGTCTGCAGCAGCACCGTGGAGTGGTTGACGAACGTCACCAGCAACTCCGCGCCGTCGACGCGCGCGGGACGCTCCCCCTCGTACGCCGGGTTGCCGACATCCTGCCAGTCCCCGACCACCTTGCGCGCGATGCGCCAGCGGACCAGGTCCCACAGGCTCTTCTGCCGCGTCGGCACCAGGTTGCGGAACCGCTCGCCGTCGAAGTTGGTGCGCTCCGGCACCGCCTGGGTGTTACTGCAGCCCTGCAGCATGATGGCCAGGCCGAGCAGCGCCAGCAGGAGGCGGAACCGCGCCCGCACGGTGTCAGTCCCGGAACGGATCACGCAGGATGATGTTCTCGTTCCGGTCGGGGCCGGTGGAGATGATGTCGATCGAGACATCGAGCAGTTCACGGATGCGCTCGATATAGGCCTGCGCATTGACGGGCAGGTCCTGCAGCCGGCGCACGCCGAGCGTGGACTCCTTCCAGCCGGGCAGATCCTCGTACACCGGGATAAGCTGCTCGTACCCTTCACTGTCCATCGGCTGCACGGCGCTGCCGCCATCCGGGTGACGGTACTCCACGCAGACGCGGATCGTGTCCAGCCCGTCCAGCACGTCGAGCTTGGTCAAACACAGCCCCGAGATGCTGTTGATCTGGATGGCGCGCCGCAGCGTGACGCAGTCGAACCAGCCACAGCGCCGCGCGCGGCCGGTGGTCGCGCCGAACTCGTGGCCGCGCTGCGCCAGGTGCGCGCCGCTCTCGTCGAACAACTCGGTCGGGAACGGGCCGGAGCCCACCCGGGTGGCGTAGGCCTTCGTGATGCCGAGCACGTAATCGAGGTACAGCGGACCGAAACCACTGCCCGTGGCGGTGCCGCCGGCGGTGGTGTTGGACGAAGTCACGAACGGGTAGGTGCCGTGGTCGATGTCCAGCAGCGCGCCCTGCGCACCTTCGAAGAGGATGTTCTTGCCCTGCCGCCGGTACTGGTGCAGCTGCTCGGCGACATCCGCGACCATCGGCTCCAGTTGTTCCGCCAAAGCCAGGGTGTCTTCCAGCACGCGATGGAAGTCCACCACTTCCGCCTTGTAATAGTGGCGCAGCGCGAAGTTATGGTAATCCAGCACCTCGCCCAGCTTGGCGGCGAACCGCTCGCGGTGGAACACGTCACCGAGTCGCAGTCCGCGGCGGGCGACCTTGTCCTCGTAGGCCGGACCGATGCCGCGCCCGGTGGTGCCGATCTTGGCCTCGCCACGGGCCTTCTCGCGCGCCAGATCCAGCTGCACATGGTAGGGCAGGATCAGCGGGCAGGCGGAGCTGAGCCGCAGCCGTTCGCGCACCGGCACGCCCTTGTCCTCCAGTTCGGAGATCTCGCCGAGCAGCGCTTCCGGCGAGAGCACCACGCCGTTGCCGATCAGGCAGATGACGTCCGCGCGCAGGATCCCGGACGGGATCAGGTGCAGGACAGTTTTCTCACCGTCGATCACCAGCGTGTGGCCGGCGTTGTGACCGCCCTGGAAGCGCACGACGGCGGCGACCTCCTGCGTGAGCAGGTCCACGATTTTCCCCTTTCCCTCGTCACCCCACTGGGTGCCGAGTACGACGACTGCCTTGCCCATGATTTCCTACTTGTCCTGTGTGTCCTGCACCAGCCGCCATCTGCCAGCGGATTTCTCGATGTGGCGCGCGCCGTCGCCGGGTCGCCCGGAGAACACCACGCGCTCCCCTGCGGCACGCAGGTCCGCGATCATTCCGCGCAGTTCCCGGTCCGGCGACCACGGCGCCAGGATCGGCACGCCGGCCTGCGGCAGCGACCGGAACTCGGCCAGGCGGCGCAGGTTGGCGCTGAAGCCGGTCGCCGGGCGCGCCCGCCCGAACACCCTGCCGATGTCATCGTAACGGCCACCCTTGGCCACCGCCTCGCTTTCCCCCTGCAGGTAGGCGGCGAACACCACGCCGGTGTGATAGTGATAGCCGCGCAGTTCGCTGAGATCGAAGCTGATCGCCGCGTCACCCACGCAGTCCTGCACGGCAGCGCCGAGCTCGCGCAGTTCGCGCAGCGCCTGCTGGACGCCCACGGGCGCGCCGGACAGTTTTTCGGCGGCATCGCCCAGCGCGGCGAAATCACCGTGCAGGCGCGGCAGTTCGTAAAGCATGTTGCGCAGGCGCGCATCCGCGACCGCTTCCTGCAGGAACGCGCGGATTTCCGGCATCGCCTTGCGTTGCATCAGCGCGAACAGCTCCCGTTCCTCGGAGACACCGAGTTCAGCCGCCGCCGCGAGGCCGTGGTAGATGCCGACGTGACCGAGGTCGAGGCTGATCTCGCGCACGCCGGAGAGCGCCAGCGTCTCCACCATCAGGCTCACCACCTCGGCATCAGCGCTGGCGCCGGGTTCGCCGTACAGCTCCGCGCCGACCTGCACCGGCGAACGTGAACCGGAAACCTCCGCCGGGCGCGTCTGCAGCACGCTGCCGGCGTAACAGAGGCGCACCGGGCCGGACTGCTCCAGTGCGTGCGCGTCGATCCGCGCCACCTGCGGCGTGATATCCGCGCGCACCCCCATCATCCGGCCGGTGAGCTGGTCGGTGATCTTGCAGGTGGCCAGGTCCAGTTCCTCGCTGCCGCTGATCAACAGCGAGTCGAGGTATTCGACCAGTGGCGTGATGACCAGTTCGTAGCCCCATCCGCGATACAGGTCGAGCAGTTCGCGACGCAGCAGTTCGAGCCGTTCCGCCGCCGGTGGAAGCAACTGGTCGACCCCGTCGGGCAGCAGCCAGGTATCCACCGGCTTGTCTCTGTTCACCGCACAGGCCCCAGTCAGTTGATCAAGTAAAGAATAGTCGTGCCCGTCAGCATGCTGGCCAGACCGATGAGCCGCATGGTGCGGTCATCGATCTGGGCAAGCATCTGCGCCATCTCGCGCCAGCGCCGCGGATAGAGGAAGGGAAGGATACCCTCGATCACCAGCATCAGGCAGAAGGCAATCGCCAGCTGGTGTCCAAACTCCGACATGCCACGCCCGTCCCCCGCCCGTCGCCAGGCGTCGCCGCCGCTATTTTCTGCCGTCCTGGTTCTTCAGGTAATCGAAGAATGACCCGTCCGGTTCCAGCACCAGCAGGTCACCCTGATCCTTGAAGACATCCTGGTAGGCCTGCAGGCTGCGATGGAAACGGTAGAACTCCTGGTCCTGCTCGAACGCCTTGGCATAGATGCCCGCTGCCTCGGCATCGCCCTCGCCGCGAATCCGTTCCGAATCGCGGTAGGCATTCGCCAGGATCACCCGGCGCTGGCGGTCCGCGTCGGCCTGGATGCCCTCGGCCAGCTCACGGCCCTTGGAGCGGAGCTCGCGCGCTTCCCGTTCCCGCTCGGAGTTCATCCGGTCGAACACTGCCTGGCTGACTTCCGCCGGCAGGTCGATACGCTTGACGCGGATGTCCAGGATCTCGATGCCGAGTTCCTTGCGCGTGATCGCGTTCAGGCTGATGGTAAGGTCCGCCATCAGCTGGTCACGCTCGCCGCTGACCACCTCGTGCATGGCGCGCACGCCGACCTGGTTGCGCAGGCCCTCGTCCACCCGCGGCATCAGCAGACGCGCGGCGATGAACTCGTCACCGCCGGTTGCCGTGTAGTAGTCCTTCACGGTCTCGATGCGCCACTTGATGAACGAGTCCACCATCAGTGCTTTCTTCTCGACGGTCAGGTAGCGCTGCGGTGTCGTATCGAGTGTCAGCACCCGCGCGTCGAACCGGCGCACCTCGTGCAATACCGGCACTTTCCAGTGCAGGCCCGGCTGCAGGTCTGCATCGACGATCTCGCCGAACTTGAGCAGTACCGCACGCTCCTTCTCGCTGACCGTGAACAAAGTGTTCCAGGCCAGCAGGACCAGTACGGCTGCGACGATCAGGGATCCCAGTCCACGATTGCTCATCAGCGCGAACTCCTTCCGCTAACGTTGCCGGTCGATTCACGACGCTGGCGGTCGCGCAATTCGTCCATGATGCGGTCAGTCAGTGCCTTGATGCCGTGATCATCCAGGTTCTGCACCCGCGCCGTACCAGCGCCGGTGCCGGTGCCGCGCTGCTCGATCAGCCGGTCCAGCGGCAGGTAGAGCAGGTTGTTGCCGCCTTCCGCGTCGATCAGGATCTTGGTGCTGTTGCCAATCACCGACGAGACCGCATCGATGTAGAGGCGGTCACGCGTCACCTTGGGCGCCTTGCGGTACTCCACCAGCAGCTTCCCGAAGCGGTCCGCTTCACCGATTGCCCGCGCGATCACCTCTTCCTTGTAACCGTTGGCCTCCTCGAGAATCCGCTGCGCCTTACCGCGCGCTTCCGGCACCACGCCGTTGGCATAGGCTTCGGCCTCGTTCTTGAAGCGTTGTTCGTCCTCGCGGGCCTTGATGACATCGTCGAATGCGGCCTGCACTTCCTTCGGCGCCTGGGTGTTCTCGATGTTCACCTGGTTGACCTGCAGCCCGGTGCTGTAGCTGTCCAGGTAGGTCTGCAGGCGCGTCTGCACCTCGCGCGCAACCCGTTCGCGCCCCTCGGTCAGGACCTGGTGCATCTCGGAACTGCCGACGACGTGGCGCAGAGCGGATTCCGCCGCGTGCTCCAGGCTGATCTCGGGATCACGCACCTTGAGGGTGAAATCACGCGGATCGGCGATGCGGTACTGCACCGAGATGCTGACCTCGACGATGTTCTCGTCCTCCGTGAGCATCAGCGCGCGATGGGCGTGCGAACGGACCGCGGTGACGTTCACGCGCAGCACCTCGTCGACCAGCGGCGGATTCCAGTGCAGGCCGGGGCCGACGATCTCCAGGTACTTGCCGAAACGCAGCACCACCCCGCGTTCGGCTTCCTCGATCCGGTACAGGCCGAGCACGATCCAGACGATCAGCGCACCGACCAGGGCGATGCCGAACAGGCCGCCGAAGCCACCGCCGCCGGTGCCGCTGCCGCCACGGCCACCACCGCCGAACAGTCCGTCCACGCGCTTGCGCAGCTTGCGCAGCAGTTCGTCCAGGTCCGGCGGGCCGTCGTTGCCGCGCCGGCCGCCGCTCCAGGGATCCTGATCCCTGCCGTTATCGCCGGGTTCGTTCCAGGCCATGGCTGTCTCGTGTACTCCAAAATGCGCGATGCTGCGGGTAGGGCAACATCAACGGGAGGGGATTCTACCAGCTTGCGGTCAAGTTTCACGCGCCGGCACGCAACGGCCGGCGATACCGAGGCGATCCTGCATGGCCGGGCTGACCCGTACCCGCACCCGCCAGCCGCCGGAATCCTGCGCCGCGTCCCGCACCACCACCCCCGCCTCGTAGAGCCGTGAGCGGAGCCGCGCCTCGGTGGGCGCCAGTTCCAGGTCGACGTCGGCGAGCAGTCCGTGCAGCGCCTCCTGGATGGCCTCCGGCAGCAGCTCGAGGCCCGCACCGGTCACGGCCGACAACCGGACGCCCCGCAGACGGCCCTCGCCGTCGCGCTCCACGCCCGGCTGCTGACCCGGCACGCGATCCACCTTGTTGAGCACGCGCAACTGGGGGATGTGCTCGGCGCCGATCTCGGCCAGCACCTGCTGCACCTGCCCGCAGTGCGCGTCCCGGTCGGGGTCGGAGGCGTCGATGACGTGCAGCAGCAGCCGCGCCGAAAGCGTCTCCTCGAGCGTGGCGTGGAAGGCGTCGACCAGGGTATGCGGCAGGTGGCGGATGAACCCGACCGTGTCGGCGAGCACCACGGACACCGTCGGCGCCAGTTCCAGCTTGCGCAGGGTGGGGTCGAGCGTGGCGAACAGCCGGTCCTCGGCCAGCACGCCGGCTCCCGTGAGCCGGTTGAACAATGTGGACTTGCCCGCGTTGGTGTAGCCGATCAGGGACACCACCGGCACTTCCGCGCGCTCGCGCGCGCGCCGTCCCAGGGCCCGCTGGCGGCGCACGCGATCCAGCTGCGCCCGCAGCCGCCGCATGCGGTCGCGCAGCAGCCGGCGGTCCGTCTCCAGCTGGGTTTCACCCGGTCCACGCAATCCGATACCACCCTTCTGCCGTTCCAGGTGGGTCCAGCCGCGCACCAGCCGGGTGGAGAGGTAATCGAGCTGGGCCAGTTCCACCTGCAGCTTGCCCTCGTGGGTGCGCGCCCGCTGCGCGAAGATGTCGAGGATCAGGCCGGTGCGGTCGATCACCCGCGCCTTCACCTCGCGCTCGATGTTGCGCTCCTGCGCGGGCGAGAGCACGTGGTTGACCAGCACCAGTTCGGCCTGCTCCCGCTGCACCAGCGCCACCAGTTCCTGCAGCTTGCCGCTGCCGAAGAAAAAACGCGGCGTGGGCCGGTCGACCTGCGCCTCCAGCTCTGCCACCGGCTCGGCGCCGGCGGAGTGCACCAGCGCGCGGAACTCGCCGGCATCCTCGGCATCGATCTGGCGGCCATACAGGTGCACGAGCACCGCCCGCTCTCCGGTGCGGGGGCGCTCGCTCTGTAGGTCGAATGTGGTCAGGCTGGTCCGGCCGCCGTTCAGGCGTTGCCGGGGGACGGTTCGTCCACGTCGTCGCCCACGTGACCGTCCTGGCCGCGGTCAGGGCCGCCGTGTACAGGCAGGCGCACGTTGCGGGAGGGCACCACGGTGGAGATGGCGTGCTTGTAGACCATCTGGCTGACCGAGTTCTTCAGCAGCACGACGAACTGGTCGAACGACTCGATCTGGCCCTGCAGCTTGATGCCATTCACCAGGAAGATCGACACCGGCACGCGCTCCTTGCGCAGGATGTTCAGGAAAGGGTCTTGTAACGAGTGCCCCTTGGACATGGGATGGATCTCCTTCAAACGAGGGCGCGCGCCCATACCGGCGCGCAAGGCTGATCGGTGGCGGCATGCTGGCCTGCGGGCCACCCGCTTATTGTCATCGTCGCCACCTTCCATAAGGTAGCCACCCGGCCATCATTTTACCAGCCTCCAGCGCCTGCGCATCGCGCATTCCATGCGGCCGGCCAGTCAAGAATCCATGTGCGCGAGGAGTTAGTCAGTGTTTACTTTTCCGGTCAGAGCCGGCGCCGGCCAGCGCGCCTGTCACCCACCGGGCCGCGGCGTCCGGCCCCAGCGCCGGGCCGACTGCGATCTCGGTCAGGCCGGGCCAGCCGCGCAGCCAGGTCAGCTGGCGCTTGGCCAGTTGCCGGGTCGCCGCGCGGGCTGCCTCGCAGGCGCGCTCGAAGGTGATCTGCCCCTCCAGCCATTGCCAGAACTGCCGGTAGCCCACGCAGCGCAGGGCCGGGAGGCCGGCATGCAGGCCGGGCAGTGCGTGCAGCCGCCTCATCTCGTCAACGAAGCCCGCCTCGAGCATGGCCTCCAGCCGCCGCCCGATCCGCTCGTGCAGCCAGGACCGCTCTGCCGGAACCAGTCCGAACTGCAGCAGCGACGCGCCGAGCCCGGCGCCCGCCTGCCGGGCGTGCCATTCGGTCAGGGGCACGCCGGTCACCTCGTAAACCTCGAGCGCCCGCTGCAGGCGCTGGCTGTCGGTCGGCCGCAGGCGCGCCGCCGCGGCCGGGTCGACCTGCCTGAGCCGCGCATGCACGGCCGGCCAGCCCCGCTCGCTGGCGAGCGCCTCGATGTCCGCGCGGACGTCCGGGTCGGCGCCGGGCATGGACGCGAGGCCGTCCCGCAGGGCGCGGAAGTAGAGCATGGTGCCCCCCACCAGCAGGGGAATCCGGCCCTCGCGCCGGGCCTGCTCGATCTCGCGCCGCGCGTCCTCGCAGAATTCGGCCGCCGAGTAGGGCTCGTGGGGATCCCGGATGTCGACGAGATGATGCGGGTGGCGGCGCCGTAACTCTGCGTCCGGCTTCGCCGTGCCGATGTCCATGCCGCGGTACACCAGTGCCGAGTCGACACTGATGATCCGCACCGGCAGTTGCTCCGCGATCAGCACGGCGGTGTCGGTCTTGCCGGTGGCGGTGGCCCCCATCAGGCACACCACCGGCCCCTCGTAACGACCGGCCATCGGCTTCCTCAGCGGCCGCGCAGGAACAGGCCGTCGAGTTCCGCCAGGCCCAGTGCCGTCCAGGTCGGACGGCCGTGATTGCACTGCCCGCTGCGCTCGGTGCGTTCCATGTCGCGCAACAGCGCGTTCATCTCCGGCACGCTCAGCTGGCGGTTGGCGCGCACTGATCCATGGCAGGCGATCTCCCGCAACAGGTCCTCCACCAGCGCCTCGACGCGCTCGCTGGCACCGTGCTCCACGAGGTCGGACAGGATGTCGCGCAGCAGCGATTCGGCATCCGCCCCGCGCAGGATGGCAGGCACCTCCCGGACCACCAGCAGTTGCGGCCCCTGCTGCTCGACCACCAGCCCCAACTCCCGCAACAGCCCTGAATGCGCCTCCGCTGCACGAAGTTCCCGCTCACTCACACTGACCTGCACGGGCACCAGCAGGGGCTGGGTCACGACCGCGGCGTCAGCGAAGTCCTGCTTCATGCGCTCGTAGGTAATGCGTTCGTGCGCGGCGTGCATGTCCACCAGCACCAGTCCGTTGTCGTTCTCCGCCAGGATGTAGATGCCCTTGAGCTGGGCCAGCGCGAAACCCAGCGGCGGCATGCCGGCGGCGCTGTCCGCCAGTTGCTCCGCCGTGCGCAGTGGCGCGGCCGGAGGCTGCTGCAGGGCCTGGTAGAAGGCCTGCTGCCGCAGGCCCGGTGCGCTCGCCCCGCCCCCGGAGTGCAGCCGCATCGGCTGCTGCTGTGGGGCCGGTTCCGCCACGCCCGACGCCGGGGCGGCCGACTGCAGGGACACCGGCGCGGGCGCGCCCTCCGGCCGCACCCCGGCGATGGCCTGCTCCACCGCGTGCCGCAGGAAGTCATAGACCTGCCGGCTCTCGCGGAAGCGCACCTCCTGCTTGGAAGGATGCACGTTCACGTCGACCATTGCCGGATCCACCTCCAGGTAGATCACGTAAGCCGGGTGGCGGCCATGATAGAGCACGTCCCGGTAGGCGTTGCGCACGGCATGGGCGACCATGCGGTCGCGCACCATGCGCCCGTTCACGTACAGGTACTGCTGATCGGGCTGGCCACGGGAATAGGTCGGCAGGCCGATCCAGCCCCAGACCACCAGCCCGTTGCGTTCCGATTCCAGCTCCACGGCCTGGTCGAGGAAGGCATCCCCGCAGACGGCGGCCACCCGCCGGCCACGGCCGGCCCGATCCTCGGCGGCGCGCAACTGCTGCAAAGTACGGCCGTTGTGGCGCACCTGCAGCCCGATGTCGAAACGGCTCAGCGCCAGCCGGCGGATGACCTCCTCGAGGTGCGACAGCTCGGTGCGCTCGGTGCGCAGGAACTTGCGGCGGGCCGGCGTGTTGTAGAAGAGATCCTCAACGCAGATCGTGGTGCCGACGGGGTGGGCGGCCGGCTCGGGGGCGGCCGCCTCGCCGGCCAGGCGCCAGCCGGCGTCCGTCGCCGCGGTGCGCGAGGTGATGCTCAGGCGGGACACCGAGGCGATGCTCGCCAGTGCCTCGCCACGGAAGCCCAGCGTCGCCACCTGTTCGAGGTCTTCCAGGCTGCTGATCTTGCTGGTGGCGTGCCGCGCCAGCGCCAGCGCCAGTTCATCGCACGGTACACCGCAGCCATCGTCGCGCACCTGGATGCGCTTGACGCCGCCCTGGTCCAGGTCGATGTCCAGCCGGCGGGCGCCGGCGTCGAGGCTGTTCTCCAGCAGCTCCTTCAGCACGGAGGCGGGCCGCTCCACCACCTCGCCGGCGGCGATCTGGTTGGCGAGCATGGGGGGCAGTACGCGAATTGCGGACACGGCAGGGCGGATCCCGGGGAGAGTTCGCCGCAGAATATCAGGAAGCGGGAATGGTAAGCACCTGTCCGACGCGGATGCTGTCGCTGGGCAGTGCATTGGCCTCGCGCAGTCGCTGCACCGTCACGCCGTGCTGCACGGCGATCCCCGAGAGCGTGTCGCCGCGTTGGATGCGGTACTGCCGTTCGCGCTGCTGCTCGCGCGCCCAGGCGATCTGCGTCCCCGGCGGCGGCTGCCGCTCGAAGTAGCGCAGGATGCCCTCGGCCAGGGCCTGGGCGAGTTTTTCCTGGTGGCTGTCGCTGCGCAGTTTGCGCGCCTCGCCCGGGTTGGATATGAACCCTGCCTCGACCAGCATCGAAGGGATGTCGGGCGATTTCAGCACCACGAAACCGGCCTTTTCCACGTCGTGCTTGTGCAGCCTGGTGACCTGCCCGATCGAGCGCAGCACTTCCTTGCCGGCGTCCGCGCTGGCGCTCATGCTGGCGGTCATGGACAGGTCGAGCAGCACTTCCGCCAGCACCTGGTCCTTGTCATCCAGGCTGACGCCGCCGACGCCGCCCACCAGGTCCGACTGGTTCTCGCGCTTGGCCAGCCAGCGCGCAGTCTCCGAGGTCGCGCCCCGGTTGGAGAGCGTGTATACCGAGGCGCCCCGCGCGCGCGGGCTGTGGAACGCGTCCGCGTGCACCGACACGAACAGGTCGGCCTGCTGCTTGCGGGCGATGTCGGTGCGGTTGCGCAGGCTGACGTAGTAGTCGCCCTCGCGCACCAGGTGGGCGCGGAACCCGGGCATGGTGTCGAGCCGCTTCTTCAGCTTGCGCGAGAGCGACAGCACGACATCCTTCTCGCGCACTTTTCCCGGCCCGATGGCACCGGGGTCCTCGCCGCCGTGTCCCGGGTCGATCACCACGATGATGTCACGGCGTTCGTTGAGGCGGTCGGAGGCGGATACCTTCGGCGTGCTGGCTGCGGCCTGCTCGCTCGCGCGCGGCAGGTCCACCACCAGGCGGTCGCGGTAGGGCGGGTTCGGCGGCAGCAGGAAACTGCGCGGCCTGGCGGCCTGGTCCAGGTCCATCACCAGGCGCAGGTGCTCCTCGCCCCGCCGGCCGCTGCGGATGCGCCGGACGCCGGTCCGGTCCAGGTCGATTGCCGACAGGTCGGCGTGCAGGGTGGCGTTCTGCAGGTCGATGACGACCCGGTGCGGGGTATCCAGCGTGAACACGCTGTGCTCCACGGCCGCGTCTAGATCGAACACGAAGCGGACATGATCCGGCGCCGGCCATACGCGCACGCCCTCGACGCGCGCCGCCTGGGCCGCCGCCGGCAGCAGCAGGAGCACCAGCAAGCTGGCAAGAATCCGGATCATCCCTGTTCCCGTGGTCATCGCATCTGTTGCTCAGGCCCCGGCATCCCGGCCGGCACCCTGCAGCCTGCGCAGCAGGTCTGTCCCTGCCGCGGTGTGCGCCCCGACACTCAACCCCCGGCCACCGTCCCGTGGTTCCAGCCACAAGGTCAGGTCCGCGACTGGCAGCATGCCCGGCGCACGATCCGGCCATTCGAACAGACAGATCGCTTCTTGATCAACATAGTCCCGCAGGCCCACGAAATCCAGCTCTTCCGGGCTCTGCAGCCGGTACAGGTCGAAGTGGAAAACCTGCATGCCGGCCACCTCGTAAGGCTCCACCAGCGTGTAGGTGGGGCTCTTGCAGGCCCCGGTGACGCCCAGCCCCCGCAGCAGGCCGCGCACCAGCGTGGTCTTGCCCGCGCCGAGGTCCCCGCGCAGGTAGATCACCAGCGGCGGGACGAGTTCCCGGGCCAGGGTCCGGCCGAACTGCTCGGTCGCGGCCGCATCGGGGAGATGGCGCGCGCGGTTCAAGGGTTGAGCAACTCCGCCAGGGGGCCGAACAGATCACTGGCCAGCAGGCCGCGCTCGCCGCGCCTGGCCGCGGCCCGGTCGGCGGCCTGGGCGTGCAGCCGCACGCCCAGGCGGGCGGCGGCGGGTAGCGGCACCGACTGCGCCAGCAGGCCACCAAGGATGCCGGACAGGGCGTCCCCCATGCCGCCGCTGGCCATGCCCGGGTTGCCGGCCCGGCAGACATGCACCCGGCGGCCCTCCGCATCGGCCACCAGCGTGCCGCTGCCCTTGAGCACGACCGTGACGCCGGTACGCTCGATCAGACGCTGCACCGCGCCGAACCGGTCCGCCTGCACCGCCGCGCTGGTGCAGCCCAGCAGCCGCGCGGCCTCGCCCGGATGCGGCGTGATCACGGCGGGTACGCGCAGGGGGAGGTACGCCGGCAGACCGGCGAGCAGGTTCAGCGCGTCCGCATCCACCACCATGGGCAGCCCGGCTGCCAGCGCCTGCTGCAGCATCTGCGTGGCCCATGCACCCCGCCCGAGGCCGGGACCGAGCACCAGCACCGAGCAGCGTTCCAGCACCGGCTGCAGGTCCTGGCCGCTCTCGACGGCATGCACCATGCACTCCGGGCGGCGCGCCAGGATCGCTGCGTGGTTCGCCGTGCGGGTGGCGACACTGACCAGCCCGGCGCCGGTGCGCAGGGCGGCCTCCGCCGCCAGCGCCGCGGCGCCGCCCATGCCGTGGTCGCCGCCGACCACCAGCACGTGGCCGAAATGACCCTTGTGCGCATCCCGGGCGCGCGGCTGCAGCCAGCGGGATGCGGCGCTGCGACCCAGCAGGCGCACCGTGTCCGGCTGGTCCCGGTAGACCTCAGCCGGCACGCCCAGGTCGCTGAAACGGATCTCGCCGCAGTGCGCCGGACCGGCACCGGTGTAAAGCCCCCGCTTGCGGCCGATGAAGGTGACGGTGAGATCGGCACGCACGGCCGCGCCGAGCACCCGGCCGCTGTCACCGCAGAGGCCGCTGGGAATGTCCACCGCGCAGACCGGGACCCCCGCACCGTTGATCCAGCGGACGCGGGCGAGATATTCCGGCCGCAGTTCGCCGCTGATCCCGATGCCCAGCAGCGCATCGACGATCACGTCCCGTTTCGGATCGAGATCGTCCGGCAGTTCGGCCAGTGGCTGGACCCCGCGCCGGATGGCCCATTCCCGCGCCTGCGCGGCCGTCGGCGCCAGCCGCGCCGGGTCTCCGAGCTGCAGCAGTTTCACGCGCAGCAGCTGCGTCCGCGCGGCGCCGGCAATGACGTAGCCGTCGCCGGCATTGTTGCCGCTGCCGCAGAGCACGATCAGCCGCCGCGCCTCCGGCCAGCGCCGGCGCAGCTGCGTCAGGCAGGCGCGTCCGGCCCGCTTCATCAGGGTGAAGCCGGGAATCCCGTGCTCCTCGATGGCGCAGCGGTCCAGCGCTCGCACCTGTTCGCAGTTGTAGAGGACTGCCGGTCTTACTTTCGGCATAATTTTCCTGTTTCCCCTTCTGAAACGGGATCGGCACCGCGCCGCGGGCCGACCATTATAGGAACCTCTCATCGAATCGCCGACCATTCCCAGCCGCGCGCTGCCCCCGGACCCGGATCTCGCCGCCCTGCGCCAGTCGCTCGACGGCTGGAGCCGGGCCGCCGGTTTCGATGCGCTGCGCGTGACCGGCGCCGCACCCGGAGAACGCCGCGCCGACCTGGAAGCCTGGCTGGCGCAGGGTTTCCATGGTGACATGGACTGGATGCAGCGCCATCTCGACCTGCGCCTGGACCCGGCACTGCTGGCGCCGGGCACGGTGCGCGTCATCAGCGCGCGCATGAACTACCTGCCGCCGGACGCCCGGCCTGAGGCGGAACTGGCCGACGGGCGCCACGGCTACGTGTCCCTTTATGCCCGCGGCCGTGACTACCACAAGCTGATGCGCCGCCGCCTGGCCGGCATCGCCGGGCAGTTGCGCGCGTGGGCCGACCGCCATCACTACCGCGCCCTGGTGGACAGTGCGCCGGTACTGGAGAAACCGCTGGCCGAAAGCGCCGGCCTGGGCTGGCTCGGCAAGCACACCCTGCTGCTCGAACGAGGCGCCGGCTCCTGGTTCTTCCTCGGCGAAATCTACACCAGCCTGCCGCTGCCCATCGACCCGCCGACGGAACGCGGTTACTGCGGCAACTGCCGCGCCTGCATCGACGCCTGCCCGACCGGCGCCATCATAGGGCCGTGGCGGATCGATGCGCGCCGTTGCATCTCCTACCTCACCATCGAGCATAAGGGCAGCATCCCGGAGGAACTGCGTCCGCTGGTCGGCAACCGCATCTTCGGCTGCGACGACTGCCAGCTGGTCTGCCCGTGGAACCGGGGCGCGGAAGCAACGGCGGAGAGCGCATTCTCCGCGCGGCCGTTCTGGCAGTCGACACCACTGGCCGAGCTGTTCGGCTGGGATGAACCGGAATGGCAGCATCGTACCGAGGGCAGCCCGCTGCGGCGCACGGGCTACCTGCGCTGGCTGCGCAACCTGGCGGTCGCCATGGGCAATGCGCCGGCCGACGCGGCGGTCCGGCAGGCGCTCGACGCCCGGCGCGATCACCCGGACGCCATGGTGCGCGAACACGTGCACTGGGCGCTGCGCCGGCAGGAGGAAAAGGGAACGTCGGGCTGGTGAACGCGGGCGGGCGGCCGGAGGAAGGGGTGATTCAGGCCTGCAGGAAATGCTCGCGGTAGTAACGCAGCTCCATGATGGATTCCTTGATGTCCTCCATCGCCAGGTGCGCGCCCTTCTTCTTCAGGCCGCCCATGATGTCCGGGCGCCAGCGGCAGGCGAGTTCCTTGATCGCGCTGACATCGAGGTTGCGGTAGTGGCAGTATGCCTCCAGCTTGGGCATGTGGCGGTACATGAAGCGGCGGTCCTGGCAGATGCTGTTGCCGCACAGGGGCGACTTCTTCGGATTGACGTACTCGGAGATGAACTCGATGGTCTGGGCCTCGGCGCCGGCCTCGTCCATCTTGCTGGCGCGCACGCGCTCGGTGAGACCGCTGTTGCCGTGGTGCGTGGTATTCCACTCGTCCATCCGCTGCAGAACCGCGTCGGTCTGGTGGATGACGATTTCCGGCCCTTCCGCGATGATATTGAGATCCGCGTCCGTGACGACCGTGGCGATCTCGATAATATAATCGGTGTCCGGGTCCAGACCGGTCATCTCGAGATCGATCCAGATCAGGTTGGTATCCTTGGACATAATTTCCGGCGGAGCCCCGTGAAACCAGCTTAATCTGCCAGTGCAGGAAGAATAATGGCCCAATCGGGTGCGATCGTCCAACCAGTTCCCGCCCCCGTTCGCCGCGGCCGATGAGCCGTCGCAAGCTCACCGACCTGCAACGCCGACGCATCTCGCGCCGCCGCGAAGCCGTCGCGGAAAGCCCCCGCGAGGGTGCGGAATTGCAGGAGGGACAGGTCGTCGCCCGGCTGCGCCGCCATGCCGAGGTGCGTCCGGCCGGCGCCGGACCGTGCGTTCATTGTGACATCCGCGCCAGTCTCGCGGAGGACATCGTCTGCGGTGACCACGTGCTTTGGTGGTTGCAGGAAGACGGCCGCGGCGTGATCGAACAACGCGCGGCGCGGCGCACGGAACTGTGCCGGCCCGGCCCGCGCGGCGGCGCCCGCGTCGTCGCCGCCAACCTTGACCGGCTGCTGATCGTCTCCGCCGCCCGCCCCGCCCCGGACCAGCGCCTGATCGACCAGTACCTGGTGTGCGCCGAACGCAGCGGGATCGAGCCGCTGCTGGTGCTGAACAAGTCCGATCTGCCGGAATTCGATGCAGCCCGCGGACAACTGCTCCCCTACGAAACGCTCGGCTATGCCGTGCTGGCCTGCAGCGCTGGCAGCGGCGACGGGCTCGAGCGCCTGCGCGAGCGGGCGGCGTCGATCACCTGTGCACTGGTCGGCCAGAGCGGTGTCGGCAAATCCTCTTTGATCAGCCGGCTCAGCCCGGGCGCCGACCCGGCCATCGGCGCACTCAGCCATGCCCGCGAGACCGGACGCCACACCACGACCACGGCGCGCATGTACCCGTTCGCGGACAGCGGCTGGCTCATCGACGCACCCGGCATCCGCGAGTTCCCCCTCATGCCGATGGCGCGCGCGGAACTGCAGCGCTGCTTCCCGGAGTTCCGGCCCCTGCTCGGCAACTGCCGTTTCCACAACTGCCGGCACGGGGAGGAACCGGGCTGCGCGATCCGCGATGCGGTGGCGGCTTCGGCCATACTTCCCTGGCGTTTCGCGCACTTTCGCGAGTTCGCCGAGGGCATGGAGGGGGACGAGACCAGATGACCGCGCCAGCATCCGGCGACGACGCGCTGCGGAAGTGGCTGCGCAAGCTGACCGCCGCGCCCCTGCCGGTGTTCCCGGAAACCGCGCGCCGCATGCGCGCGGTGATCGCCGAGGGCGGCGAGAGCATGCGCACGCTGGCGCGTGTCGCGGCGAGCGACCCGGCGTTCGCCTTCCACGTGTTTCGCGAGGCGAATGCGCTGGCCGGGGGCAGCAGCCGGGTGTTCTACGACCTCGAACACACCATGAGCGTGCTCGGCATGCAGCGGGTGCTGGCGCTGATCGGCAACCTGCCGGTGCTGCAGGACAGCGCGCAGGACCAGGCCGCCTACCGGCGCCAGCTGGCAATCAGCCATCACGCCGGCACGCTGACGCAGGCCTGGCTGGAAGCGCGCAAACGCCCTGCACCGCAGGAAGCACGCTGGACTGCGGCACTGCGCACGGCGCCGCTGTGGGCGATCGCACACGCCGACCCGAAAGCGATGGGCACGATCGAGCGTGTCCTCGCCGGCCCGCGGGCGTCGTTGCGCGTGCGGTTGCGGCGGATGTTCGGTTGTGGGTTCCGGGACCTGACGCTGGCCCTGTTCGCGCACTGGAAGCTCACCGGGTTCATGCAACCGCTGTTGGGCCACGAGTCCGCCTGTGACAACCGCCTGCTGGTGGCGCTGGCCCGGCTCGGGGACATACCGCGCGAGCGGCGCGCCGGCACGGCGTTTCCGCATCGCGTGCTGCTGAACGAGAACATGACCTTCGCGGTGGTCGCCAACAGCCTGGCACTGCACGCTGGCGTCCACTGGTATTCGCGCGGCACGCTGCGCATGGAACGGGCCGCGGCCGGCCTGCTCAACCTGTCCGCGCCGGCCGCCGTGCGCAGCATTCATGCACAGGCGGCGCAGGCCGCGCGCACGCTGGGCGGACACGCCGGTGGCGCCCCGGCGGCGGGGCTGCTGGACCCGCAGCCCCACCTGCACCGGCACGCCGTCGCGCGACAGCGGCCGCAATCACCGGCGCCGGTGGCCGCCTCACCCTCGGCGCCACGCCTGCGCGGCTCGGCGAGCGTGCTCGGCCAGGCGGTCGGTGCACTGCGCGACCACGGCGGCGCCGCGGCCGGACTGCCCGGCATCCTGCGTGCGCTGCTCACCGGCCTCCACCGCGGGCTGGGGCTGCCCCGCGTGCTCGTTCTCACCCGCAACCGGGAGGACAGGATCCAGCTGCGGCTGCAGGCCGGGCTGGACGAATCGCTGCACCGGGCGGTGCTCGCGACGGACTACGGTACGGGCAGGAATGTCTTTGTGCAGCTGGCTTCCCAGGCCGGCTTCGCCTGCGCGGCGGGCGAGCGCCGGCAGACGTTGCTGGCGGCCCTGCCGGCGGGGTTCCGGGAAGCCCTCCGGCCCGGCGCCTTCATGCTCGGCTCGCTGCGCTTCCAGGGCCGGCCGGCCATTCTCGTCTACGCGGACTGCGGCGCCGGCGTGGCAAGCCTCGAGCCGGCGGTCTATGGCCAGTACAAGAAGCTGTGCCAGGAGGCCGCTCTGGCCCTGCAGCGGCTGGAAGTTGGCAAGTAACGCGCAGGATTAACGGCTAGAATGTGCCCTGCCGTAGCGACGGCGCCCCGAATAACCCGGAACGGCCGAACGCCATTGAACGAATCAAGCCCGCCCCCGCTGCTGGTCGAATGCACTGCGCTGCCGGAACCGGCTGCGCTGCCGGACGTGCTGCTCGTCGACGTCTGTCGTGACGAGACGCACGCCCAGCTGCACATTCCCGGCGCGGTCCATGTCTCGCCGGCGGAACTCGTCAGCGGGGCGCCGCCGGCGCCCGGCAAACTGCCGCCCATCGACAGCATCCGCCGGACCCTGGAACGGATCGGCTTCGATGGGTCCAGGCACGTGATCGCCTACGACGACGAGGGCGGCGGCTGGGCCGGCCGCCTGTTGTGGACACTGGAGATGCTGGGCCACACCCGCTATTCCTACCTCGACGGCGGGCTGCGGGCGTGGCTGGATGCGGGGCTGCCGGTGACGCAGGAGGTGGCGGCTGCCGTGCCGACCTCCCTGGCGGGACTGGCCTGGCAGGAGGGCCCGGCGGTGGACCTGGACTACCTGCTGGCGCACCCGGCCGGCGCGCAGCTCGCGATCTGGGACGCGCGCTCCGCAGAGGAATTCGACGGCCGGCGGCTCGCCGCCCGCAAGGCAGGCCATATTCCCGGCGCGGTCAACTACGAGTGGACCCGCGCCATGGATACCACCCGCGGCCTGCGGGTGCGCCCGCTGGAGCAGATCCGCGGGGAACTTCAGGCACTCGGCATCACCCCGGACAAGACCGTGGTGACGCACTGCCAGACGCACCACCGCTCCGGGTTCACATGGCTGGTGGGCAGGCTGCTCGGTTTTCCCGACGTGCGTGCCTACCCCGGCTCCTGGTCCGAGTGGGGCAATCATCCCGACACACCGGTGGAGGCGGGCGCGACATGACCCCGGTACAGAAATCCTTCGTCCTGCTGCAGCACCTGGTGCCGCAGCACCTGCTCTCGCGCGTGGTTGGCGGGATCGCCGCCAGCGAGCGCGACTGGATCCGCCGGACCTTCATCCGCAATTTCATCCGTGCCTACGACGTGGACATGTCCGAGGCGGTGGAACCGGACCCGGACGCCTACGCCAGCTTCAACGACTTCTTCACCCGCGCCCTGAAACCCGGGGTGCGGGGAGAACCGGCCTCGGCCTCGGCCATCGCCAGTCCGGCGGACGGCGCCATCAGCCAGATCGGCGAGATCCACGACGCCAGCATTTACCAGGCGAAGGGCCAGAGTTACGGGCTGGTGGACCTGCTGGGCGGTGACGAGGAACGCGCCGCACCGTACCGCAACGGCAATTTCGTCACCATCTACCTTTCCCCGCGCGACTATCATCGCGTGCACATGCCCTACACCGGCACGCTGCGGGAGATGGTCTACGTCCCGGGACGCCTGTTCTCGGTCAACGAAACCACCGCGCAGGGCGTGCCCGGCCTGTTCGCCCGCAACGAGCGCATGGTCGCGGTGTTCGACACCGCGCTCGGCCCGATGGCGGTGGTGATGGTCGGCGCGATGATCGTCGCCGGCATCGAGACGGTCTGGGCCGGCCGCATTGCGCCGACGCACGGCGGCCTGGCGCTGACGCGCTATGCAGCGCAGCCTGCGCCGATCCGGTTGCGGCGCGG
>JBFKKR010000039.1:0-27488 GCA_041682035.1 Pseudomonadales bacterium | reverse complement strand
ATCCGCCGGCACCCTGGCGCAGCCGGCGGTGAAACGGATCACGGCGCCACAGATCGTCAATGCCCGGCCGGAACTGGACCGGCACCTGAAGGCGGGCGACGGCCTGGCGTCCCTGCCGGTATCCGAGCAGGCGGCGCTGGCTCCCATGCCGGTGCCGGAAACTTCCGCCCCGGTGGAGCAAGCCGGTCCGAAGACCCCGCTGCCGGTGCCCGCCGGACTGCCGGCAGTGAAATCCGATGCCGCCCGCGAGGCCTCGGCGAGCGTGACACCTCCTGCTGCCGCGACCGTGGTGGAGCCGGCGCCGGCGCAACCGAAGACGGACGGGGCGCCTGCCATGACCGTCGCGCCCGACATCCTTTCAGATGGCGACGATGCCGCGGAATCCGCCTCGCCGGAACGGGAACGCATGGAGGATTTCCTGGCCGGGCGCAGACCCCAGCAGCGCACCGAGGAGTGGCTGCTGGAACAGAGCCCGGGCAGTTACACGGTGCAGGTGCTGGGCGCCGGCAACGAGCAGGCCGTGGCGAAGTTCATCGATGCGCAGGAAAGGCCCGAGGATTTCATCTATTTCCGGACCACCCTGAAGGGCCGCGACTGGTTCGTGGTCGTCATCGGGCTCCATCCGAACCGTGCCGAGGCGGTCGCTTCGATCCAGAGCCTCCCGCAGACACTGCGCAAGAATCGTCCGTGGGCGCGCAGCCTGGAGAGCATTCACAAGGCAATCGTCGAGGACCGCCCGGCCTGAGCGCCGTCCCGGGACTGATTTTGTCATTTCAAAACAATGGGATGAGATCGTCTCGCGGGGACGGCACGCGGCGTTTGAGTGGTTTCCCCGCGACGTGTAAAATTGCGCGTCCTGTCCGGCGCAAGCGCCGGGTAAGGCCCTCGCGTACTGAACATCCCTGTGTCCGGAGGTTTGCATTGCCGTTATGAGCAAGAGTCTCTTTCCGCCCGGTGATTACCGCGACAACTGCGGTTTCGGGCTGATTGCTCACATGCAGGGAAATGCCAGCCATCACCTCCTGCAGACCGCAATCGAAGCACTGACCTGCATGACCCATCGTGGCGGGATCGCCGCCGACGGCAAGACCGGCGATGGCTGCGGGCTGCTGATGAAACTGCCGGACGGATTCCTGCGCGAGGTGGCCCGGGAGGCCGGCGGCATCGAGCTCGGCGAGCGCTATGGCGTGGGCATGGTGTTCCTCAATCCCGACGAGGCGAAGGCGCAGGCCGCGCGGGCGGAGATCGAGCGGGCGCTGACCGGCGAGGGACTGGAGGTGGCCGGCTGGCGCGATGTGCCGACCGACAAGAGCATGCTGGGGCGTATCGCGCTGGACTCGCTGCCGCGCTTCGCGCAGGTGTTCGTGAACGCGGCCGGCAAGAGCGCGCCGGAACTGGAGCTCGCGCTGTTCATGGCGCGCCGGATGGCGGAGCAGGCGCTGGTGCAGGATGCCGAGACCTACATCTGCTCGCTGTCCAGCCAGGTGCTGTCGTATAAGGGCCTGATGATGCCGGCCGACCTGCCGCGTTTCTACCCCGACCTCGGTGATGCCCGGCTGGAGACTGCCATCTGCGTCTTCCACCAGCGCTTTTCCACCAACACCCTGCCGCGCTGGCCGCTGGCGCAGCCGTTCCGGCTGCTGGCGCACAACGGCGAGATCAATACCATCCAGGGCAACCGCAACTGGGCGATGGCGCGGCGCAAGCTGTTCTCCAGCGACAAGCTGCAGGGCCTGGACCGGATCGAGACCCTGGTGAACCGCAGCGGTTCGGACTCCTCCTCCATGGACAACATGCTGGAGGTGCTGCTGACCGGCGGAATGGACCTGTTCCGGGCGCTGCGCCTGATGGTGCCGCCGGCCTGGCAGAACGTCGATACGCTCGATCCTGCCCTGCGCGCTTTCTACGAGTTCAACTCCATGCACATGGAGCCGTGGGACGGTCCGGCCGGCGTGGTGCTGACCGAGGGGCGTCACGCGGTCTGCATGCTGGACCGTAACGGCCTGCGCCCGGCGCGCTGGGTCATGACCAAGAACGGCTACATCACGCTGTCCTCGGAGATCGGGGTTTACAGCTACCAGCCGGAGGACGTCATCGCCAAGGGCCGCGTCGGCCCCGGCCAGCTGCTGGCCGTGGACACCGAAACCGGCCGCGTCCTGCACACCAACGACATCGAGGACCGCCTGATGTCGGCCCAGCCCTACGGCCGCTGGCTGCGCGACCAGGCGATCCGCATCGAGGCGACGCTGGAGGAGGAAAGCGCGGGCCTGCAGCAGTTGAACGAGCAGGAACTGCAGGTGTTCCAGAAGATGTTCATGGTCAGCTACGAGGAGCGTGACCAGGTGATCCGGGCGCTGGCCGAGAACGGCCAGGAAGCGGTCGGCTCGATGGGCGACGACACCCCGATGCCGGTGCTTTCCACCCAGGTGCGGTCGCTCTACGACTATTTCCGCCAGCAGTTCGCGCAGGTGACCAACCCGCCCATCGACCCGCTGCGTGAATCCATCGTGATGTCGCTGCAGACCTGCGTCGGCCCGGAGCGCAACGTATTCACCGAGACCGAGCACCACGCGCGCCGCGTGGTGCTGAACTCGCCGGTGCTCTCGCCGGTGAAGTTCCGCAAGCTGCTCGACCTGAACCTGGACGATTTCCAGGTCGAGCAGATCGACCTGCAGTACAGTGCCGCCGAGGGGCTGGGTGCGGCGATCGTGCGCATCTGCGACCAGGCCGAGCAGGCGGTGCGGTCCGGGAAGACGCTGCTGGTGCTGTCCGATGCGCGGCTGCAGCGCGACACGCTGCCCGTGCACGCCGCCATGGCCACCGGCGCCGTGCATCACCGACTGATCGACGAGGGTCTGCGCTGCAACGCGAACATCATCGTGGAGACCGGCACCGCCCGCGACTCGCACCACTTCGCGGTGCTGATCGGCTACGGCGCGACCGCGGTCTACCCCTATCTCGCCTACGAGGTGCTCTGTGACCAGGTGCGCCGAGGGGACCTGCTGCTGAACCCGGTCGAGGCGGCCAAGAACTATCGCAAGGGCATCAACAAGGGCCTGCTGAAGATCCTGTCGAAGATGGGCATTTCGGCCGTGTCCTCCTATCGCGGCGCGCAACTGTTCGAGGCCGTGGGCTTGCACGACGAGGTCGTCGACCTCTGCTTCAAGGACACCACCAGCCGCATCCAGGGCGCGACGTTCGAGAACCTGCAGGCGGACCAGCAGCAACTGGCGCGGGAAGCCTGGAGCGCGCGCAAGCCGATCCGGGCCGGCGGTCTGCTGAAATACGTGCACGGGGCGGAATACCACGCGTTCAACCCGGACGTGGTTCAGACATTGCACGAGGCGGTCAAGAGCGGTGACTACAGCCGTTACCGGGACTACGCCGGCCTGGTGAACCAGCGGCCGGTGGCGACCATCCGCGACCTGTTCGGCCTGCGCGCCGCACCGAAGCCGATTCCGCTCGACGAGGTGGAGCCGGTGGAGAAACTTTTCCCCCGCTTCGATTCCGCGGGCATGTCGCTGGGCGCCCTGTCGCCCGAGGCGCACGAGGCGCTGGCCATGGCCATGAACCGGCTGGGCGGGCGCTCCAACTCCGGCGAGGGCGGCGAGGACCCGGCCCGCTACGGCACCGAGCGTACCTCGAAGATCAAGCAGGTCGCATCGGGCCGCTTCGGCGTCACGCCCCACTACCTCGTGAATGCGGAGGTCCTGCAGATCAAGGTGGCCCAGGGCGCCAAGCCGGGCGAGGGCGGACAGCTGCCCGGCGGGAAGGTCAACGAGCTGATCGCCCGGCTGCGATACTCGGTGCCCGGCGTCACGCTGATCTCGCCGCCGCCGCACCACGATATCTACTCGATCGAGGACCTGGCGCAGCTGATCTTCGACCTCAAGCAGGTCAACCCGGACGCGCTGGTGTCGGTGAAGCTGGTATCTGAGCCGGGCGTCGGCACCATCGCCGCCGGCGTGGCCAAGGCCTACGCTGACCTGATCACGATCTCCGGCTACGACGGCGGCACCGCGGCCAGCCCGCTGACTTCCATCCGTTACGCCGGCTGCCCGTGGGAACTGGGCCTGCGCGAGGCGCATCAGGTGCTGCGCGAAAACGAACTGCGCGACAAGATCCGCCTGCAGACCGACGGTGGCCTGAAGACCGGCCTCGACGTGGTCAAGGCGGCCGCGCTGGGCGCCGAAAGCTTCGGCTTCGGGACCACGCCGATGGTGGCGCTGGGCTGCAAGTACCTGCGCATCTGCCACCTCAACAACTGCGCGACCGGTGTCGCCACCCAGAACCAGCCGCTGCGGGACGACCACTTCATCGGCACGGTCGAGATGGTCGAGAATTTCTTCCGCTTCGTGGCGGCCGAGACGCGCGAGTGGATGGCGCTGCTGGGCGTGCGCACACTGGAGGAACTGATCGGGCGCACCGAGTACCTGGAGATTCTGCCGGGACGTACCGACAAGCAGCGCAACCTCGACCTGTCTCCGATCCTGTCTGCCGGCACCATCCCGGACGACAAGCCCCGGTTCTGCCAGTCGGCGCACAACGACCCGTTCGACAAGGGCGAACTGGCCGAGCGCATGGTGCAGGCCGTGCTGCCGGCGATCGAGTCCGCCAGCGGTGGCGAGTTCTCGTTCAAGGTGACCAACTGCGACCGCTCCATCGGCGCCCGCATCTCGGGCGAGATCGCGAAGCGGCACGGCAATCAGGCGATGGAGAGCGCCCCGGTGGTGCTGCGGCTGAAGGGCACCGCGGGCCAGAGCTTCGGCGTCTGGAACGCCGGCGGCCTGCACATGTACCTGGAAGGCGACGCCAATGACTACGTCGGCAAGGGCATGGCCGGCGGCCGCGTGGTCATCCGGCCGCCCGCCGGCAGCGAGTTCGAGTCGCAGGAGACGGCCATCATCGGCAACACCTGCCTCTACGGCGCCACCGGCGGCACGCTGTACGCCGCGGGCCGGGCCGGCGAGCGCTTCGCCGTGCGCAACTCCGGCGCGCGCGCCGTCATCGAGGGCGCCGGCGATCACTGCTGTGAGTACATGACGGGCGGCGTGATCACCGTGCTGGGCGCCACCGGCCACAACTTCGGCGCAGGCATGACCGGCGGTTTCGCCTACGTCCTCGACCTCGATAACAGCTTCGTCGACAAGTACAACATGGAACTGGTCGAGATCGCCCGCGTCCGCCACGAAACCATGGAGGCCTACCGGCATCACCTGCAGCAGGTGATCCGCGTCTACGCACACGAGACCGGCAGCGCCTGGGGCCAGCACCTGCTCGAGCATTTCAACGACGTGCTGTCGCGTTTCTGGCTGGTGAAGCCCAAGGCCGCCAGCCTGCAGGGCCTGATGGACCAGGTGCGGAAGCGTCCGGAATAGGTGGGCAGGGAAGAATCATGGCGGAACGTACAGCGCGTAATGTATTCCAGTTCGTCGAGGTCGAGCGCGAAGACCCCGACAAGCACCCCCTGCGCGTGCGGCGCAAGGAATACGTCGAGATCTACAAGCCTTTCCAGGAGGAGCAGGCCGCCGAGCAGTCCGAACGCTGCCTGGAGTGCGGCAATCCCTACTGCGAGTGGAAGTGCCCGGTGCACAACTACATTCCCAACTGGCTCAAGCTGGTCGCCGAAGGCAACATCCTGGCCGCCGCGGAACTGTGCCATCAGACCAACACGCTGCCGGAGATGTGCGGCCGCGTCTGTCCGCAGGACCGTCTCTGCGAGGGCGCCTGCACGCTGAACGACGGGTTCGGCGCCGTCACCATCGGCTCGGTCGAGAAGTACATCGTCGATACCGCCTTCGCGATGGGCTGGAAGCCGGACATGTCGCAGGTCACGCCGACCGGCCGGAAGGTCGCCATCGTCGGCGCCGGGCCGGCCGGTCTGGGTTGCGCCGACATCCTCACCCGCAACGGTGTGAAAGCGGTCGTATTCGACCGTTACCCGGAGATCGGCGGCCTGCTCACCTTCGGCATCCCCGAGTTCAAGCTCGAGAAGGAAGTCGTGCGCCGCCGCCGCAAGATCATGGAGGGCATGGGCATCGAGTTCCGTCTCAACACCGAGATCGGCACCGATGTCTCCATGGATGACCTGGTGAACGAGTACGACGCGGTGTTCCTGGGCATGGGCACCTACACCTACATGCAGGGCGGTTTCCCCGGTGAGGACCTGCCCGGCGTCCACGACGCATTGCCGTTCCTGGTCTCCAACGTCAATCGCCGGCTCGGCTTCGAGAAGGACGCCGCCGATTTCATCGACCTGCGCGGCAAGCGCGTGGTGGTGCTCGGTGGCGGCGACACCGCGATGGACTGCAACCGCACGTCGATCCGCCAGGGCGCGGCCAGCGTCACCTGCGCCTACCGCCGCGACGAGGCGAACATGCCGGGATCGCGCCGCGAGGTGAAGAACGCCAAGGAAGAGGGCGTGAAGTTTCTCTTCAACCGGCAACCGGTCGCCATCGTCGGCGAAGCGCGCGTGGAAGGTGTGAAAGTCGTCAGGACACGCCTCGGTGAGCCGGACGAAGCCGGCCGCCGGCGCCCGGAAGTGATCCCGGGCAGCGAAGAGGTGCTGCCGGCCGACGCGGTGCTCATCGCCTTCGGTTTCCGGCCCAGTCCGGCCGACTGGTTCGACGGCCATGGCATCGCCACCGACGACGGCGGCCGGGTGCTCGCCGCCGAGGAACAGCAGTTCCCGTTCCAGACGAAGAACGAGAAGGTCTTCGCCGGTGGCGACATGGTGCGCGGTTCCGATCTCGTCGTGACCGCCATCTGGGAAGGCCGCCAGGCCGCGGAAGGCATCCTCGACTACCTCGAGATCTGATCGCGGGAGCCGCCGATGCTGCGCAATGACCGCCTGATCCGTGCACTCCGCCGCCAGCCGGTGGACACCACGCCCGTGTGGATCATGCGCCAGGCCGGCCGTTACCTGCCCGAGTACCGCGCGACCCGCAAGCAGGCGGGTTCGTTCCTCGCGCTCTGCCACGACCCGCAACGCGCCTGCGAGGTCACGCTGCAGCCGCTGGAGCGCTTCGAACTGGATGCGGCCATCATCTTCTCCGACATCCTCACGGTCCCGGACGCGATGGGCGCCGGACTCTACTTCGAGGACGGCGAGGGCCCGCGGTTCCGCAGCCCGGTGCGCGGGGCAGTGCAGGTCGCGGCGCTGCGGGACCCGGACGTCGATGCCGACCTGGGCTACGTCGGGGAGGCCATCCGCGTCACGCAGAAGGCACTGGACGGCCGCGTGCCCCTGCTCGGTTTCGCCGGCAGCCCCTGGACCGTTGCCACCTACATGATCGAGGGTGGTTCCAGCAAGGATTTCCGGGTCTGCAAGCGGCTCATGATGGAGTCGCCGGACGTCATGCACGAACTGCTGTCGCGCCTCGCCGACGTGACCGCGCGTTACCTGCTGATGCAGATTCGCGCCGGCGCCGACGCGGTGCAGATCTTCGACACCTGGGGCGGAGTGCTCAGCACGCCGGCCTACCGGGAATTCTCGCTCGCCTACATGCAGCGCATCGTGCATGCGCTTGCCGCCGAGCCGTGCGCGCGGGACGTTCCGGTGATCCTCTTCACCAAGCAGGGTGGCCAGTGGCTGGAGCACATGGCGGACACCGGCGCGCACTGCCTCGGTCTCGACTGGACGGTGGAGATCGACCGGGCGCGGCAGCGGGTCGGCGACCGGGTCTGCCTGCAGGGCAATCTCGATCCGGCGGTGCTCTATGCAAGCCCGGAGCGGATTCGCAATGAGGTGCGTGACCTGCTCGACGCATTCGGCAACCACCCGGGGCACGTCTTCAACCTCGGTCACGGCATCTCGCGTGATGTCGATCCGGACCATCTCCGCGTGCTCGTGGACGCCGTCCACGAGTTCGGGACCCGTTCGTGAGCGCCCGCGAAAAACTCGTCTACGAATGTTCAGCCTGCGCGGCGCAGGCACCGAAATGGGCGGGCCGCTGCAGCGAGTGCGGAGAATGGAACACGCTGCAGGAAGTGATCACCCAGGCGCGCGCCATTTCCCGCGGTCACATGGCCGGCGCGCAGGCCACGCGCGCCCTCGACCTGATGGACGTCTCCTCCTCCGAGACCCACCGCCTGTCCACCGGACTGACGGAACTCGATCGCGTACTCGGTGGCGGCCTGGTGCCGGGTTCGGTGGTGCTGATCGGTGGTGATCCGGGCATCGGCAAGTCGACCATCCTGCTGCAGGCCATGTCCGCCATGGCGGCGCGGGATGGCGCGCTCTATGTTACCGGCGAGGAGTCGCTCGAACAGGTCGCGCTGCGCGCCCGGCGCCTCGGGCTCGGCGAGCAGGGGCTGCGCATCATGGCGGAGACCTGCCTGGAGCGGCTGTTGCCCGGTATCCAGCAGGAGAAACTGCCGATCGTCGTCATCGATTCGGTGCAGACGCTCTACACCGAGGCGCTGAACTCGGCGCCGGGCGGCGTCGCGCAGGTGCGCGAGTGCGCCGCCGGGCTGGTGCGGCATGCCAAGCAGCACGGCGTCGCGCTGTTCCTGGTCGGGCACGTCACCAAGGAGGGCGCGCTCGCGGGTCCGCGCGTGCTGGAGCACATGGTGGATTGCGTGCTTTATTTCGAGGGCGCCTCGCACGACCGTTTCCGCGTGCTGCGCGCGGTCAAGAACCGCTTCGGCGCGGTGAACGAGCTGGGCGTCTTCGCGATGAGCGACCAGGGCCTGAAGGAGGTCACCAACCCCTCGCGGATTTTCCTCTCGCGCGATGGCGAGCCGGTTGCCGGCAGCTCCGTGCTGGTGACCTGGGAGGGTACCCGGCCCTTGCTGGTGGAGGTGCAGGCGCTGGTCGACGACAGCCCGCTCGGTAATCCGCGGCGGGTCACCGTGGGCATGGACCACAACCGGCTGGCGCTGCTGCTGGCGGTGCTGCACCGGCACGGCGGCATCGCGATCCACGACCAGGACGTCTTCGCCAACGTCGTCGGCGGGGTGCGCGTCAGTGAGACCGGCGTCGATCTGCCGCTGCTGCTGGCGGTGGTGTCCAGCCTGCGCAACCGGCCGCTGCCACCCGGCCTGGTGAGCTTCGGCGAGGTCGGCCTGTCCGGCGAGATCCGGCCGGTGCCGAACGGCGAGGCGCGGCTGCGCGAGGCGGCGAAGCTCGGTTTCAAGGAGGCGATCGTGCCGATTTCCAACCAGCCGAAGAAAGCCATCGGCGGGCTGCAGGCCACCGGCGTGCGGCATATCTCCGCGGCGCTGGCGGCGGTGAATGCGTGAGCGTCGCCTAGCCGGCGCGACTAACTGAGGCGGGCCAGTTCGCGATCGAGCAGGTCGGGATCGCCGAGGTTCAGTTCCACCAGGCGCCGCAGGTGGGAAGCGCTTTGAAGGTCGATGTGCAGGCATTTCAGACCGAGCTGCGCGCCCTCGGCATGGGCGACCTCGCATGCCATGCGGATCACCGCGTCGTGCCCGGCCAGCAGGATTTCCAGCACCAGTTCCTGCGCGGGCGGCGGCCGCGTGGCGTCGGCGAGCGTCACCAGCGCCCCCTTGAGCGAGATGTCCAGCAGATTCACAGGAATCTCGCCGTCGCCGGTCCGCAGGCGGCTGTCGGCGTCGAACGCGATGCGGCTGAAGCGGCGGCGGTTTTCCGGCTCGTTGCTCATGGGTGGCTCAGATTCCGGTCGATGGATGACCCATTCTAAACAGAGAGCCGCTTGTACTTCACCCGTTTCGGCTGGGTCGCCTCGTCGCCGAGACGCGCACGGCGGTCTTCCTCGTACTCGCTGAAGTTGCCTTCGAACCACTCGACGTGGCTGTCGCCCTCGAACGCCAGGATGTGGGTGGCGACACGGTCGAGGAACCAGCGGTCGTGCGAGATCACGACCACGCTGCCGGGGAACGACAGGATCGCCTCCTCCAGCGCGCGCAGCGTTTCCACGTCGAGGTCGTTGGTGGGCTCATCGAGCAGCAGCACGTTGCCGCCCTTGCGCAGCAGCTTGGCGAGGTGCAGCCGGTTGCGTTCGCCGCCGGACAGGTCGCCGACGCGCTTCTGCTGGTCGGGGCCGCGGAAGTTGAAGCGGCTGACGTACCCGCGCGAGGGAATCTGGTACTGGCCGACCGTGATGTGGTCGAGGCCGTCGGAGACTTCCTCCCAGACGGTCTTCTTCGGGTCCAGTTCGTCGCGGGTCTGGTCGACGTAGGCGAACTCGACCGTGTCCCCGATCTCGATGCTGCCAGCGTCAGGTTGTTCGCCGCCGGTGAGCATGCGGAACAGCGTGGTCTTGCCGGCGCCATTGCCGCCGATGACGCCGACGATGGCGCCACGCGGGATCGAGCAGGTGAGATCCTCGACGAGTTCGTTGCCCTCGTACGATTTCTGCAGGTCCCGGATCTCGATGACCTTCTCGCCCAGGCGCTGGCCGGGCGGGATGTAGATTTCCTGGGTCTCGCTGCGGGCCTGGAAGTCGCGCGAGTTGAGTTCCTCGAAGCGCGCCAGGCGGGCCTTGTTCTTGGCGTGACGGCCCTTGGGGTTGCTGCGTACCCATTCCAGTTCCGACTTGATGGTGCGCTTGCGCGCATCCTCCTGTTTCTGCTCGGACTCCAGGCGCTTTTCCTTCGCCTCCAGCCAGGTGGTGTAGTTGCCTTCGAAGGGAATGCCACGGCCGCGGTCCAGTTCGAGGATCCAGCCGGCGACATTGTCGAGGAAGTAGCGGTCGTGGGTGATTGCCACGACGGTGCCGGGGTATTCCTGCAGGAACCGCTCCAGCCAGCCGACGCTCTCGGCGTCGAGGTGGTTGGTGGGCTCGTCCAGCAGCAGCATGTCGGGTCCGGACAGCAGCAGGCGGCACAGCGCCACGCGGCGCTTCTCGCCGCCGGACAGGTGCTCCACCTTCGCATCCCACGGGGGCAGCCGCAGCGCGTCGGCGGCGATCTCCAGGCGGTGTTCCAGGTTGTGGCCGTCGGCGGCCTGCAGGATGTTTTCGAGCCGCGCCTGTTCCTTCGCCAGGGCGTCGAAATCGGCATCGGGCTCGGCGTAGGCGGCATAGACCTTGTCCAGTTCGGCCTGGGCGTTCTTGATCTCGGCGACGCCTTCCTCGACGTTGCCGCGCACGTCCTTGGACGGGTCCAGCTGGGGCTCCTGGGGCAGGTAGCCGACGCGGATGCCCGGTTGCGGGCGCGCCTCGCCGTTAAATTCCTTCTCCACGCCGGCCATGATGCGCAGCAGCGTGGACTTGCCCGCGCCGTTCAGGCCCAGCACGCCGATCTTGGCGCCCGGGAAGAACGAGAGAGAGATGTCCTTGAGAATCTCCTTGCCCGGCGGCACGACCTTGCCGACCCGGTTCATGGTGTACACGTACTGTGCCATCGAAGCTGCCGAGGATTGCGGAAGAGGCGAGGAGACTACCCGCTTGCGACCGGGCAGGCAATCGGTGGGTGGCACGCAAATCCGGGCCCGGAATGGCCTGCCGGCCCGGGCGCTGGGGTACAATGGGCGCTTTTCACGGGACGCTGCCCGGGACCGCGTCCCGGCGCAGTTCGAGGAACGAAACCATGCTCGCGGACGACATGCAGATTCAGGGGTTCGATGACGAGGTCTGGGACGCGATCCAGGCCGAGCGCCGCCGCCAGGAAGAACACATCGAGCTGATCGCATCGGAGAACTACACCTCGCCGCGGGTCATGGCCGCGCAGGGTTCGGTGCTGACCAACAAGTACGCCGAGGGCTATCCCGGCAAGCGCTATTACGGCGGCTGCGAGCATGTCGACGTCGTGGAGCAACTCGCCATCGACCGCGCGAAGCAGCTGTTCGGGGCGGATTACGCGAACGTGCAGCCGCACTCCGGGTCGCAGGCCAACGGGGCGGTCTACCTCGCCCTGCTGCAGCCCGGCGACACTGTGCTGGGCATGTCGCTGGCGCACGGCGGCCACCTGACCCACGGCGCCAAGCCCAATTTCTCCGGCAAGACCTACCACGCCGTGCAGTACGGCATCGACCCGGAAACCGGCGAGATCGATTTCGACGAGGTCGCCGCGCTGGCGCGAGAGCACAAGCCGAAGATGATCATGACCGGCTTTTCCGCCTATTCGCGGGTCATGAACTGGCAGGGCTTCCGCGACATCGCCGACGAGGTGGGCGCCTGGATGGTGGCGGACATGGCGCACGTCGCCGGCCTGGTTGCCGCCGGTGTCTATCCCTCGCCGGTGCAGATCGCTGACGTCACCACCACCACCACGCACAAGACGCTGGCCGGTCCGCGCGGCGGCATGATCCTGGCGAAGGCCAACGAGGACGTGGAAAAGAAACTGAATTCCGCGGTGTTCCCCGGCTCGCAGGGCGGCCCGCTGATGCACGTCATCGCCGGCAAGGCGATCTGCTTCAAGGAAGCCATGACCGACGCCTTCGCGGCGGAGCAGCGGCAGGTGGTGAAGAACGCGCAGGCGATGGCGGCCACGCTGCAGCAGCGCGGCTACAAGATCGTCTCCGGCGGCACCGACAACCACCTGTTCCTCGTCGACCTGATCGACAAGGACATCACCGGCAAGGATGCCGACGCGGCGCTGGGGCGCGCCAATATCACGGTGAACAAGAACGCGGTGCCGAACGATCCGCGCTCGCCGTTCGTGACCAGCGGCCTGCGCATCGGCTCGCCGGCCATCACCCGGCGCGGCCTGAAAGAAGCGGAAGCCGCCGAGCTGGCGGGCTGGATCTGCGATGTGCTCGACCACATGGGCGACGAGTCCGTCGTCGAGCGGGTACGGGGCCAGGTGCTGGCATTGTGCAAGCGCTTCCCGGTGTACGGCTGACCGGGGCCGGCCGGTGCACTGTCCGTTCTGCCGCGCTTCCGACACCAAGGTGATCGACTCGCGCCTGGTGGCGGCCGGCAACCAGGTGCGCCGCCGCCGTGAGTGCCAGGACTGCAACGAGCGCTTCACCACCTACGAGGAAGCCGAGCTGCTGATGCCGCGCATCGTCAAGAAAGGCGGCGTCAGCGAGCCGTTCGACAAGGAGAAACTCCTGTCCGGCCTGCGCAAGGCGCTGGAGAAGCGCCCGGTCGAGGCCGACCAGGTCGACGCCATGGTCAACCGCATCGAGCGCCGGCTGCAGGCCATGGGCGAACGCGAGGTCGGCTCCATGGTGGTGGGCGAACTGGTCATGGAGGAACTCGCGCAGGCGGACGACGTGGCCTACATCCGCTTCGCGTCGGTGTACAAGCGGTTCCAGGACATCAACCAGTTCCGCGAGGAAATCGAGCGCATCTCACACCGCCCCGATGCCACGACGGGGCTGCCGACGGATCCGGACTGATCTTGACTGGCACCGAAGACGCCCGGCACATGGCGCGCGCGCTGCAACTGGCTGCGCGCGGCTTGTTCTCCACCCGCCCGAACCCGCGCGTCGGCTGCGTGATCGTGCAGGGCGGGAAGATCGTCGGGGAAGGATTCCACGCGCGCGCCGGCGAGCCGCACGCGGAGGTGCACGCACTGCGTGCGGCCGGCGCCGCCGCCCGGGGCGCCACCGCCTACGTGACGCTCGAGCCCTGCTGCCACCAGGGCCGGACGCCGCCGTGCACCGGGGCGTTGATCGCGGCCGGCGTGCAGCGCGTGGTCGCCGCCATGCAGGATCCCAACCCGCAGGTGGCCGGCAGGGGGCTGGCGCAACTGGCCGAACACGGCATCGAGACCGCGTCCGGCGTGCTGGCGGCTTCCGCCCGCGCGCTCAATCCGGGCTTCGTTTCCCGGCACGAGCGGGGGCGGCCCTTCGTGCGCGTCAAGCTGGGCATGAGCCTGGACGGGCGCACCGCCATGGCGTCGGGCGAGAGCCGCTGGATCACCGGCGCGGCGGCGCGGCGGGACGTGCAGAGGCTGCGGGCGTGCAGCAGTGCCATCGTCACCGGCTCCGGCACGGTGCTGGCCGATGATCCGTCCCTGACCGTGCGTCCGGAGGAACTGGACCTGCCGGAAGGCTGCATACCACCCGCCGGGCAACCGCTGCGGGTCGTCCTGGACAGCGGCTTTCGGGTGTCGGCGCGGGCCCGGGTGTTCACGGGCGCCGGCGCGTCCCTCTGGGTCGGCGCCGGGTCGGTGCCCGGGGTTGGCGGCAGACCGGACGCGGTGCGCGTCGAGCGGCTGCCGGACGGCGCCGGTGGCGTGGACCTGCCGGCCCTGCTGAAAAGGCTGGCGGAGCTGGACTGCAACGAGGTGCTGGTGGAGGCTGGCGCCACCCTGGCGGGCGCATTCGTCGCCGCCGGGCTGGCGGACGAACTGGTTTTCTACGTCGCGCCGTCGCTGCTCGGCGGCGCCGCGCGGGCGGCACTGGAACTGCCGGGTGTGGACACGCTCCGGGAACGGGTCAGACTGGAGATCGGGGACGTGCGCCAGGTCGGGAACGACCTGCGCATCACCGCGATCCCGCAGGCGTCGGAGGGCTGAATGTTCACGGGCATCATCACGGCGGTCGGGCAACTGCAGGCGGTCGAGGACTGCGGCGGTGACAGCCGCATCACGGTGCAGGCGCCGGGCTGGAATCTGGACACGTTCGATCTCGGTGAGAGCATCGCCGTCAACGGTGTCTGCCTGACCGTGGTCCGCCGTGGGGGCGACACCTTCCAGGCGGATGTCTCCGTGGAGACGCTGCAGTGCACCTCCCTGCGCGACCTGCGGGCGGGCGCCCGGGTCAACCTGGAGCGCGCACTGCTGGCGGGACAGCCGCTGGGCGGTCATCTCGTGTCCGGTCACGTCGACGGACTGGGCGAGGTCGCCGGCATTCGCCCCGATGCCCGCTCGACCCGCTTCGACATCCGGGCGCCGGCGGAACTGGCCCGTTTCGTGGCGGCCAAGGGCTCGGTTACCATCGACGGGGTGAGCCTGACGGTCAACAGCGTGTCGGGCCGGGAATTCTCGGTGAACATCGTGCCGCACACGATGCAGCACACGATCATCGGAAGCTACGAAGTCGGGACGCAGGTCAACCTGGAGGTCGACCAGGTGGCGCGATATCTCGAACGGTTGCTGGAGGCAAGGCAATGACGCACTCGAAATCACCCGGTCCCTCCGGCAAGGCCCGTTCCGGCATCCGCCTGGTCGGGCACGGCGACGGGCGCGAGGATTCCGTCTTCGCCGGCGTCGAGGAACTGATCGACGAGATGCGCCGCGGGCGCATGGTGATCCTCATGGACGACGAGGACCGCGAGAACGAGGGCGACCTCATCCTTGCCGCCGAGAAGGTCACGCCGGAGCATATCAACTTCATGGCCCGCCACGCGCGTGGACTGATCTGCCTGACGCTGACGCCGGAACGCTGCGACCAACTGCGGCTGCCGCTCATGGTGGAGCGCAACCGCACCCCTTATTCGACCAACTTCACCGTGTCGATCGAGGCGGCGAAGGGCGTGACGACGGGCATCTCCGCCGCCGACCGGGCCCGTACCGTGCAGGCGGCGGTCGCGGCCGACGCGCGGCCGGAGGACATCGTGCAGCCCGGGCACATCTTCCCGCTGATGGCGCAACCCGGCGGCGTGCTGCGCCGTGCCGGGCACACCGAGGCCGGCTGTGATCTCGCGCGGCTGGCCGGTTGCGAGCCCGCGGCGGTGATCGTCGAGATCATGAACGACGACGGCAGCATGGCGCGCCGGCCGGACCTGGAGAAGTTCGCCAGCGAACACGGCCTGAAGGTTGGCACCATCGCCGACCTGATCGCCTACCGCGCCATGAAGGAGAAGACGGTCACCTGCGTGCGCGACCAGGAAGTGGAAACCGAGTTCGGCAGGTTCCGCCTGTACGTCTACCACGACGAGATCCAGGATCACCTGCACGCGGCGCTGGTCGCGGGCGACGTGCGTAACGCGGATGCGGCCCTCGTGCGTGTGCACGTGCAGAACACGCTCCGCGACACCTGGCATATCCGGTCCGGCCGCGGTTCCGGCTGGACCACCGGGCGTGCGCTTGCGCGCATCGCGCAGGAGGGATGCGGCGTGCTGGTCTGGCTGTCCAACGCGGAGACACCGGACGAAGTGCTGGCCAGCCTCACCGGCCCCGGCAACGACCCGCCCATCGACATGAAGGGCTATCGCATGGTCGGCACCGGTTCGCAGATCCTGCAGGACCTCGGCGTGCGCCGCATGCGCCTGCTGAGCTCGCCGATCAAGTTCCGGGCGATTTCAGGCTTCGAGCTGGAAGTCGTCGAATACATCGAGTGGAAGTGACCATGACAGTGAAAGACTCCAACAAGGGTATCGATTACGCCGGCACCGCGTTCCCGAACGCCATGCAGCGCAATTACGTGGTCGTCGCCGCCCGCTTCAACGCCTTCGTGGTGGATCCCATGGTGGAGGGGGCGCTGCGGGCGTTGCGCGAGGCGGGCGTGCTGGATGAACGCGTCTTCGTCTGCCGCGTGCCGGGGGCCTTCGAACTGCCGCTGGCAGCGCAGAGCATCATCCAGAAACTGAAGCCGGCCGGCGTGATCGCGCTGGGCGCGGTCATCCGTGGCGGCACGCCGCACTTCGACTACGTCTGCACGGAATGCGCGCGCGGCATCAGTGATGTCTCCCTGCGCAGCGGCGTGCCGGTGGCGTTCGGCGTGCTGACCACCGACAACGAGGCGCAGGCGGTGGAGCGCGCCGCGCTCGACCAGGGCGACAAGGGCGGGGAGGCGGCCCGCGCCGTGCTGGAAATGGTCGAACTGCAGGCCAGCCTGCCGGAACAGATCTGATGCCGGCCGGGGGTGTGAACATCCAGGGCCGCCGTCGTGCGCGCCGGTTGTGCCTGCAGGCGCTGTACCAGTGGCAGATGAACGAGCAACCGGCCAACGAACTCATCGCGGAGCACCTTGCCGAGGCCGATCCCGCCCGGGTGGATGTGGATTATTTCAGCCATCTCACGCGCGGCGTGCTGCGCGAGTTGCCGGACATCGATGAGCAGGTCGCCCCGTATCTGGACCGCGAAGCCACGAAGCTCACACCCATCGAGCGCGCCGTGCTGCGTTTGGCCACGTTCGAACTGAAACACCAGGTCGATGTGCCCTACCGGGTGGTGATCAGCGAGGCGATCGAACTGACGCGCCAGTTCGGCGCCACCGACGCGCACAAGTTCGTCAACGGTGTACTGGACAAGGTCGCCATGCAGTTGCGCAGCATCGAGCGCGAGGCGGCGCGCCCCGCCACCTGAGCCGGCTCACGGCCCCCTCCCGATCATGTCCAGCCAGCCAGACGGCCCCGCACCCGACGAATTCGAGCTGATCCGGCGTTACTGCCTGCCGCTCAATGATGTCGTGCGGCGCGACTGGGTGCGCCTGGGCAGCGGCGACGACTGCGCGGTCATCGAACCGCCGGCAGGGTGCCGGCTGGCGGTGAGCACGGACAGCCTGGTCGCCGACGTGCATTTTCCCGCGGAAATGGACGCAGCCGACATCGGCTGGCGCGCGCTGGCGGTGAGCGTCAGCGATCTTGCCGCGCAGGGCGCCGAGCCGGCCTTTTTCACCTGTGCGCTGACACTGCCGGAAGCCCGGCCGGCCTGGGTCGGGGCGTTCGCGGCCGGCCTGGCCGACTGCATGCGCGCGTGCGGCATCCCGATCGTCGGGGGAAACCTGGCCCGTGGTCCGCTGAACATCTGCATGACCGTGCAGGGCTGGCTCCGCGCCGGCACCGGCCTGACCCGCGGCGGTGCCCGCCCCGGGGACCTGCTGGTGGTCAGCGGTGAACTGGGCGCGGCCGCGGCGGGCCTGGCACTGCTCCGGGAAGGGCGCGGCGATGCGGCCGCGACGGCCCTGCAGGCGCGCTACCAGCGGCCGACGCCGCGCCTGGAACTCGGCCGGCAACTGGTCGGGCTGGCCAGTGCCGCCATCGATCTCTCCGACGGCCTGGCGGGCGACCTCGCGCACATCGCGGCCGCCAGCGGCGTCGCCATCGAGGTGCAGGCCGACCTGCTGCCGCTGCCGGCGGTGCCGGCAGGCTGGCCGGCGGCCGCGGAACTGCAGCACTGGGCCTGGTCTGGCAGCGACGATTACGAACTGTGTTTTACTGTGCCAGAATCGGGCAAGGCAGACGTGACACGCCTGGCGCGGGAACTCGGCGTTCCGCTGACGGTGATCGGCAGGGTGGCGACCGGCGCGGGCGTGTGGCATATCGATGCGGCCGGCAACAGGAAGGAAGCTCATGACGGCGGATACCAGCACTTCTGAAACCCCGGTCCGGATGCCCAACGTGTTCGGCGACCCGGTGCATTTTCTGGCGTTCGGGTTCGGCAGCGGGCTCGCTCCGAAGGCGCCCGGCACCTGGGGCACCGTGGCCGCGATCCCGCCGTACCTGCTGTTCGCCGATGCGCCGCTGTGGTTTTACGTCGGCATGATCGTGTTCGGGTTCGCGGCCGGCATCGCCATCTGCGACATCACCTCGAAGTACATGGGCGTGCACGATCACGGTGGGATCGTCTGGGACGAGATCATCGGCTACTGGATCACCATGCTTGCCGCGCCGGTGGAATGGACCTGGATCATCGCCGGGTTCCTGCTGTTCCGCCTGTTCGATATCTGGAAGCCGTGGCCGATCCGCGTCGCCGATGCGAAGGTTCACGGCGGGCTGGGCATCATGATCGATGACGTCATTGCCGGCGTGTACGCATTACTGGCATTGCAATTGATGATTCATCTGGTTGGCTGACACCCATGAACCTGCAGCCTCTTCGCGTTTTGTTCGCCGCGTTGCTGCTGGTGCTGGCCGCGCCCGCGCTGGCGGCCACGCACGTCGCCGTGCAGGCCTTGTTCAAGGACCGCGCCATGCTGCTCATCAACGGCCGCCAGCAGTTCCTGCGCGCGGGCGAGACCGGCCACGCCGGGGTGCGCCTGGTCACGGCGACCGCCACTTACGCCGACGTGGAAGTGGATGGCGAGGTGCGCAGGCTGACCGCGTCCGGTGGTGTACACACGAATTTCTCCGAGCCACAGGAGCAGGTCGTCTCCATTCTCAGGGACAGCATGGGCGCGTATTTCACGCACGGTTTTATCAACGGGCAGGGCGTGCGGTTCATGGTGGATACCGGCGCCAACGCTGTGGCGTTGAACAGCGAGGAGGCAAACCGGCTGGGCATCGATTACCAGTCCGGGGAGCCCGGCAACGTCCTGACGGCAAGTGGTGAGGTGAAGGGCTACGGCGTGCGCCTGGACCGCGTGCAGGTGGGTGACATCGAGGTCCTGAACGTGCAGGCGGTGGTGATCGAGGGCAGGTATCCGCAGCACGTCCTGCTTGGCATGAGTTTCCTGAGCGAGGTCGAGATGCGCGAGAACGCGGGCCTGATGGAGCTGCGACGCTGAGCAGCTGCCCGGTGTTACAATCGAAGCAACCCCCCAGCGACGCCGATCCGCCATGCCCTTCCGATACGTAGCCTCGGCCCGACTGCCCACCAGCTGGTGCGAGTTCCAGATGCATGGTTTCCAGGACCCGGATACCGGCGAGGAGCATATTGCGCTGACGCTCGGCAATTTCGACGACGACGAGCCGGTGCTGGTGCGCATCCACTCCGAGTGCCTCACCGGCGATGCGCTGCACAGCCTGCGCTGCGACTGCGGCAACCAGCTGGCGAGCGCCATGGAGGTGATCGCGCGGCTCGGGCACGGCGCCATTCTCTACCTGCGCCAGGAGGGCCGCGGGATCGGCCTCATCAACAAGATCCGCGCCTACCAGCTGCAGGACAGCGGCGCCGACACCGTCGAGGCGAACGAACAGCTCGGCTTCGGCGCCGACATGCGCGACTACGCGGTATGCCAGGTCATGTTCGAGCACCTCGGCATCCGGCGCATCCGCCTGCTGACCAACAACCCGCTCAAGGTTGCCGCCATGGAGCAGGTCGCCGGCATCGAGGTGGTGGAGCGCGTCGCCCTGCAGACCGAGAGCAATCCCCACAACGTCCGCTACCTGAAAACCAAGGCGGGCAAACTGGGGCACATGCTGGATGACTGAGCTGGTGTCTTGTGAGGCTGTGGGCCCGTACCGTAGGTAAGGCTCTTAGGTAAGGCTTCAGCCTTACATCACATCACGACTTCGCCTTGCGTCGGAAATAAATACTATGCATTTGTCAGACTGAAGTCTGACCCACGGCCGCGCTCAGCCGGCCGGCTCCAGTCCGGAGGCGGGGCGTGTGCCGGCCAGTTCGGTGAGGCGGTCCTCGATGGCGTTCTCGATGCCCTCGGCGCTGAGGCCGCAGTCGCGCAGCATGTCCGCTGGTTTGCCGTGCTCCAGGAAGCGGTCGGGCAGGCCGAGATTGAGCACCGGCATCAGGATGTTCTCCCGCTGCAGGAATTCGTTGACCGCACTGCCTGCGCCGCCCAGCAGCGTGTTCTCCTCCAGCGTGACCAGCAGCCGGTGGGAGCAGGCGAGCCGCCGCACCAGCGCCTCGTCCAGTGGCTTCACGAAGCGCATGTCGGCAACCGTGCAGTTGATCCGCTCCGCTGCCTTCAGCGCCGGCGCCAGCAGCGCCCCGAAGGACAGGATCGCCACGCTGTCGCCCTGGCGTCGGAGCACCCCGCGGCCGATCTCGACACCTTCCAGGCTTTCACTGATGGCGGCGCCGGGCCCGGTGCCGCGCGGGTAGCGCACTGCCGCCGGCCCGTCGTGCAGGTGGCCGGTGTTCAGCAGCAGACGTGTCTCGTTCTCGTCAGAGGGCGCCATCACCAGCAGGTTGGGGATGCAGCGCAGGTAGGTGAGGTCGAAACTGCCGGCGTGGGTGGGGCCGTCCTCGCCCACCAGGCCGGCACGGTCGATGGCGAACAGCAGGTCGAGGTTCTGCACCGCGACGTCGTGGATGAGCTGGTCGTAGCCACGCTGCAGGAAGGTCGAGTAGATGGCGACGACCGGCTTCAGGCCCTCGCAGGCCATGCCGGCGGCGAGCGTGACGGCATGCTGTTCGCAGATCGCGACGTCGTGGTAGCGGTGCGGGAATTCCCCGGCGAAGCGGATCAGGTCCGAGCCCTCGCACATGGCCGGGGTGATGCCGACCAGCCGCTCGTCATGCCGCGCCATGTCACAGAGCCAGTCGCCGAATACGTTGGAGTACTTTGGCTTCTTCGCGGGTTTCGGCTTGACCGGCTTCACCGGGGGCTCCGGCTCCAGCTTGGTGATGGCGTGGTAGCCGATCGGATCCTGCTCGGCGGGGCGGAAGCCCTTGCCCTTGACCGTGACGATGTGCAGGAACTGCGGGCCACGCAGGTCGCGCATGTTGCGCAGCGTCCGGGCCAGGGTCTCCACGTCGTGCCCGTCCACCGGGCCGATGTAGTTGAAGCCGAGCTCCTCGAACAGGGTGCCCGGCGTCATCAGCGCCTTGATCTGTTCCTCGGCGCGCTTGAACAGTTCGCGCGCTGTGGGGCGGTCGCTGAGCATGCGCTTGCCACCCTCGCGCATGGAGGTGTAGGTGCGGCTGGACAGGATCTTGGCCAGGTAATTGTGCAGCCCGCCGACGTTGCGCGAGATGGACATGTCGTTGTCGTTGAGAATGACCAGCAGGTCGGCCTTCTCATGGGCGGCATGATTGAGCGCCTCGAAGGCCATCCCGGCGGTGAGCGCGCCGTCGCCGATGACCGCCACCGCGTGACGGCGCTCGCCCTGCTGGCGCGCCGCCAGCGCCATGCCCAGCGCGGCGCTGACGCTGGTACTCGAGTGACCGGTGCCGAAGGTGTCGTACTCGCTTTCGGCGCGGTTCGGAAACGCGGCCAGCCCGCCGGCCTGGCGCAGGGTCGGCATGGCGTCGCGCCGGCCGGTGAGGATCTTGTGGGGGTAGGCCTGGTGGCCGACGTCCCAGACCAGCCGGTCCCAGGGCGTGTTGAACACGTGGTGCAGCGCGACTGTCAGTTCGACCACGCCCAGCCCGGCCCCGAAGTGGCCGCCGGTCTGCCCGACGCTGTAGAGCAGGAACTCGCGCAGTTCGTCCACCAGCGCCGGCAGGTCCTCGTCGGGCAGGCAGCGCAGGTCCGCCGGTGACTCGATCCGGTCGAGCAGCGGCGTCAGCGGGCGTTGGCGCGGGATCTGGTCGAAGCTCTTCTGCACGACTGAAACAGGATTCACCGGGGGGTCCTATGATGACGGGCCGGGCCCGGGTCAGGCAAGCAAAAAGCCGCCTCCGGTCAGTGATTCCGCGCCACGAAATGGTCCGCCAGGGCCAGCAGGCGGCCATGGTCGCCGGGCAGGCGGAGGAGCGCCCGGCGGGCGGCTTCGTGCGCATCCCGGAGGGCCTTCCGGGCGCCTTCCAGGCCCAGCACGCTGACATAGGTCGGCTTTTCCAGGCGGGCGTCCGCACCCTGCTGCTTGCCCAGTTGTCCCGTATCCGTGGTCACATCGAGGATGTCGTCACGGATCTGGAAGGCCAGTCCCAGCGCCTGGGCATACTCGTCCAGCGTGCTGAGCACCCCTTCCGCCGGCGGACTGGCCAGGCTGCTGCTGAGCGCGCCGAGGCAGACACTGGCCCGGATCAGCGCGCCGGTCTTGAGCCGGTGCATGCCCTCCAGGGCCGTCACGGGCAGCGCCGAACCGGTGGCGGCGAGGTCCAGCGCCTGTCCGCCGACCATGCCGTCGGGGCCGGCCGCCACCGCCAGGGCGTGGATCATGCGCAGTCGCGCGGGCGCCGGCGCGACCAGCGCCGGGTCCGCCAGCACCGAGAATGCCAGCGCCTGCAGGGCGTCCCCGGTGAGTATCGCGGTCGCCTCGCCATGCGCCTTGTGCACGGTCGGCTGGCCGCGCCGCAGGTCGTCGTCGTCCATGGCGGGCAGGTCGTCATGCACCAGCGAGTAGCAGTGCACGAGCTCGACCGCCACGGCGGCCGCATCGGTCAGCGCGGTGAGCGAGCCGATACTCGCGGCGGTCAGGAACACCAGCCCGGGTCGCAGGCGCTTGCCGCCGCCCAGCACCGCGTGGCGCATGGCCGCGGCCAGCGCGGGGTCGGGGGTGGAAAGGTCCTCGAGGCAGGCAACGAGCAGGCGGTTGCTGCGCTCGCGGTACTCGGAGAAAGGGTCTGCGGGGGCGCCGGTGTTCAGAACGGATCGTCCCCGGCGGGCAGTTCGTCCTCCGCCTCGTCCTCGTCCCGGTCCGGCGCATCGGCGGTGAGAATCTCGACCTTCTGCTCGGCCTCGTCCAGCGCTTTCTGGCAGTCCCGGGTCAGCTGCACGCCCTGCTCGAAGGCGGCCAGTGACTCTTCCAGTGAAAGCTCACCTTCCTCGATACGGCTGACGATGGATTCGAGCTCGGCGAGTGCCTTCTCGAACTGGAATCCACTTTTCTTGCGGGCCATCTGCAAAGCTCGGCGAGGGCATCAAAGCGGGAACGGTAGCCGAGCCGCCCGGTCAAATCAACGTCCTTTCCGGGTGCCGGCCTGCCCTTCTCCGCCGCTGCGGGCTAGACTGCGTAACTCAAGTCCGTGCAGAAATGGCCGATGCAATGCTGGTAGGCAGGAGAAACTGAGACCGCCATGGATCTGGCGACATTAATCGGAATACTGGGTGCGTTCGCCATCGTGGCCATGGCCATGGCCATGGGCGGCTCGGTCATCCTGTTCGTCAACCCGCCTTCGATCCTGATCGTGTTCGGCGGGTCGCTGTTCGTGGTGCTCATGAAGTACAGCGTCGGCCAGTTCCTGGGCGCCGCCAAGATCGCCGCCAAGGCCTTCCTGTTCAAGGCGGCGGACCCGGAGGCACTCATCGAGGAAATCGCCGAGCTCGCGGACGCCGCGCGCAAGGGCGGGCTGCTGTCGCTGGAGGGGAAGGAGGTCAGCCAGCCGTTCCTGCAGCAGGGCATCCAGCTGCTGGTCGACGGCCACGATCCCGAGGTGGTGCGCGAGATGCTCACCAAGGACATGAAGAAGACGGTCGAACGCCATGACCAGGGCCAGTCGATCTTCGCCGCGCTGGGCGATGTCGGGCCGGCAATGGGGATGATCGGCACGCTGATCGGACTGGTGCAGATGCTCTCGGCCATGGATGATCCGAAATCCATCGGCCCGGCCATGGCGGTAGCGCTGCTCACCACGCTGTACGGCGCGATGCTGGCGACCATGATCGCGCTGCCGATCCGCGACAAGCTGGCCCTGCGTAGCGGCGAGGAATCGATGATCCGTTCCATGATCATCGACGCGCTGCTGGCGATCCAGGCCGGCCAGAACCCGCGCGTGATCAAGTCCATGCTCAAGACCTACCTGCCGCCCTCGCAGCGCGGCGCGGAGGAGGAATAGCCGTGAACCCGCAGCCTGGCCGTCGGTCTGAATAGGGGAGCGGCCCGCCGCGTGGCGGGGTGAAGCACCATGGCAGACGAAGAAGAGTGTCCTGACTGCCCGGCCGGCATCCCGGCCTGGGTGATGACCTTTGCCGACCTCATGTCGCTGCTGATGTGCTTCTTCGTGCTGATCCTGTCCTTCTCGCAGATGGACGTGCTCAAGTACAAGCAGCTGGCCGGCCACATGGCCAGCGCCTTCGGCGTGCAGGCGGAGATCGTCGCCGAGGCGATTCCCAAGGGCACCAGCGCCGTCATCCAGAACTTCAGCCCGGGCGCGCCGACGCCAACGCCGATCAACGAGGTCAAGCAGTCGACCACCGACACCGAGAAGGTCAACCTCGACGTGATGTGCGAGAACAACGCCGACGAGGAGACGCCGGAATCCACCGCGCAGGTCGTGGTGATCGACAAGATGGAGGAACTGATCAAGGAAACCGAGAAGGACGCACAGGAGGTCGCCACCGCGCTGGCCGAGGAGATCAACCAGGGCCAGGTCGAGGTCGAGAGCCACGGCCGCAAGATCATCATCCGCATCAAGGAGAATGGCTCGTTCCCGAGCGGTGCGGCCGAGCTGATGCCCGAGTTCATTCCCATCATGGCCAAGATTCGCGGCGCGCTGATCGACACGCCCGGGGCGATCTCGGTGGAGGGGCACACGGACGACATTCCCATCAATACCCCGCGCTTCCGTTCCAACTGGGACCTGTCCTCCGCGCGCGCCTCGTCCGTGGCGCTGGAACTGATGTCCACCGGAGAACTGAACCCGTTCCGTTTCCACGTCACCGGCTACGCCGAGACGCGACCACTGGTCGCCAACACCGACGCACTGTCGCGCGCCCTCAACCGGCGCGTGGAGATCGTGGTGCAGCAGGGCCTCGACAAGGAGTCGAAGGACGTGCTGTCGGAAGCCGAAAAAATCGACCCGGAACTGTACAAGCAGTTGCAGAAGTACACGGTCCCGGAAGAATCATTGCGCCCGGACGAGATCTTCTGAGGGAGGTGACCCGTGGACGACGAGCGAAGACGCTATTTCCGGATCCAGGACACGATCGAGATCGGTTTCCGTACACTGACGGAAGAGGAGCGCGAGGATCCGGACGCGTTGCTCGGCCGGGGTGAGGAACTCGACGGTGTCGAGAAGGAACTGACGCGGCTGCTGATCCAGGTCCAGTCGAAGCATCCGGATTTCAGCCGCATCGTGGAACTGCTGAACCGCAAGATCGATTTCCTGCACCACTCGCTCGCCAAGACCAGTCGCATGGACATGACCCGCGAGTACGAGCTGCGGCTGGTGGACATCAGCGGCTGCGGCGCCGCCATCCCGGTGACGGGCCGCCACGGGCACGGCGACCTGCTGCTGCTGCAGTTCAACCTGCCGGCGCCGTTCCGGCCGGTGCGCACCATTGCCAAGGTGGTTTCCTGCAAACCGCTGAAGACGCCGCGCGACCTGCTCGACCACATGGTGCGGGTCGAGTTCGACCATATCATGGAGAGCGACCAGGAAATCCTGATCCAGTACCTGATGAAGCGGCAGGTGCTGGAACTGAAGGCCCGCCGCGAGGCGCGCGAGCGCAACCTGTGAAGGGCAACGCGCGGATCGCACCCACCGCCTACTACACCGCGCAGGTATGGGTGGAAGGCGGGTTCCCGGAAGCCGAACGGTTCGCGACCCCGCTGGGGCGGCTCATGTACCACGGCCTGCGCATCGGCAAGAAGCCCATTTCATTCCTGCTGCCTGAGAACATGCGCCGCTGGGAAGACTTCATCGAGGCGCGCCACCACACCATCGACCGCTACCTGGAACAGTACCGGCCCGACGTGATCGTGGAGATCGCGGCGGGCCTCTCCAGCCGTGGCCTGGCCTACAGCCGCGCGCACCCGGAAGTGCGCTACCACGAGTTCGACCTGCCGCACATGGTCGCCGCCAAGCGCCGGCGCCTGCCGGTCGCTTTGCCGGGCAACTACTTTCTCGCCGACGGGGACATCCTGGCTGACGACGGAATCCCGGTGGAGATTCCACCGGACTGCCGGCTGCTCGTCATCACGGAAGGACTGATTCCCTATCTCGACATCGACGAGAAGCAACAGGCCTGGCGCACGGTGCTGAAACTGCTGCGGCAGGCGCGGGAACACTGTTACCTGCTCGACGACTGGCCGCTGGCGTTGCTGTCGAAAGGCGACATGGGCCGCTGGGGCGCACGGGCGCTGGGCGTGCTGGTCGGTGCACGCATGGAACACCGGCTGTTCCGGGACCCGGAGGACTGCGTGCGGGCGATGGAATCGGCCGGGTTCACCTCGGTCGACCTCGTCCCGCCGGCATTGCCCGGCGATGAATACGGCGCGTGTCCGTGGCGGATCCACGCGGGCCGGTGCGTGAGTCCGTGCGATGGCTGATTCCCCCCGAATCGACGAGCTGGAACTGAAGCTGGCGTTTCTCGAGGACGCGCATGCGAAGCTGGACGATGTCGTCCGGGCGCAGCAGGAGCGCATCCGCGACCTGGAGGACCTGGTGAAGAAGCTGGTGGAGGAGTACCGCGAACTGCGCGATCGGCTGGAAGACGCGGCGGATGAAGCCCCGCCACCCCACTACTAGAGCAGCGAAAAGGAAAACCAGGACATGACAAATCCATACCAGGAACACACGGACAGCCGCGCTTCGGTCAGCCTGGCGCGCTCGGAGATGGCCGTCTTCGCGGCGGCTTCCCGCCTGTTCGCGGCTTGCATCGCCCGCGGGGAGTTGAACCCCAAGACGGAAGACCGCCTGATGGACGAGTGCCTGCGCATGGCGATCGAACTGGCGCGCCGCACCGACGACCGCATTCGCAGCGACAACGAGCTTTAAAGTGCCGGACGTCCGGCTTCGGCTAGACTTCGTTCAATTACTGATCGGTGGGTGACGGCGTTGCACGGCACCGGGAAAATGAATGATCCGCAAGCCGGCGCGTGCCTTGGCTGCGCGCCCGCCCTGCATCCCGAGGAAGCCGCCCGGCAGGCGGCGCTGGATGCGCTCGGTCTCCTGGACAAACCGGGCGAACGCCGCTTCGATGCGATTACCGAGGCGGCGCGCGAGGCGTTCGGCGTGGAGATCGCGCTGGTCACCCTGGTGGACCGGGATCGCCAGTGGTTCAAGTCCGCGCAGGGGCTGGCGCTGACGGAAACCGGCCGTGATATCTCCTTCTGCGGTCACGCGATACTCGCCCGCGAGATATTCCAGGTCGAGAACGCGTGCCAGGATGAACGCTTCAGCGACAATCCGCTGGTCACCGGTCCGCCCTATGT